>CALMUT010000034.1 GCA_937872925.1 uncultured Myxococcales bacterium | reverse complement strand
CGATCACGTGCCGCGCATCGGGATGCAGCTTGCCGAGCACGACAGTGCTGCCCTTCTTGATGATTCCGGCTTTTTCGGCGGCGATCTTTGCCAGGGTATCGCCAAGCTCAGCCATGTGATCGAAGGCCACCCGGGTGATGGCAACCACCCGCGGCTCCGGCACCACGTTGGTGGCGTCGAGGCGACCGCCGAGGCCGGCCTCGATCACCGCGATCTCGACCTTGGCTTCCTCGAATGCCAAGAATGCCGCAACCGTCGCAACCTCGAAGAACGACAGCTCCGGCCCTTCGTCCATCACGCGTTCCAAGAGATCTGCCAGTTCGCCGTCGTCGATGGGCTCGCCGTCGATCCGAATGCGCTCGGAGAATTTGACCAAGTGCGGGGAGGTGTAGAGGCCGGTCCGCTTGCCGGCTGCGACGGTCGCCGACGCCAAAAAAGCGCAGACACTGCCCTTGCCGTTTGTGCCCGCCACGTGCACGGCCTCGAAAGACTTTTCCGGATTGCCGAGCTTGTCACACACGTCCTGGACTCGAGTCAGATCCAGCTTGGGCTGGCTCGGTACGCGGGAATACAGGCGCTTTAGAGTGCTCTTGAGATCGGTCACGGCTTGCTCAGATGGGATAGGAGACGCGCCAGACACTGCTTCATTTCCCCGCGCGGCACGATGAGGTCGACCATGCCATGGGACAGCAAAAATTCCGAGCGTTGGAAGCCGGGGGGCAGGGTCGTGCGCAAAGTGCTCTCAATCACCCGCGGCCCAGCGAAGCCGATCAAGGCGTTGGGCTCCGCGACGTTGACGTCCCCAAGCAGGGCGGTGCTGGCGGCGACACCGCCGGTCGTGGGGTGGACGAGGAGGCTGATGAAGGGGCGGCGCCCAGTTCGGAATTTTCGCAGCGCTCCCACGGTTTTTGCCATCTGCATCAAGCTGAGCAGCCCCTCCTGCATGCGGGCGCCCCCGGACGCGTGCAGCAGCAGCACGGGCAAATCGTCATCGAGGGCCCGTTCGAACAGGCGAGTCACGCGCTCCCCGACGACCGACCCCATGCTGCCGCCCATGAAAGGAAAGACGTAGGCGCCATAGGCGAGGGGCTGGCCCTCCAGAGTGGCTCTGCCGATTTCCACCGCTTCGGTGTGCTCGCTGTTTTTCGCGGCACGTTCCAGGCGGGCTGGGTAGGGTTTGCCGGCGTCGAACTCAAGGGGGTCCGCGGGAAGGATGTGTTCGCCCCAACGCCGGGGTTCCGCCCTATCCAGGAGCAGCTCCCGCCACGCTGCGGGTGACATCGTGTGGTGGGTGCCGCACGCCTGGCAGACACGAAACACCTCGCGGAAGTCCTCCGCGGTGTGCACAGCTCCGCAGCCGTCACACTTCTGGAACATGCCCTGGCCCAGCGAGCGTTTTTCGCCGGGCTGGGTTTGGGCGGGGGTCTTTGCGGGGAGCACCACGGCAGCTTCGAAAGCTCGAAAGAAATAGGACCCGAGGCAGTGATTGTCGGGCCGACGGGCCTGAGGCTCCCTCGGGTCGGGCCGTGGCGCAAGCCAGAGCAGCCAGCCGGGAGAAAACCCAATCTTGTGGCAGTCGCCAAAGGGGGCGAGACTCGGCTCCAGCATGACGGAAAGCCCCGTATCCGCATTTGGCGTGAGTGACCTACGCGCGCCGGTCCTCGGTCGAGACCCGGAGCTAGCGGCGCTCAAAACCGTGGCCCTGCAGGCCATCGAAAGCGCCCAGGCTCAGGTCATTACGTTGGTGGGGGGCGCCGGGGTCGGCAAGACCCGATTGGTCCACGAACTGCTGCTCGATATTCGGGTTTCCTCGGGCCAGGCCCCCCGGGTGTTTCGTGGCAGCGCGCGGTCCATCGGTCAATCCTACGGACTGTTTGCGCGCATGCTGCGCAGCCGCTTTGGACTCGTCGAAGGCATGGACGCTGAGGCGGCCAAGGCCCAGTTGCGCTCCCAGGTCGCCGCCGTCTTGGACGATCGCAAAGTGGGGGACGTTTGCTATTTCTTGGGCCAGTTGCTCGGTCTGGAGTTTCTGGAGAGCCCACTGACGAAGGCGGTCGAAGGAGACGCCCTCGAAGCGCGCCTGCTGCGCCGCGCGATCGTGCGCAGCTTCTTCCACGCCGACGCCGTGCATGGCCCGCTGTGTCTGGTATTCGAAGACCTGCACCTCGCAGATGACGATTCCCTGGAGTTGCTGCGTTATCTCGTCGAACAACTCAGTGGCGCGGTGCTCACGATTTGCGTGGCTCGACCGGAACTATTGGCGCGAGTCGGCGATTGGACGGCGCTGGCCAAATCCCACCATTTGATGCTCGAACTGGCCCCCCTGAGCCACGACCATTCCGTGGCGGTCGCGACGTCGTTGCTGTCCCCCTGCGTGGATGGGGCGCCAGCGCAGTTGGTGGAAGCGGCCGTCGGGATGGCGGGGGGCAATCCGCGGCTGCTTGAGCAAATGGTGCGTATTTTTCACGATACGGGCGTGCTCGACGAGCGCGACGCCCTGGCCAAAGAGCCCGTGTGGCGGGTCAATCTGGACCGCCTGGCGAGTGCTCGGCTGCCCCTGAGCGTCGAGGACGCCGTGCAGGCGCGCATAGCCAGCCTGGACGCCAAGGAACGCCGAGTCCTCGAACATGCCGCGGCCATGGGCAGCGTGTTTTGGCTTGGAGGACTGACCGCGTTGTCACGGGCGGATAGCCTGCCGCCGGAGGTGTGGACCGGAGACAACGACTCTGAGCAATTGCTCTCGACGGTGGAGCAACTCGTCAATCGCGACTATCTGTTGCCTTTGCCAGATTCCGCATTCCCGGGCGAAACCGAGTATGTGTTCAAGCACAACCTCGAACGCGAGAAGGTCTCGCAGCTGACGAGTGCCGCGGCGCTCCGCGGGTATCATCAGGTCATCGCGGACTTTTTGGGTGGCAACGATGGCGTGCGTAGCCAAGAAGAGTATTGCGCCATGCTCGCGGGCCATCTCGCCGAAGCCGGCGCGGCGGAGCGCGCGGGCCTGACGTTCCTGGACGCGGGAGATCTGGCGCGGTCGAATTACGCTGCCAAGAAGGCCGCCGAATACTACCGCCGGGGCTTGGAACTCGTGGGGGACTGGGATGCCCGGCGACGCATCGACGCCCTGCACAACTTCGGCGACGTCCTGTCCCTGCTGGGGCGGACTGACGAAGCATTGGCGGCGTTCCGAGAAATGCTGGCGATTTCGTATCGTCTTGGGGCCATGGCGAAGGGGGGCGCCGCCCACAATCGGATTGGTCGTTTGTACCGCGACACTGGCTCTTTGGCGCATGCGGCCACGCACCTGGAGGCGGCGACGAGCCTTTTCGACAAAGCGCAGGACAAGCGCGGCGTCAGCGCTTGTCACGACGACATCGGCAAGTTGCTGTGGCTCAAAGGCGACTACGACGCGGCGCTCGAAAAGATGATGACCGCGCTGGAGATGCGCAAGACCCTCGGCGACCGGCGTTCCATTGCGCTGAGCCTGAATAACATCGGACTGGTGTGGTTGGACCACGGTCGCACCCGACGCGCCGCGGAGGCCTTCGACGCCGCCTTGAAGATCCGACGGGATATTGGCGATCCCCTCGGCATGGTGCAGACCTTGAATAACCTGGGGCGCTTGGCGCAAGAGCAGAGCGACGACGAAAAGGCGCTTGGCTACTTCCAAGAAGCACATGATCTGGCCAAAGAGATCGGCGAGCACAACCGCATTGCCGTGGTGCTCACCAATATTGGCGAAACCCACTACCGCATGGGCGATCCCGAAAAGGCCGTTCTGGTGCTCTCGCAGGCAGAAGCCCTATGCGACGAGATGGGCGACCGTTTGCATTTGGCGGAAGCCAAGCGGGCGCTGGCCAAGGCGTTCTTGCTGCAGGGCGAACTGCGCAAAGCCCGCGAGAGCATCAAGAGCGCGGTGGATCTCTTTGGGCAGATCCGCAGCAAGTCTCACCTGGCGGCGGCATTGCGCACCCTAGGGGAAATCACGGGCGCCGGCGCCTGGGGAGCGGGCCACGAGAACAAAGCGGTCGACTACTTCATGCGATCCGTTGCGCTGTTCAAAGAGATTGAAAACGAACTCGAGACGGCCAAGAGCTACCGGGCATTTGCGGGCTACGTGCAGGCGTCTGACCACTACACGGGCAACGTCGATATCCAACGGGAAGCCACCAAGCTCAGCGAAATGGCCCAAGAGATCTTCGACCGGCACCGTCGCGCGTTCGGTCCCGAAGAAAGCTGACCCGCCGCCTGAACTCCCCCCGAGACCCGATCATGTCCAACCCGCTCTCCCAACGCTTGCGTCAGGTTGCCGAAACTCTCGACAGCCAATTTCTCGGAAAAAGCGAGGTCATTCGGCTGCTGCTCATCGCAGTCGTCGCCCGGGAACACGCGGTCCTGATCGGCCCCCCGGGCACGGCAAAGAGCGCGCTGCTTCGCAACCTGGCGCATCTTCTGGACGCAAAGTACTTCGAGTACCTGCTGACCCGTTTTACGGAGCCCAACGAGATCTTCGGTCCTGTCGACATCCAGGCCTTCCGGGATGGGCACTACCGGCGCCGCACCGCCGGCATGTTGCCGGAGTCGGAGATCGTCTTCTTGGATGAAGTCTTCAAGTCCAATAGCGCGATCTTGAATTCGCTTCTGACGCTGCTGAACGAGCGATTGTATTCCAGTGGCGGCCAGGTGGTGGAGGTGCCGCTGATCAGTGCGTTTGGCGCCAGCAACGAAGTGCCTACCGACGAAAGCCTGGGCGCGCTCTTTGACCGATTTTTGCTGAGGATCCGTAGCGACAACCTCGACGCCTATCACTTCAACGAACTGCTGGATCTGGGCGTGCGCCACGAGGTCAAAAAGCTCAAGCGCGAGAAGGCTGCCCCGCTGGTCAGCGCCAAAGACTTGCACGCGATGACCGACGACCTGGCGAAGCGCCTATCGTTTTCTGAGGCGTTTCTGTCGTCCTACAAGGGCCTCGTCTTCCAGATCCGCGCCGAGGGCATCAGCGTCAGCGACCGACGCATTGTCAAAATGCTCAAGCTATTCGCCGCCAGTGCCTATCTGGACGGGCGCGACCAGGCCGACAACAGCGACCTATTCGTGCTGAAGCACATCTGGAACGCCGAGGATCAGGCGCCCATCCTGGAGCAGATCGTACAACCAGTGCTGGAGGCGTTTTACCGTGAGCATCCCAATCGACGACGCGTGGGCGCGTTGGGCATTGGCTTGGAAGCGTTGGCCGCGGAAGTGGACCGGATCCGCCACGTGCTCACCGGGGCTGCGCCGCCAAGCGATCTGCAGCTCTTCAGTCAGCTCAAGGCGCTTGGCGAAATCAAGACCGCGCTGGCGCAGATCCCGGACAACGCCGCACGGCAGTTGGAACAGCGGGTCGTGCAGCTGCTGGATGCCACGCTGAAGAGCGGGCGGTTTGCGGAGCTCTGAGCCTGTGCAGGCGCGCGTATTAGTCCGACGCGTAGGGCCCGTACTGGTGCCCTTGCCGACTTACCAAAGCGCCGAGGCAGCGGGCGTCGATCTCCGCGCCGCCCTGGAGAGCGCCGTGGTGCTGGCCCCCGGCGAGCGAAAGCTGATCCCAACCGGCATCGCGCTGCAGATCCCAGTTGGCTTCGAGGGGCAGGTGCGTCCCCGCTCGGGGCTGGCGCTCAAATCCGGGATCAGCGTCGTGAATAGTCCAGGCACCATCGATTCGGATTACCGCGGCGAGGTCGGCATCGTGCTGATCAACCACGGCAGTCTGTCCTTCTCCGTCGAGCCCCTCGCGCGTATCGCCCAATTGGTGATCGCACCGGTGGTGCAGGCCCGTTTCGAGTTTTCTGAGCGTCTGGACACAACGGAGCGCGGCAGCGGCGGTTACGGCTCAACCGGGGGCTAGCGGAGTAGGTCCGCGCGCACGCCGCCGAAGAAGCCCCGTAGGTCGTCTCGGACCAGGGGTGCGTCGTAGTCTCGGGTCACGATATGCCCCGAGCGTTCGCATGCGCGCTCGATCAGCTCGCGGCTGCCGATGCGCGCCGCCGCCCGCGCCAGGTTCGAAAATGGGCAGACCCGGTCCAGCACGCCGTGGGCAAGATACACCGCACAGTTGACCTCGCCGAGGCGGCGACGCAGTCGGCGCCCGTGCCGCCACACCTCGGAGGCGGCGCGCGCGGGCTGGGCGCTGAGCGTCAAATGCGTCGCGCGGGCCTCGGGGTCTTGGATATCCGCCGCTGACTTGGGCAAATGCACATCGGGCAGTGGGAAGCGCACGTAGGCCGCGAGGGCTTGCGCAGGGAACGGCTCACGTAACCAAAAGGCGTTGGCCAAGAGGGCGAGGCCCCGCACTTGCCCGGGATGATCCAAGCACAACTGGGTTGCCAGCAGGCTGCCCAGCGAAAGCCCGACGAGCACCACTTGAGCGTGTTCCTCGAGCAGCGCCGCCAGCGCGGCTTCGGCGGTGGCGTGCCAATCTGAGAATCGAGTCTTCGCCAGTTCCGAGGCGATGCGCCCGTGGCCCGCAAGGAGCGGAGCGCGCGCTGCCAGCCCGCATTCTTTCGCCACCTGCACCACCAGATCGACCTCGACCGGGGTTCCACCGAAGCCGTGGATCGCCAGCACCGCGGGGCTTTGGCCCGGCGCCACCCTCGGAGCCGGATCCCCTGGGCCGA
>CALMUT010000033.1 GCA_937872925.1 uncultured Myxococcales bacterium | reverse complement strand
GTGCGAGCACGTTACATCGAGGACTCACACGACCGCGCCGTTCCACGTCACGAACCGCGCCGACCTCCCCCTGCCGCGCGAGCGTTCGCCGCTTCTCGCTATTCGTCTTTGCTCTGAATCACATTGCGCGCGGCGAACGCGCAGCCCGGCTTTGGGGGAGGTGGGCGCTGCGAAGCAGCGACCGGTGGGGGCAACACCATCTCAGCTGCCGCATCATCGGTTGCGCGTTTACCGCGCTGCGCTGGAACTACTCCGCGCAGTGCGCGCGGCGAACATTACTGACCGCGACATGCGCGAGCAGGCTCTCCGTGCGGCGAAGAGCGTCTGCCGCAATATTGCGGAGGCTTCAGGGCGCGTTTCGCCGGCGGACAAAGCGCGCGTCTGGGGCATCGCGCGCGGTGAAGCCGTCGAGGCCATCGCCACGACGGAAATCGCGATCGAAGCGGGCGACGGCGTCGCGGAAGCGCTGCCGCTGGTGCTGGATCGCGGCAATGCGGTGTACGCGATGCTGAGCGGGTTGTGTCGGGCGCGGTGAAAGCCGCGCTGACGCGCTGCGCGGCTATTCGCGCAGCGCGTCGCGCACCTGCGCCACCGCTTCCGGAAGGCGCGACATGACCAGCGCGGCCTCGAGTCGCAGCACGCGATGCTCGGCTCATCGTGGAAGTCGACGGCGACTACTATGCGCGCCGCCGTGCCGCCGACGCGCGACGGGACCGCGCGCTTGGTCGCCTTGGCCGCACTCCAGACGCGATCCCGCGCATGCGAACCCCCTACTGCGCCGCAACAGCGTCCGCACAACAGCGGATGCCAAGATCGGGGGTTTCTCCGGTACGCGTGAAGAGACCATGTTCCTCGCAGCCCTTGGGAGTCGTGTCCGTGTAGCTCGTACCCGAAATCAGACAGTTGGGCGTGGTACATACGTTTCCCCATTCGGCCGCACTGCCCTGCATGTCACGGATGGAGGAGTACGGCTCCCTCGTCCCGTGGCACTCGCTGGTCACCTTGGTCACGTCCAGGCTCGCGTTCCCCTGCGCCTTGTAGACTTCGGTTTCGATGCACTTGTTCGGGTCCCGGGTGTCGCCGTAGGCGTACTTGCTCGTGCCTCCCTGGCTACAGGCGCCGTACCATTCGCCTGACACAGTCGTCGCGATGCTCGACCCGGTTGTTGGGTAGTCGATCATGAGCAGCTTGGTGCCGTCACCCCCGACTTTCCCGCACAGCCGCTTTCCGGCCCACTTGCAGTAGGCGAAGGCGTCACAGAAGTCGACGCAGCCCATGGCGAACTTGGGGTTGTCCTTCAGAATGTCCCAGGATGCCATGGAGCAGCCGCTCGGCGGGTCGAGCTGCGGGTCGTAGGTATCCGGCACGAAGCTGTCGTTCCATTCGCACTCTTTGGGTTGCGTCTTCGTGTCGGCCTTTGCCTCCTTCATGAACGTCGTGTACTCTGCCACCGTGGTTTCGCGTTCGTCCATGCAGTAGAAGCTGCCGTCCGCCGCCGGCAGCCGTACAAGCGCTGGCCCGGTAAGCCCTTCTGGACAGCGGTCCTTGACCACAGGGCTGCCGCCGACTCCGCCAGACCCTGCAGTGCCGGCGGTGCCACCGGTGTTCGCACCGCCCGTGGCCACGGGCTCAGCGGTGGACTCACCTTTGCCACAACCAACGGCGCCAAGCGCGACGCTAGCGAGAAGGCAGAGAAGGGTGCGGCGGGTGCGCATGTTTGGCACTGACTAGTATGGCTTCATGCTCGGCGCAGAGCACGCCAGATGCGATCCCGCGCATGCGAGCCACCTGCTGCGCCGCAACGGCGTCCGCGCTGTCGGAAACGGAGAACACACGAACACACGATGTCGCGGACGTTTCAAGATGGCCGTCGACACGGCGTAGCCACTGCCGCAAGTGCCTGCAGGTCGGGTCTCAAATCAGCCGTCATTCCACCCTAAGTGAAACAACTAGATCGTTTAACGGATGTATCGGTGCGCTTTCCGCACCGTCTTTTCGCGCGAGCGCTTTGGTCGGCCCAGACTCCATGCTCACGATGGTCCGTCAGCCGTCGCACACGGCAAAGCAGCCCTTGCTCAACGAGCATTGCCACGCCTTCATCAGTCTTTCGACGGCCGGACTTGTCGGCCCACCCACCTTCGCTAGGATGTCGGGGCAGGGCGGGTGCGCCACCCCATAGTCCAGTACCGCATAGCGCCCGAAGGCGCCTGTCGCCAAAGTGCATTCATAGAGTGACAGGCAATCTGGATCGGAGAAGCAGGAGGAGGCATCACGCGGGCAGTTCCCGCACAGACAATCACCGCACGTTCCGGGCGGCGCTGCTGAACTGCATTGATCCGGCGACGACTCGAAAATGTCGTAGGCCTGGACATCGATCCAACACCGCCCATGCCAACAGTCTGGCGGCGGATACGGGAAGCTCATGCAGCCAATGCCGCCGCTGGACTTCGGCAAAAAGCACTGCGCCAGCGCCTCTTCTTGCTGTTCGAGGGTGGTCAGCGCCTGACCGGACAGCTCAGGCGCAGACGGGTTCACGTAGCTCCCCGCGCGGCAGAACTCGTACACGATGATGCCGTTACTCTCGCGGAACGCGCAATCTGCGTCCTCGTTGCACGCCTTGGCCGCGTGCAGCGTGCGCAGCGCCGCAACAAGCGTGGCCTCGCACTGCCCGCTGATCTGTGACTTCATCTTCGATGCCGAGAAGGCCTCCTCGCCATCGTCGCTCGCACAGGAACCGCTGACGGCGACCAAGGTTCCCAGGACCAGCAAGCTAGGTATTCGGGTCGACATCTTCACGTCTCCTTTCGGCCTCTACTGAGGAGCGCTGGATGCCCACGCGACGCCCATCGTGCTACTCGACAGCCCATTCCAGCTGATCATGCAGACCTTGATCGTGTAGTTCTTCGTCGTGCTCCCGTAGTGGTGGAGCCATGTATACTGATTCTTGTCGCTGTATGGCGGCTGCCAAACGACCTTCCACACGTTCTTGAGCCGCCCGGCCGCCGAGAGCGCATCGCGCGCGCCTCGGACGACGACGTAGGGTGCGGCGTATTGTGCAGCCTGAGGCTCGGACACCACCGTCAAGCCAGGGATCTCCAGCAGGTCGGCGCGCGCCATGTCGACTGCATTCGCGACCTTCGCGCCTTGGACCAGCGCGACATCTTCGACCGTTTTCGCGCCTGTTTGCAACTCAACCTTCATGTCGTCCAGAACCTCATGCCGAACCCACACGTGGGCGACGCGCTCGGTCTCAGGTTCCTTGTCGAGCAGGTCGGCGAGTTCAGGGTCCAGCGAGTCGAACTGGGTCTTGAACGCCAATGCGTCACTCGCAGCAAGTTGAACGACGTCAACGGGATAGCCGGAGTTTGCGTCCACATGGGCGAGCACCGGCTTGCCCTCGACGTGCTCCGAGCAGAAGTACGAAACGACACTTGCGCGTGCGAAAGGAAACTCGGTGCGGTTCCTTGCTAGCAATGTCTCGTTGCAGGGATTCTTGCCTTGCAACGCACGTGCTGCCACCTCACGAACCGCCTCCTCGTAGGGCCGCGGCGGGTCGCCGCCGCAGCCGACACAAGCGATGCACATTCCGGCGAATACGATCAGCTCAGTGGCTTGGCTTGGCTTGGCTTGGCTCATGGCTCCCTCCCAGGCGTCTCGCCCTTCTTGCCGAACCTAGTCCGCTCTGGCACCGCCGAGTTGATGTCCATCAACCGGCCTACTGTGCGTCTGAAAGGTTTGTTAGCACCGAAAGTGGGGCGACGCACGCGAGCGGACGGACAAGGCAAGACTGCGACGCTGGTCGTGCGAACTCACGCGGACAGCGTCGTGCTGGCGGGCCCGCTGAAGATCACGAGGCGGTGGCGACAATTGGGAACGATGGCGGCGGCGGCGGCGCGGCGGCGCGTAGGAAATCCCAACTGCCAAATCCACTGTTTGGTTGGTTGGGGTCGCGGCGTGGGGCGGCGGTGGGGCGCGCGTCTCGAAGTGGGCCAACGTGGTGCGGCGCGAGTGGACCTCCCTCAGTTTCGTTGACACCTCTTCGGAGGAAACATGAGACAGAGAAA
>CALMUT010000032.1 GCA_937872925.1 uncultured Myxococcales bacterium | reverse complement strand
CGCGACGGCCACGGCGCGCCCAACCGAAGCCACGAAGCCAGAGATCCAACTGATCCCGCGCAGCGTGCTGTTTGGCAACCCGGAACGCACGCAGCCACAGCTGAGCCCCGACGGCAAACAGATCGCTTGGCTTGCCCCCAAAGACGGCGTGCTCAACGTGTGGGTTGCGCCCGCAGATCAAATCAATACCGCGCGGGTGATCACCGACGACAAAGTGCGCGGGATCCGCAGCTACCACTGGGCGCAGTCTTCGCAGTACCTGCTGTATGCCCAAGACAAGGGCGGCGACGAGAACTGGCGCACGTACTCCGTCGAGCTCGCGTCCGGCAACGTCGCAAACCTGACGCCCGAAGAAGGTGTGCAAGCTCGGCTGCTGCATATGAGCCCGAAAAAGCCCAACGAAGTTGTGATCGGCCTCAACGCTCGGGACAAGCGTTTTCACGATGCCTTTGCCGTCGATCTGACGAGCGGCAAGCGCCGGCTGATCCAGAAGAACGACGGCTTCACTGGGTTCATCTTCGACGACCAACTCGCCGTGCGCTTCGGCACAAAACCGACCCCTGAGGGCGGCTCCACGGTCCTCAAGAAACACGGCAAGAATTGGCTGCCTTTTGCGACATTTTCGCCGGAAGACGACATGGTCAGCGGCCCCCGGGCCCTCCGCGGCGACGCCAAGCAGCTGTACTTCGTGGACAGTCGCGGCCGCGATCGCGCCGCCTTGACGCAAGTCGCCGTGGCCACGGGCAAGAGCGAAGTGCTGGCCGAAGACCTCAAGGCCGACGTCACCGACGTACTGCTGCACCCCACGGAACACACCGCCCAAGCCGCGATCAGCATGCACGCCCGCAAGACGTTCACGGTGATCGATCCAGAACTGAAGACGGACTTCGACACCCTGCTTGCGGCACAGCCCGGCGAGCTGTCCGTCATCGATCGCAGTCTTGACGATCGCCGCTGGCTCGTTGCCTACGCATTGGATACCGGCCCCACCCGCTACCACCTGTACGAACGCGTCGACCGCAAGCTGACGCCGCTGTTCGCGGATCGCCCGGAGCTGGAGCGCTACCCGCTCGCCCCCATGATTCCGGTCGTCATTCCTGCCCGGGATGGGCTGCAGCTCGTCAGCTACATCACCTTTCCCAAGGACTCCGGAGCAGGTCCAGAAGCGAAGCCGAACAAACCGTACCCCATGGTGCTCAAGGTACACGGTGGGCCCTGGGGCCGCGATCGCTGGGAGATGAACGCATTCCATCAGTGGTTCGCCAACCGCGGCTACGTCACCCTGAGCGTCAACTTCCGGGGCAGCGTCGGCTTCGGCAAGGCGTTCGTGAACGCCGCCGATGGCCAGTGGGCGCGAACGATGCACGACGACTTGATCGACGCCGTGCGCTGGGCGGTGGAGCGCGGAGCTGCGGATCCCAAACGCGTGGCCATCTTCGGTGGTAGCTACGGAGGCTACGCCACGCTGGTCGGCCTGACGCAGACGCCGGACACCTTCGCTTGCGGCGTCGACATCGTCGGGCCGTCGAATCTGATCACGCTGCTGGGCTCCATTCCGCCGTATTGGGAGTCCTACAAGGCGATGTTCAAGAAGCGGGTCGGCGACGTCAGCACCGAAGCGGGCAAAGCGCTGCTGGTTGAGCGCTCGCCCCTCACGCACGTGGCCAAGATCCGAAAGCCGCTGCTGATCGGCCAAGGTGCCAACGACCCACGGGTCAAGCAGGCCGAGAGCGACCAAATCGTTGCGGCCATGGCCAAGAACGCGATCCCCGTCAGTTACGTGGTGTACCCGGACGAGGGCCACGGCTTCGCGCGACCGGAAAACCGCCTTTCTTTCAACGCCGTTGCGGAGGCATTCCTGGCCGGGTGCCTTGGGGGGCGTAGCGAAAGCGTTGGCGACGCCTTCCAGGGATCGAGCCTGGAAATCCGCGCCGGCCGCGAGCACATCCCGGGCCTTCCGGCAGCGGCCGCCCCTTGAGCCGCCCTCTGGCTTGCGGGGACCCTGCAAAACAGGGACATTGTTAGGGATGCAATGGTCCCGAGTCGCGAGCGCACTGCCGCTCCTCCTTTCGCTTTCTTTGCCGGCGCAGGCCCTACAGCAGTCCGGCGGTGCCACGATCCCGATCCTGGACTCCAGCGTCACGACCTGTTCCGACAAGAACGTGCAGGTCTGTCTCAATGCCGAAGAGGGCGGCAATACCATCAACGCGCTTTCCGCCGCTGCAACGACGCCGGAGACCTTCAACCCGAGCTGCGGCTTGACCTTTCGAGTGCTCGCCCGAGGCGCGGGCTACAACAATACCTTCGGCTGGTACAACGTCACCGGCGCCAAACCTGCGGACTCGGACTTGCACGGGTTCCTGCTCTGCTCGGACGCGCCGGGCACCACCAAGGCGCTGAATCTCAAGAATGATCCCGCCTACAAAGGCGGGCAAATCGGTTTTTTCATGGCGACTCCCCAGGGCGTCAGCGGCAACTGCCCGCAGTTCAATCCTGGCGGCGGCTCGGTGCCGGGCACCGTGGGGCATGTGTACTATTCCGAGAAGAGCTACAACCCGGACAATACCGGGCCCAACAGCTTCATCCACCTGATCTTGTACGACTCTGTCACCCACCCAAACTCTTTCTACTTCGCGTGGGAAGACACCCTAAACGGCGGGGACAACGACTTTGACGACCTGCTGACCCGAGTAGAGGGGATCACCTGCTCCGGCGGCGGCGCGGCCTGCGACACGGGCCTGCTCGGCAAGTGCAAAGACGGCACCATGCAGTGCAAGAACGGCAGCTTGGTCTGCGAACAGAACCAACCGTCGACCGCGGAGAGCTGCAATGCGCGGGACGACGATTGCAACGGCGCCGTCGACGACGGCGATCTGTGCCCCCCCGACACCGTATGCGACCGTGGCACCTGCGTGCCCAAATGTGGCACCGGCGAGTTCGCCTGTCCTGCGCATTTGAAGTGCAACGTCGGCGGCCTGTGTGTGGATCCGGCATGCGAGGGTGTCAGCTGCAATCCCGGCGAAGTCTGCGTGGCCGGAAAATGCAGCGCGCCCTGCGACGGCGTCGTTTGTCCCGCCGGACAAGTGTGCCGCGAAGGCAGCTGCGTCGACCCGTGCGTGGGGCTGAGCTGCGACAGCGGTTATGTCTGCGTGCAGGGCGTGTGTACCCTCGACTGCGACTGCAAGGGTTGCAGCAGTGGACAGACCTGCGACCCGACGTCCAAGAAGTGCGTCGACAATGGTTGTTCTCCAAACCCATGCGGCGCCGGACAGGTCTGCGCCCTGGGGGCCTGCGTGGACGCCTGCGCAGGCGCCAAATGCCCCACGAACATGACCTGCCAAGCGGGCGACTGCGTCCCCGATCTCGATGCGGGCGCGGGAGGCGGCAGCGGTGGGCTCAACTTCGACGGCGCCATTGGCGTGGGCGGCAATGGCGCCAGCGGCGGCAGCAGCGACGCAGGCGCTTCGGGGGGCGGAGGTGGCGCTTTTGGCCCCGGGGCGCCTAAGGATCCCGCCGCCGGGGGTTGCGGCTGCCGCACGAGCCGCGAGGACTCAGGCCACAACGGCTTGCTGCTGCTGGGACTCGTCGCCCTTGGCGCGTTGCGACGGCGTAGCGCAACGCCGCAGTGCTGACGGCGCGCTACGCCTTAGCTCATGCCGGGCTGCTCGCCGGGCGGGGGGGCGCCTGCGGGCGGCGGAACCGGCGCGGGTTCTTCGGGCGGCACCGAAGTGCGCGGCGCCTCGTCGCTGATCAACTCACCCTGACGGTACTCCAGCAGCAGGCGCCGGGGACCGAATAGCTTTTCGGGATCGAGCACCACCAGCGCCTCGCGCAAGACGTCGTCCATGTGGTCGACCAGCACGATGCGCATGCTCTTCAAGACCCGGCGGGGGATTTCCCGCAGGTCTTTGCGGTTGTCCTTGGGGATCACCACGGTCTTGATGCCGTTGCGATGCGCCGCCAGCAGCTTCTCTTTCAGGCCACCGATGGGCATGACCCGACCCCGCAGCGTGATTTCGCCAGTCATGGCGACTTCGTTGCGGATCGAAATCTTGGTCAGCGCGCTGGCGATGCTCGTGGCCATGGTCACGCCAGCACTGGGGCCGTCTTTGCGCACGAAGTCCGGGAAGTGCACGTGCACGTCGATCTTTTGGTAGAAATCCGCGTCGAGCTCCAGGGCGTCGGAGCGTGAGCGGATGTAGCTCATGGCGGCCTGCGCGCTCTCTTCCATGCCCTTTTCCAAGAGGCCCGTGATGACCAGCTTGCCCTTGCCCGGCACGACACTGACTTCGCAGTCCAAAATGTCGCCGCCGTAGTCCGAGACGGACAGCCCATGGGTGAGGCCCACGTGGTCGTCTTCCTCTTTCTTGCCGAGGCGGAATTTGGGCACGCCCAAATACTTGGGCACCTCTTTGCCGCGCACGATGATCTTCTGGTCTTTGCCCTCTTTGACGACCTGCAAAGCCACCTTGCGACACACGCTGGCGACCTCGCGCTCGAGATTTCGAACGCCCGCTTCCTTGGTGTAGTGGTGGATCACCGTGCGCACTGCGTTTTCGGTGATGTCCAAATCCACGTCGTCCAGACCGCACTCGTGCTTCTGTCGAGGCACCAAGTACTTGAGCGCGATGTTCAGCTTCTCGAACTCCGTGTAGGACGAGAGCTGAATGATCTCCATGCGATCCTGCAGCGGAAGCGGGATGCCACCCAGGGTATTCGCAGTGGTCAGGAACATGACCTGGGACAGGTCGTAATCCAGATCCAAATAGTGATCGTTGAAGGTGTTGTTCTGCTCGGGGTCGAGCACTTCAAGGAGCGCGGCTGCCGGATCCCCCCGGAAGTCGGTGCTCATCTTGTCGATCTCGTCGAGCAAAAACAGCGGGTTGGCGGTGCCCACCTTCTTCAGATTCTGAATGATCTTGCCCGGCAGCGCGCCGATGTACGTGCGTCGGTGGCCTCGGATTTCGGCCTCGTCCCGCACGCCGCCCAAAGACAGGCGCGTGAACTTGCGACCCGTGGCTCGGGCAATGCTCTTGGCAATGCTGGTCTTGCCCACGCCCGGCGGGCCGACAAAACAGAGGATTGGCCCCTTGAGCTGGCCCGTGAGCGCCTGCACCGCCAGGTATTCAACGATGCGCTCTTTGCACTTCTTCAGGCCGTAGTGGTCTTCTTCTAGGATCTTCTCCGCTTCGATAATGTCGAAACGCTCTTCGCTGGTGTCCGACCAGGGCAGACTCAAGATCCAGTCGATGTAGTTGCGCACGACCGTGGCCTCCGCGGAGGTCGGGTGCATCATCTTGAGCTTCTTGAGCTCTTTTTTGACGCGCTCCTGAGCTTCTTCGCTCATCTTCTTGTTCTTGAGCTTGTCCTCGATTTCCTGGATCTCGCTCTTGAACTCGTCGCGCTCGCCGCCGCCCAGTTCCTTCTGGATGGCCTGCATCTGCTCGTTTAGGTAGTACTCCTTCTGCGTCTTCTCCATCTGCTTCTTGACGCGGGAGCGGATCTTCTTCTCGACCTGTAGGATCTCGATTTCCGCCTGCATCAATTCGTAGATGCGTTCCAAACGGCTCTTGGCGTCGAGGGTCTCCAGCAGGCTCTGCCGATCGGCGAGTTTGATCGTGGGCAGGTTGGCGGCGATGGTGTCCGCCAGCTTTGCCGGGTCGTCGATGCTCTGTACCTGCATCAAGACTTCCGGCTGCACCTTCTTGTTGAGTTTGACGTAGACCTCGAAAGTGCTTTGCACACTACGGATCAGCGCCTCGAGCTCCACGTCCGATGCCGAGGTTTCCGGCAGTGGCTCGACCTCGACCATGAAGTAGTCGTTGGTTTCTACCCAGCGCCGGGCGCGCGCGCGCTGCTTGCCCTCGACCAGTACCTTCACGGTGCCGTCTGCGAGCCGCAGCAGCTGCACGATGGTGCCGATGGTACCGACCTGAAAGATGTCGTCAGGGGTCGGGGCGTTGGTCTTCGCACTCTTCTGCGCAGCGAGAAAAATCTCCTTCTCGCGCGCCATGGCCTCGTCGAGAGCCAGAATGCTCTTTTCGCGGCCCACGAAGAGCTGCGAAACCATGTGTGGAAAAACGATGATGTCCCGAAGAGGGAGCGCGGGCAGCGGACGTGACTTCACGGATGGGGCTTTCCGGCGATTCAGCCGACGCCGGCTTGTTCGTCTTTTTGGTAGACGATCAAAGGCGATTCACCTTTGGCGATGACGTCTTCGTTCACCACCGTTTCTTTGATGCCAGACTTCGACGGAATGTCATACATGATGTCGAGCATCGCCTCTTCGAGGATGGCGCGCAGGCCACGAGCACCGCTTTCGCGCTCAAGGGCTTTGCGAGCGACCGCCTGCAGCGCACCCTTGGTGAACTTCAGCTTCACGCCGTCCATCTCGAACAGTTTCTGAAACTGCTTCACCAGGCTGTTCTTTGGCTTGGTCAGAATGTCGATCAAGGCGTCCTGGGTCAGCTCGTGCAGGGTCGCCAGCACGGGCAACCGCCCGATGAACTCCGGAATCAAGCCGAACTTCAACAGGTCTTCGGGCTGCACTTTGCCCAGCAGCTCCCCAAGTTTGAACTCGCTCTTGCTCTTGATCTCCGCGCCAAAGCCCAGGCGCGCCTGGCCGAGACGACGTTGGATCAGCTGGTCGAGGCCCACAAAGGCGCCACCACAGATGAACAGGATGTTCGTGGTGTCCACTTGCAGGAAGTCCTGCTGCGGATGCTTGCGCCCACCCTTCGGCGGCACATTCGCCACGGTTCCTTCGATGATCTTCAAAAGCGCCTGCTGCACCCCTTCGCCGGATACGTCTCGGGTGATGGAGGGGTTGTCGCTCTTGCGGCTGATCTTGTCGATTTCGTCGATGTACACGATGCCGCGCTGGGCGCGCTCGACGTCATGGTCGGCGTTCTGCAGCAGCTGCACGATGATGTTCTCGACGTCCTCACCGACGTAGCCGGCTTCCGTCAAGGTGGTTGCATCCGCGATGGCGAAGGGAACCTTGAGGATCTTGGCAAGGGTCTGCGCGAGCAAAGTCTTGCCGCTACCCGTTGGACCGAGCAGCAGGATGTTGCTCTTGGATAGCTCCACGTCCTCCGTCGACACTTTGGTATCGATGCGCTTGTAGTGGTTGTGCACCGCCACGCTGAGGACCTTCTTCGCGCGGTCTTGCCCGATGACGTACTCGTCGAGGATGGCCTTGATCTCCGCGGGCTTCGGGATCGGATCCGACCCACCGGCGGGTTCGTCCTTCTCGACCTCTTCCGCGATGATGTCGTTACAGAGCGCGATGCACTCGTCGCAGATGTAAACGGTTGGCCCCGCGATGAGCTTCTTGACTTCCTTCTGGGACTTCCCGCAGAAAGAGCAGCACAAGTTGCCGTTCGAATCGTCTCGCCGTCGCTCCACTTGTTAACCCACGTGCTTCTTTGGTGGCCCGCCCGGACCGCTGCTTCTACTGGTGTGTACCGGATAATCTCGGAAAAGCTCTAAAATTCTAGAGATGCCAGGGGGGAGCCGCAAGACTCCTGGGGATTTTGCGCCCCGTCTTGGCCGGCGGACTGGCTGGGCCGGCCCGCGCAAGCTTGCCGCGGCCCCTCGCCAGCGGTCTGAGACGCGCTAGTCGCCCTTCTTTTTCGGCTCGAATACCTCGTCGATCAACCCGTATTCCTTGGCCTGAACCGGACCCATGTAGAAATCGCGCTCGATGTCTTTGGCGATGTCTTCTTTAGGCTTCCCCGTACTCTTCACCAAAATATCCGTAATGATTTCCTTGGCATGACGGATTTCTCGGGCCTGGATCTCGATGTCCGTGGCTTGGCCCCGCGCGCCGCCGAGGGGCTGGTGGATCATGATCCGCGAATGCGGCAGGGCAAAACGACGCCCCTTATGCCCCGCTCCCAGCAGCAGCGCGCCCATGCTGGCGGCCTGCCCAATGCAGATGGTGCTCACGGGGCAGCGCACGTATTGCATGGTGTCGAAAATCGCCAAGCCAGCGGTCACGACGCCCCCGGGAGAGTTCACGTAAAGCTGGATGTCTTTGTCCGGATCTTCGCTTTCCAGAAAGAGAAATTGGGCAATGATGATGTTGGCGACGTCGTCGTCGACGGCGCTGCCCAAAAAGACGATGCGGTCTTTCAGCAGGCGGCTAAAAATATCCCAGGTGCGCTCCCCGCGGTGGGTCGTCTCGACCACATGCGGGTAGATCACGTTCGAAGGCGCCACACTCTCAAGTATGGCCATGGCTTGCTGACGGGTTTCCGGTCGTTTGGTCATGGGCGGTCTCACTTCTCGTCTTCGATCTTGGACTTGGCTTCGATGATGTCGAGCACCTTATTCTCCAAAATCATTCCCACCAACATCTCCCGTCGCCGCGGATCGCTGTATTCCGCCTTCAACTTCGCGACATTCTTGCCGGTCTGCTCGGAAAGCTCCTTCAAACCTTCCTCGATCTCGGGCTCGCCGATTTTCAGGCCTTCTTTTTTCGCGATTTCCGCCATCAACAGCCCAGCGCGCACTTTCACTTCGCTGTCCTTACGGATGTTCTCCCGTAACTCGTCCCCAACGCCGCTGACGCTCTGACCCTGGCGGCGTGCCTGGGCGACGACCTCCTGCTCGGTGATGCGCATCTGGCGCTCCACCAACGTGGGCGGCACCGGGATCGGGTTCTTTTCGACGAGGGCCACAACGAGCTGTTCTGCCACGGTGTTCTCGGACTGCTCCTTCTGAGCCTTCTCCAGCTCCGCCCGGATGGAGGCCTTGAGGGCGTCCAGGGTGTCGAACTCACCGACGTCCTTGGCCAGCTCGTCGTCCAAAGCAGGCAAGACCCGCTCCTTCATGTCGGTGATGGTCAGCGCGAAGGTTGCCGTCTTGCCCCGAAGTTTGGCGTGGGGATGTTGCGCCGGCATTTCCACGAGCGCCTCGGCCTTGTCACCGATCTTCTTATCCCGCAGCGCCGTGTCGATGCCTTCGAGCAGCGTGCCGGAGCCAAGCTCGACCTGGAAGTCTTTGGCGCCCGCATCGGCGATGGTGTCGCCACCAACCAACACGTCGAAGCCGCGGGTGACGCCGCCCCCTTCTTTGGCCGCTGGGGGAGCCTTGGGGGCTTCTAGGGTGGAGTGCTCGCGGCGCGTCGCCTCAAGCTGTTCATTCACCTGCTCGTCCGTGACGTCGACCTTCGGCCGTTTGGCTTCGAGTCCGTCGTAGTTCACCGCGTCGATTTCCGGCACGATTTCGAAGCGCGCCTTGTACAAGAACGGTTTGTTCTCGATCAGCTCTTTGGGCTCGAAGGCAGGGTTACTGACCGGTTGCAGCTTCTGATCCGTAACGGCCATGGGAAACGTCTCGTCCACTAGGCGCTGCGCCACATCCGCCGCAACGCGCGCGCCGAACATCGTCTTGAGCACCTTGCGCGGCGCCTTGCCGGGGCGAAACCCCCGAACCCGGGCGCTCTTCGCGAGATTGGTAAACGCTTTGTCGAGCTCGGTTTTGACTCGGTCGGCCGTAACCTCGACGTCAAACTCCACGAGCACGGGACTGAGCTTCTGAACCGTGACCTGCATTAGGGGGCGAGACATTCCACGCGCACATAGCCAGGTCAAGGATTCCTAGCGTCTGCTCGGGCAGTTTCGAGGGCACAAAAAAAAAAGACCCCCGTGGGAGGCAGTCCACGGGGGCCAAAGGAGTCCCGGGAGGGACGCGGCCGGATTGCCCGGCCTAAGTGGGGTTATTCGTCGTCTTCGTCGTCGGCTTCGTATTCAGCCGCATCCAGTGCGGCCTCCCACGGGTCGACGTCGAAGTCGATCTCTTGCTGATTCGGCTGCTCGATGTCGTCCATGCTCCAACCAGCACGAAAAGCGGGTCGGATATACGAGCGTTCGAAGTCGGCGTAGCTGCGGTAAGCTCTTGGCGGCATTGCGTCGTCTTCTCCTGAGGAGAGTTGCGGGTTTGTCGGTTTCAGTGGGGGGCGCCGCCGACGCGGCACAGCCGGGTGGGCGGACAAGGGTCGGAATGCGGGCGCTGGGAGGAATAAAAACCGTGCTTCAACAGACGCTCACGGCGCTCGGCGGCCCGGTCTTCCGGGGCGGCGAGCACTTCATGAAGTCGCTGCTTCAGGGGTTTCTGCGTTTGGTGTCTCACACTAACCTACCTGCACCTACATCTGCGCACACAGTACGACACGCCACCCCCCTGACCAAGAAAACGCCCTGCCGGCTCGCTATTTCGATAAGAGACCATTCGAGTGCACGGTCCGGCAGGGGCACATGACGCGTCCAACGATCATCGCCATCGCGAATCAGAAAGGCGGCGTGGGTAAGACCACGACCGCGGTCAATCTCGCGGCCAGTCTTGCGGCCGCGGAACGGCCTACGTTGCTCTGCGATCTGGACCCCCAAGCCAACGCATCCAGCGGAGTCGGCCAAGCCCCCGGCACGGTAGAGACGACGATCTACGACGCATTGATCGGCAACGCGACGCTCACGGACATCATTCGACCCACACCACTTGCGGCGCTTGATGTTGCTCCCTCCAGCCAAGATCTGACCGCAGTCGAGTACGAGCTGTTCGACGATGCGGGTCGGGGCACCCATCTGCGCACGCTGCTCCGGGATGCCAACCTATCCAAGTACGAGTTCGTGATCATCGACTCGCCCCCTTCCCTCGGCGTGCTGACTTTGAACGTATTGGTCGCCGCCCACCGCGTGATCGTGCCACTGCAACCCGAGTACTACGCCCTCGAAGGCATCACGTACCTGATGGCCACTATCGACCGCGTGCGCGCCAGCTTGAACCCCGAACTGCAAGTCGAGGGCATCGTGCTCACGATGTGGGATCCAAGAAACCGCCTGGCCCACGATGTCGCCGACCAAGTGCGCAAGCACTTCCGCGTATTTGACGCCGTGATCCCCCGCAACGTGCGGCTTTCCGAAGCGCCTTCCCATGGCTTGCCCGCCTTGCTCTACGACGTCGGCTGTAAGGGTGCGCAAGGGTATTTGAGCCTGGCGCGGGAAGTGATCGAGGGCCACTCGTGAGCAATCCTCAGAAGCCGCGCGGACTCGGCCGCGGCCTCGACGCACTCTTGCCGGTGCGGAACCCGCAGCCGCCCAAGACCCAGACTGGCGAGAGCTACGGCAGCGGTAACGTCTTCAATTGCGCCATCGACAAGATACGTCCCCAAAAAGGACAACCCCGGCAACACATCGACGACGAAAAACTCGAAGAGCTCGCGCAGAGCATTCGCGAGCACGGCATCATCGAGCCCCTCGTCGTTCGGCGCCTGGGCAAACAGGACGCCTTCGAACTGATTGCCGGCGAGCGCCGCTGGCGGGCTGCGGGCCGCGCCGGACTGAAAGAGGTCTTGGTCGTCGTGCGCGACGTCTCGGATCAAGACGCCTTCGAACTCGCGTTGATCGAAAACATCCAGCGCGCGGATCTCGACCCCATCGAGTTTGCCGAAGCCCTGTCACGCTTGATCCAGGAGCACGCCTACACCCAAGAATCCGTCGCCACCCGCGTGGGCAAGGACCGCTCGACCGTGGCCAATGCGCTGCGTCTATTGAAGCTTCCCCGCGCAGTGCGACAGCTTGTGATTTCCGGCGAGCTCTCGGAAGGACACGCCCGCGCGCTGCTAGGCGCGCCCGACGAACTGGTGCTCAGCAAGCTCGCCGACAAGGTGCAGAAGGGGCGCCTGAGTGTGCGGCAGACCGAAGCACTGGTGCGCGCCAGCAAGCAGAAGGCGGGCACGGCCAAGAGCCCCAAGGGCAAGGCGCCCAGCGTGCGTGATCTCGAAGGGCGCTTGCAAAAGCGCCTCGGGACGAAGGTGGAAGTGCGCGACAGAGAAGGCCGCGGAGAAATCTTGGTCAAGTACTCCAGCCTGGACGAGCTCGATCGTCTGCTTGAGCTGTTGCTTTAGCTCCTGCTCCTGAACCTCGCGCCCGAGTCGAGGCGCTACTTCTTCTTGCCCTCTAGGGCGTCGATGGCTTTCTTCGCCGCGGCGCCGACCCCTTGATCGCCACCGAGTTCCACGGCCTTCTTGAGGGCGGCGAGGGCTTCCTTCTTCTTGCCCAGGGCGCGCAGGTGCTGCCCCAAATAGAAGTATCCTGGAGCAAACTTGGCATCGACTTGGATCGACTTCTCGTAGTCCGCCTGCGCTCCGGCGTCGTCTTTGAGCTCGTGGCGACACACGCCCCGCCGCACGAGAAAGACCGGCTTCTCAGACTTTTTGATCGCCTTGTCGAAGGCGGCAACGCAGTCAGCGAAGGCCCCTAGTTTGCCGAGGCTGTCACCCAGGGTCGAGAGCACATCCAGCTCCGTCGCCAGGGCAAGGCTCTTGCGCAACTGGGCGACGGCTTCGTCTTTCTTGCCAGCCCCAGCGAGCACCTGACCGTAGGCAACACTCAAAGGGATGTTGTCCGGCGTGGCCGCCACCGCCGCGGCGTATGCATCCAGGGCCTTCTCGATCTGCCCCGCGGCCTCCAAAGACAGCGCATGATTCATCAGTAGTCGGGGATCCTTCGGCGCGTGCTTCAGCGCGGCCTCGATCACCGCCAAGGCCTCGCTGCCTTTTTGCGCGTCCAGCAGGATCGCTGACAGATTGACGCTGGCTTCGATCAGCTTCGGATCAAGCTTGAGCGCGTCTTGGTAAGCAGTCTGTGCACCCGCGGCATCCGACAGGTTTTCCAGTGCAACGCCCAGGTAGTACGCCGCTTGGGGATCGTCGGGCTGTGCGGCGCGCGCTTTTTCCAGATGCTGCTTCGCCTTGGCGAAGTCGCCGCCTTGGATGGCGTCCATGCCCGCTTGCACGTCGGCGCTCGAAGCCTTTTCCACGCCACCACCATTGTCCTCAAGGGGCGGAGGTGGCGGATCCTGGGCCGGGGGGGTGCTCCCACCGCAGCCAAACAACAGAGCCGCAACAACAACCGATGCACGAACGCTGGCGAACTTCATGGCTCTTTCTCCGTCTGCAGCTGGGCGATGGTAGCGAAAATACGCTTCCGAATCTCTTCGATGCGCGCGGGCTCGTCAATCTTGGCCCCTTGCGCGTCGGAAACGTAAAAAACGTCCGCCACGCTGTCGCCCTCGGTATTGATTTTCGCGATGGAAATCGACAGTCCCGCCTCCTGCAGGCTGTGGGCGAGCCAAAACAGCAGCGCGGGCTGGTCCCGGGTGATCACCTCCAGCACGGTGTGCCCGGTGGCCCGGTCGTCGAAAGAGACCTTCGTCGCGACCTCAGGCGTGGGGCGTTTGAATCCGCGCCGAGTGGTTCGCTTGTGCACCAGCGCCGTGGGCTCCACTTCCCCACTGAGCAGTCCGGCGAGGTCCCGGCGTACCCGCGGCAGTAGCGTGCTGACGCCGTCGCCGACACTCGAGCCACCTTGGACCCAGAACAGGTCGAGGGCGCGCGTGCGCCCCCCGTCCTGCCAGGAGTAGATCTGCGCACCGACAACGTCGAGCCGCGCCGCCGCCAGAGCAGCGGTCACAATGGCCAACAGCCCGGGGCGATCATCGGCCACGAACCCGAGCTCGACGTGGTCGTCTGCCAACGCGAGGGCCTCCAGAGTGAAGTCCGTGCCTGCAGAGCCCGCCGCAAAGCGGGTGTGCCGGGCAACGTCTGCCGCGGCGTTGGCAACCAGGTAGCGCTCCGGCAGCGCCGACAAGAAGCGCGTCGCAAACTCGTGCACCGCTGGGTCGCCATCGGACAGGGCGTCCAGAGCCGCCGTTCGGCGCATATGCACCAAGTCACTCGGCTTGCGCTCCCCGGTGGAAAGGAAACGTTCCGTCGCAAAATACAGCTCGTCGACCATGCGCGCTTTCCAACTTGTCATCGCGGTCGGGTTGGTGGTGCTCACGTCCGCTAGGGTGAGCAAGTACAGCTCCCGCAGCCCCTCGCGCCCGGTCACCTCTGCAGCGAATGCATCGATGGTCTCCGGGTCGTCGATGTCGCGCCGAGTTGCCACATGGTACATGCGCAGGTGGTTCGTGATGAGGCTTTGGACTTCCCGGGTTTCACTTTCTCCGACGCCCAACCTGCCCAGAATGTGTGCGGCTAGCTCCGCGCCTCGCTCCGAATGATTGCGTCCGCCGATGTCCTTGCCGACGTCGTGAAGCAGCGCCGCCAACCAGACCTTCTGCTGGAACTCCTC
>CALMUT010000031.1 GCA_937872925.1 uncultured Myxococcales bacterium | reverse complement strand
TCCCGCGCCGTTTGGCCCCATGCCGCCCCCCGTGACCGCGCAAGAATAATCCCACCGGTTTCATTGCCGTCGGGGCAGCGGCGCGAACGACCTTTGTCGTCGAGCGTGGACGCGAGAGCGAGCGTGGGCGTGAGCGCGAGAGCGTGCGTGAGCGCGAGAGCGAGGCCGGCGGCGCGTCCGAGGGCGATTTGATCCAGAATCACGCGCGGTCACCACGCAGCCGCCTATACTTGGCAGCATGAAGATCTACACGCGCACGGGGGATGACGGGCAGACGGGTCTCTACGGCGGCGCCCGGGTGGACAAGGACGATGCCCGTGTCGAAGCCTACGGCAGCGTCGACGAGACGAACGCCGTCATCGGCACCGCCCGCGCCGCCGGTTTGCCTGCGAGCGTGGACTCGGTGCTGGCTGCCGTGCAGGCGGACCTATTCGTCCTGGGCGCAGAACTGTCCTGTGTTGCCGGCAAGGAAGGCAAACTGGGCATGCAGTTGCTAGGTGCGGACGACGCCATTCGTCTGGAGCGCGCCATCGATGAAGCCGAAGCCCCGCTGCCCGAACTCAAGAGTTTTGTGTTGCCGGGCGGCACGGCGGGCGCCGCTGCCCTGCACCATGCGCGCACCGTGTGCCGCCGCGCCGAACGGCGGCTGCTCAGCGCGCGTCGCACGGGGCCCGTGCGTGACGACGTGCTGATCTATCTGAACCGACTCAGCGACCTCCTGTTTGTAATGGCTCGGCGCGCCAACCATGATGCAAGAATCGAAGACGTACCATGGGCGCCACGCAAGGCCGATTGAGCCGCCAGCCGATGAGTGCCGGCCGGTGGTGTTATCCGGCGCGCGCTTCTTCGATGATGGCGCGCAGCAGTTTGACGTGGTGTTCGGCGCGCTCGGCCGACCCGCTAGCCACGTCTCCAAGGCGCACGATCTTGCCGTCAGACAGCTGGAACGCAGGGTAGTAAACGGCGTTGCCCTGCATCGAATCCCCGCCGGTAACGACGACCTGAGTCACACTGCCGAGTGGGACGTCTCGCTGGGTTCGCTTACTCCAAAAGCGAGATCGATGCGTGATGCGCACGTTGCCGCCCGCGGGATCGACGAGGACGTGGACGCGGGCTGCGGCGGGCCAGAGCATGAACCAGACCCAGGGCAGCACCAGCAGTGCCATCAGATTGTCAAAGCCAGACCGAAACTGTAGCTCCGCACTCCTTCCGTTTTCGACACGTGAACGGAACTCGAAGAATTCTGTCAGTTCGAAGTTGCCACCGGCCGCAAACTCTTCAGTGAGGCGCACGCGACTACCCGTGCCAAAGCGGGCATCGATCCACGTGCTGGAGCCGCCGCCGTACTCCACGCTCAGAGCCAGCGCCGGGGGCGCCTCGAGGGTGCTCGCCAGCAGCGGGGAGTCGAAGATGGGACGGCTCGCCAGGACTTCTGGCGCGGGAAGGAACACTCGGTGGGGTCGACCTGCACCCCAGATCGAACGCATGCTCGATTCGCAGCGCAGATCTTTGTTGGCGACAATCTCGCACTTCAGTTGCACCCAGCGCGGCGTAGTTGTGACGCTCAGCGCCAGCACGGTGAACAACGCGCCCAACGCTAGGACCAAGGTCCAGGGCGCAGGGTACAGCGTCAGGCTGCGCGGCTTCTGTTTCGGCGCCTGGCGCTCTCGATACGGAGATCCCCCTGCCACACGCGGCAGGATAACCCGGAGCCCCGTGTGTAGACAGGCACTCGCCGGTGCGCAGCGCCGTCCCGCGAACTTACGGAGCGTAGGGCCTTTGCGGAACGCAGCCGTACCGCGAACCTACGGAGCGCTGCGCCGTTCCCGCGAACCGACAACGCGCAGCGCCGTTTCGCGATCCTACAGGACCGTATGGCGATCGTACGAAGCGCAGCGCGCTCGCCAGCCCGCGCGCGCCAGACGGCGCTGCACCGCGCGTTGATCCGCTATACAGCGACCAACTCCCAAATCGCGTCAGAGGGGCAGGTGCACAGGCGCGGCTACGGTGTCCGAAACGGAGTATCGACCGCGGTCGTCGCGACAGAGGCGGCCGAGGGCGACTTCCGGATCGTGGGTGAAGAACAGCCTGCCATGGCGGGACAGCAGGTCGCTCAGTAGCTGCGTCTTTTCATCGATGAGCTGTTCGGGAAAGCGATCGTAACCCATGGTGATGGGAACGTGCACCCAAGCAGCTCCCGGGATCAGATCTGCCGCGAAGACCACCGGTCCATCCGCGGACGGGATTTCCGTAAGCATCAACCCTGGGGTGTGGCCGTCGCTGTTGTGTAGCCGGTACGCTGCGCCGAGGGTTTCGCTGGCGACTCCGTCCACAATCTCCAAACGGCCCGAGCTTTCCAACAGCGGCTGGAGCTCGGGGATGAACGACGCGCGATCGCGCGCATGGGGCTGCGTCGCGCGATCCCACGCGCCGCGAGAAACCACGAACGTAGCCTTGGGGAAAAGCAAGCGCGCGGGCACGTCTTCTTGCCACGGCGCGAGCAGACCGCCGGCGTGGTCGAAGTGCAAATGGCTGAGCACCACTACGTCGATGGCTTCATGACTCGTGCCGAGCGCTTCAAGCGACTCAAGCAGTACGTGCCGCGCCGGCTCGACCCCGAAGCGCTCACGCATCTTTGGTGCAAAGAACGCCCCGATTCCTGTTTCGAACAAGATGCGCCTTCCGCTGTCTTCCTCGACCAAGGCCCCGCGGCACGCGAGTAGGATGCGGTTTTTTTCATCGGGCGCTGCCCAGCGCTGCCACACGGCGCGCGGTGCATTGCCGAACATGGCGCCGCCGTCGAGGCGTTGCTGGTTGCCGGAGACTGCGGAAATCCTGCCCATGACAACTGTGTAGAGCGACTCCGGCGGATTTCCAATCTGACTCGCCTCACGCCAAAAAACAGCGCGCCTTGAGGCGGAAAGTCATGGCGTTCGCAATGCTTCCAAGGCGTCGTCGGAAGCGATCCCAAGTCGGCGCGCCCGCTCAAACCAACGTTTGCGGGCCAGAAGGCGCATGTCACCAGTAGCGTCGGCTTCGTCGACGATCTCTGCTCCCAGCACCGTCTCCAGCACGTCTTCCATCGATACGACGCCCTGCACCCCACCAAACTGATCGACCACGAGCGCAATGTGCTCGTTTTTTTCGAGCAAGCGTTCCAAAAGGTCCGGCACGATCAGCTCCGGCTTCACAACGATCAGTTCTCGCACCAAATCGCCAATCTCCAACGAGTGCTCATCGCGCGCAGCTCGCAGCAAGATGTCGTCCTTGAGCACGTAGCCGAGCACTTCGTCGCTGTTCATTCCCCAGACTGGGATCCGAGAAAAGCGCATGGCATCCGGCTGCTCGAGCACCTCTGCGACGGTGGTCGCCGCCGGAAGCGAGTACACGACAGGCCGCGGCGTCATGATGTCCGTCGCACGCAGCGCCTTGGCCCTGAATAGGGCGCGCAAGATGCGCGACTCACTCTTGTCGAACACGCCTTGTTCGGCCCCCAGTTGGGTCAACGCGGCGATTTCGTCGCGGTCGAGGCGACCATGTCCGCTGCCCTTCGAGCTGATCAGCTTGGTGACAATTTCACTGAGCCAGACGAGCGGGAACAGAATCGCCACCAGCACAGGCAGTACGGCAGCAGTGAACGGGGCCAGCCGCTTGAAATGCAACGCGCCCAGAGTTTTCGGGATGATCTCCGAGAACACCAGGATCAGTAGAGTCAGGACGGCCGACGCAATGGCCAGCACTTCTGAGCCCCACAGCGTTTGCGCCTGGGCACCCGCCCCGGCGGCACCGATGGTGTGCGCGATGGTGTTCAGGCTCAGAATCGCGGCAAGCGGTCGGTCCAGATTGTGCTTCAGCGTGGCAAGGCGGTCGCCCAGGGCGGGACGTTGTTCGCGGAGCCGCGCCAGATATGCCGGGCTGAGGGAAAGCAGCACTGCCTCTAGGACCGAGCACAAGAACGAGATCCCGAGTGCGATCCCGACATAGATAAGCAGCAGCGTCATGGGCGAAGTGGTGCGCATCCTGGTGCACGCACCCCACGTGCGCAAGGGTTTCAGCACTGGACCCCGGTTGTCTTTCGAGCAATGTGCGCGCGACGCAGCCATGTGCGCCGGCCGGGGTCCGGCTCCGAGCGCGCAAACGCCGTCAGCCCACCGCGCGCAGCTCCGGTGACTGGGCCGGGAGCGTCACACCCAACGAGGCAAAGCCGGGCAACAGCACGTCCCGCACGGTGCTGGTCACCACGTCCCGACGGCGCGCTGTACTGAGCACGCCCAGCCCTTCGGCGCACTCCTCGGGTGCCGTCAAATCAGGAGCGCCGACGTAGAGTTCGTCCCCAGCTGCAAAGCGCAGCATCTCGCCGACATAGCGCGAGAGGAAACTGACATCAGTGGTTCGCTTGGCTTCGCTCAGGGCTGCCCACCCCAAGCGGCTGTGGGAGACCTCGTCCTTCAAAATGGTGTGCGCAATATCCGCCACGTGTGCGTCCTTAGCGAGCATATGGATCTGGCTCAAGGCAGTCGCGCTCAACGTCTCGGAAACGCAGCAGGCGGCGACGACTTCATACAGCACCCTTTGCTCAAAGGTCAGCCCTCGAGGTCCCACATCCGGAGGCACGCGCACCAGCACCCGCGCGGTCACGCCGAACTTCTCGGCGAGCGCATCGCAGAAGTCGCCATGACGAAGTTCGTCTCGGGCCGCGTCCCGAGCCAGGTGTTCCAGCGCTGGAAATACCTCTCGCACGCGTCGGGCAATGCGGAAGAAGCGCGCAGCGGCCTCACGCTCCTGGGACGCACGGTATGCCCACACGCGGCCAGCTGCTGTTCGGATCTCGGTCTGCGTGCTCATCTCAGCACCAACCCGCATCCGTGCAGCACTTATCCAACGCCTTGCACCCGGTGATCCAGCAACACTCCACCCCCGGACAGCAGCGACCACTGGGGTCGTTGGCACAGGGAGCTGCGCCAGCCGCGCCGGAAGAGCCAGCGCCTCCGCCCGACGCGCCGCCCTGGCCGGCGCCACCACCACCCGATCCGCCACTGCCCGAGCTGCCGCCCGCCGCGCCCGCCGCGCCCGCGTGACTCCCGGAAGCACCGCCACTCGCAGCTCCCCCGCTGGCTGTATTGCCGCCGGCCCCAGCACCCGAGCCGCCAGCGCCTCCAGTTCCGGTACTGCCGTTCTGACCGCTGCCCGTGCCCGGATCGTCCGACCCGCAGCCTGCCGCGCCCAGCGCCATCGCACCGCCACCAACCACCAGGACCTGAAACCACTTCTCCAAACGCATCGTGACCTCCTGGGTCACAAGCTACGGGCAGCAGACCGATCAATCCAATAGAATGACTTGCACATATCGTTCTACTTGTTGGAATGAGCGAGCGTGCCTACCTTGACGGGGCGTTGGCCAGAGTCACAAATCGCAAGGTGCATCCGGCCGAGAAATACGCGGCAGACCCCAAGCAGGTCGACGCCCTATGCGCGCTGCTTGCGGGACGGCGAATCGCTGTGCTGACGGGCGCCGGGTGCAGCACCGAAAGTGGCATCCCAGACTACCGCGGACCGGAGACCCGGAGACGCGCCCGTAATCCCATACAGGCGCGGGAGTTTCTCGACTCCCCAATCACCCGCGCGCGCTATTGGTCCCGCAGCGCCCTGGGTTGGCCACGCATCGCTGCCGCACGGCCTAACCAAGGCCACCACGCGCTATCCCGACTGGAAGCTGCTGGCGCGCTCTCAGGAGTGATCACGCAGAACGTGGATGGCCTGCATCAAGCAGCGGGCAGTCGCAGCGTCGTGGAACTGCACGGCGCGCTCGCCCGCGTGCGTTGTTTGAGTTGCGGTCAGCTCAGCTGTCGCGGGGAACTCCAGTCGCGCCTGCTCGCTGAGAACCCGAGCCTGCGTGAACTGAGCGCGTCAGAGTTGGCACCGGACGGCGACGCCGATCGCGAAGACGCAACCGACTTTCGGGTGCCCGCATGCGCGTCCTGCGGTGGAGTGCTGAAACCCGATGTGGTTTTTTTCGGTGAAGGAGTGCCGCGCCCCATCGTCGACGCGGCGTTTGCGTTCTTGGATCAAGGCGACGCGCTCCTGGTCGTGGGCAGCTCGCTCACCGTCTTTTCGGGCTTTCGCTTCGTACGCCGCGCCGGCGAACGGGGCATGCCCATTGCTATCGTCAACTTCAGCGCCACCCGCGGGGACGAATACGCCAGTCTATGCGTGTCGGGCCCCGCCGGAGTGATTCTGCAGGAGCTGGCCCGACGATGCGCTCCAAAGGGCGCCGGCGCAGGCCAACTGGGCAGCTAGCGCTAGCACATCGATCCAAAACGTCTCCAGCGCGCTGGAGCCGCATGCCTACCGTCGACGCCGAACACCCGCCGATACCCGGCGAAACAACTCAATCTTTGGCGATTTGGAATCGGGCCGTGGTGACGAGGGTCTCGCCGAGCTTGATCTCGACGCGGTACTTGCCGGGCGGCCAACCCGCAGTCGGCTTGGTGAGCTGGGTCTTCAGTGAGTAGCTCTCCACGCCGAAGTCGGGAAGATCTTCAACGGCCTTCTTGACCGTCGCAATGACGGTATTCGGCTTGGCTGCAGCGCCGACGTCCTCCGCGATCCACTGCATGGTGAACTCTTCGCCATTTTTGGGAATGGACTTTGTCTTGTAGGAAACGTGCACGACGGGAGCGTCAACGGGAAAGCTATCCGTGATGCCGACACAGGCGCCTTCCTTGATTTCTTTGCACACGAAGGTGCCCATCGTCTCCGCTGAGACCTCAGACGGTGCCGCCGCCGCCGGGGCCGCGCTGGCGCTCGTAGCCGCCGAGGATGCCGCGGAGTTGTCACTACTCTTGCACGCAAGCAGAGCAGCGAAGACCAGTGCGACCGGAACGGCCGTCTTTGCGGAAATGTGTCTGGGCATGATGCTAAACTTTACTTGCTCGGGCAGCCGCCACCTAACGAAATCCGGAATGAATGCGTGGAGTATGACGCACCGGCCCGCGCGATTCTACCACTCCGATCCGGACCAAGCGTCGTTGCGCTGCCGGTACTCCACGATTGGCTGCGTGTCATACGGAACGAGCTCGACCGGGATCTCCCGCTCGACGACATAGGCACGAGGTGTGGGACGCACCCGCAGTGCGCGAAATGCGACTCCAGCGGCCTCCGCCGCGCGCGCAGCTGAAGCGAAGGCCGGATCATGGACGTCTGAAGGCCGCACGGAATTGGCGCGGGCATGCTGAACTAGCAGCAGCACCAAGGCTCCATGCCCGGCGCGTACCACCCGCGTGAGTTCTTCCAAGTGCCGACTCGCGCGCGCGCTGACGGAATCAGGAAAATAACCGCGACCGTCAGCGTAGACGAGGTGGCAGTTCTTCACCTCGATGAACGTCTGCTTTGTGCCGCGCCGCATCCAGAAGTCCGCGCGGGAGTTGTCACCATACCGGTATTCCCGCCGCAGCTCGCTGTAGCTCTTTAGGCCGACGAGTTTTTTTTCGCGCAGGAGCGCTTCCACGATGCGATTGGCAATGACTGTGTTTGCCCCGATCCAATTCCGCCCGACCCGCAACAGCTCGAGCGTATAGCGCAGCTTGCGTTTCGAATCCGGATCGACAGCGCTGACCAACACCGGTGCACCGGGGATCACCATGCCCTCCATGCGGCCCGGATTCACGCAATGCGCCACCACCTGCTGCCCACCGGCCAGACGCACATCTGCTAGAAAGCGTTTGCGCCGGCCCACAAGTTCGCCCGCATGCAAGGGGCGGGCATGGGGAACAGAGAGAAGCGCGGGCATTGCGGAAGGTGGCAAGGGGGCGGGAGCGCCTGCTAACATGGTCTCGGTGAAAAGACTCGGTGCTGGCGTTTTTGCCCTCCTGACAGGGTCTGCCCTGTTTTCTGCCTGCGGAAGCGACGACGACGGCGGCAGCAAGATCGGCGGAACGGGCGGCTCGAAGAGCGATGGCTCTATCGAGGTGGGCGTCATCGACGGCCCCGCAGACGTGAACTACGACGCCATTGCGGTGCCCGGCAGCGCATGCAACGCGATCCGCCAACAACACCCCACGGATCCATCACCCCATGTGGACGAGTGCTCGGAGCTCAGCTTCACGACTAATCCGCCATCTTCTGGTCCACACTACGGGATCTGGGCGGCGTACGAGATCTACTCCGTGCCAGTTCCACTCGGGTACCTGGTGCATGCGATGGAACACGGCGCCATCGTCGTGCTCTACAACTGCAGCACGGACTGCTCAGCAGAAGTCGCTCAAGCGGAGACTTGGGCCAACACGCTGCCGCCGGACCCGTTGTGTGCGAACAACTCGGCCAAGCGGCGAGTGATCGTTTCTCCGGATCCGAAGCTGCTCACCAAATGGGCGGCGGCGGCCTGGGGCGCCACGCTGCGCGCCAGCTGCTTCGAGCCCGACGTCTTCTCGGAGTTTTATGACCTTTTCTACGGCAAAGCGCCGGAGGATTTCTGCAGCGACGGCGCCGACTTGAAAAATGGCGAGGGCGGCCTCATCGTGCCTGCCGGCTGTGGCGAGGGCGACGGCGGAAGTGTGGATGCCGGTGGACCGATCCTGGACGGGAGTGCTGACTAAGATGACTGTGGCGCGGTTGAAGTGGCTGGGACTTTTGCCGTGTGTCCTGGCGCTTGGGTGCGGCAGTGCAGACGACGGCGCAGCGCGCGGCGGCGTCCCGAGCGGCAAGTTACCGAAGGACGCGCTGCCAGACGGGCTCTACGCGGATTTCTTGGACGGCAAATTCGACGGCACCGGCCACCCCCTGGACGCCGAGGTTTGGGAGGCCGAAGACGGTTGCGCGGCAACGACGGGCATCCGCGAAGCAGAGGGCCGGGGATTCCATCCAGACTTCGACGACGCCGGCGTCGCTTGCAAAGCCAGCAGCAAGGTCATTGGCCGTGGTCGCTTCATCCTGAACGCGCGCGCCCTGAACATGTCCGGCTGCGACGGCGCGGACTGCGACACTCCCGTGCTGCGCATCTCGGCCCGCTCCCTCGACGGTAGTGTGCTTGGCGAGCGCGAAGTGCTGTGGAAAGAATTCGTGGAGCCGCTCACGTATCAGAACGTCAGCCTGCTCTTCACGCAGTACACGGACGGGCCAGTCAACGTCGGCGTGGAGTGGCTTGGCAACGTGCGCGCGCGGGTGGACTACGTTGAGCTGTTCCGGTCCGCACGCCAACTGATCCTGGCGCCGCCTTCCGGCGTGATCGACGACGCCGCAACCCTCTCCCTAGAAGCGCATGATCCGCCGACCAACTTCCGCTTCGAACTCAAGTGCGACGATACGGATCTGACCGATCCGTTGAGTGGACTCCTGCAAACAGGCACGGCCAGCCAAGAAGACACGGAGTTCCGCAGCATTGTCAGCGTTCCAGCCGCGGACCTACTGAGCGCGTGCCCCGCCGAGACTCGCCTGCGCGTCAGCTTGATGAGCGGTTCCTATGCGCGCGCCACCAGCCGCCTGACGCGGCATGCCCAGGAGGCGCCCTGCACGTTTTCGCCGGACACCACTCGGGTGCTATTGACTGGCTTCGAGCCCTTTCCGGCAGACTCGACTCGGGACAACAGTTCCGAGCAAGCCGTGCTCGGCTTCGACGCCACGTCCGTGCCGGGCATCAGCGTGATGAAGATGATTTTGCCCGTCGAGTTCGACACCGCCGCCGGGCTCGTCAACAGCGCCATCACGCGTTGCCAGCCGGACATCGTGGTTGGTTTTGGCCAGGGCCGCTCGGAGGTGGACCTCGAGACCACCGCTTACAACAAGAAGGACTCCTCGGCCGTGGCCGGAGGTGTGCCGGACAACCGTGGCATCATCGCGGGCGGCGAGCCCGTCGTGCCCCAAGGGCCTGGGGAGCTCGCAAGTGGATTGCCGCTCGACGCGATCTTGAGCGACCTATCGGGCCGCGGGATCGCCGCTGGCTTCAGCGACGACCCTGGGCGCTACATCTGCAACAACATCTTCTACCGCATCATGACGGAGTCCCAGAACAGCGGGATCAGCGGGGGCTTCATCCACTTGCCACGCATCGCCAACGTCACAGATGCGGATCGCCAAATGCTCGCAGGCGTGGTGCACAGCGTGGTCACGAACACCATCGCAGCGCGGCCCTGAGCATGGACGCCAGTGCTACCTCGCACCAAAACGTCTACATGAGTGAGCGCGCGTCGGACGATCCTGCGCAGAATCTCGCGCCCGCGTATTTCATCGACTCGGATGCGCCGGAGATCTTGGCATTGGTGGCACGGCACTGCGCGGGCTCCGACTCACCGGCCGCCAAAGCCCGGGTGCTATTCCGTGCCGTGCGCGATGGCTGGCGCTACGACCCGTATTCTGTTGTCACGGATCGCGAGCAATACAGGGCAAGCGCCATCGCAGAGAAGGACCGCGGGTTCTGCGTCCCCAAGGCCATCTTGCTCACGGCCGTGGCGCGGGCCGCTGGTATTCCTGCGCGCGTGGGCTTCGCGGACGTGAAAAACCATCTGGCGTCGCCCAAGCTACGCGAGCTGATGCAGACGGACCTGTTCGTATTCCACGGCTACACGGAGATGTTCTTGGACGGACGGTGGCTGAAGGCCACGCCCGCGTTCAACGCCGCACTCTGCGAGCGCTTCGGCGTGGCACCCCTGGAGTTCGACGGCAGCAGCGATGCGTTGCTGCACGCCTTCAACGGCCGTGGGCAGCAGTATATGGAGTACGTGCACGACCGCGGCACCTTCGCGGACTTCCCGTTCGAGGACATGCTAGCCGCCTTTCGCGAGCACTACCCTTTTTGGCGCAACGTCGAGAAGGTGCGCGACGACGCCTTCCACTCCGAGTGACGCTGGGCACTCACCCTGGCTCGGAATGCCGGCTGGTGGGGCCAGGTGGGGTGGCAACATCGATGGGCGCTCCGCTCTGCCTGCAACTCGAAAGCGCACAACGAACATTCTGGCGCTGGCCGCGTGGCGGCTTCAGCCGTCGCAGGGTTTGTTCATCTGTGCGAGGGCGATGTGCTTGGGGCGCTCCGCGCCCGCTGGCCAGCTGACGAAGAGACTGGCGAAGTTGTTCCCCCGGCAGATGCGGACCTTGGGGTACTTGCCCTTCTTCAGCCGCAGCACGAACGACCCGTGTTGCCCCGGAATAAACGACTCGAAGTAGTCCACATTCTTGCGGCCGAAGCCGTCCATTTTCTCAAAACCGGTCACTTTGCCGCGGCACGTCACTTGCAGCCACTCGCGCAGCACCATCAACGTGCAGTCCTTGCCTTGGCTGCCGGCGCCTTGCGTATTGACGGCAATACCGTCGTCCCATTCGCTGCCCTTGGGTGGGTCCGATTCGGTATCCGGAATGGCAGGCACACCTTTTTCGTCGACGTCGGGTTTCGCCGCGGCGCGCTCGGGCTCCGGGCTTTCCGGCGTCTCGGGTACTGGTGCCGTGGGCGGCGCAACCGTCGGGGGCGCGGCCGCACTCTCAGCGGTTTGCTCAGTTTCACCTTGCTTGCACGCGAGGAGCGACAGCACGAGGGCGCCGAGACAGGTGAGCGATGTTGTGAATGAACGAGCTTTCATGATGCGGGTCCTATTGCGTGGGGAAGGGAGTCAGCCCGGAAGCCACAGTCGAGCCTGTCCCTGCGAGGCGCCCGTTTCAAGAGGCAAGCCCGACGCACCGTTGCCAGCGCTCCGGAAAAATGAGCGTGGGGCCGAGCTGCTAACGCTGCGCTGGCGCGGCGGCAAGACTCCGCATGAAGCGGGGTCGGCCCGCAACCATGGCGGCGCTGTGGATGACGAGATCCGCACGTTTCGCAGCGTTGCGAGCGGCGATGGCCCCGCGCAGGGCTGCGTGCCGGCTGGCTTGCTTGGTGGCAGCTTCGGCCAAGCTACGGGCGGTCAGCAGGCAGGGCTCGGCGCTGCTCCAGTCCAGCTTGGTGCAGGCGAGCAGCATGCAGGCTTGTCCTCGCACCAGGCACGCAGAAAGCAACTGAGTGATCGCGATGGATTTTACCGGCGCGCCTTCCCACAGACGCAATCGCGTCGGGTCGCCGGACACTGTGTAGCCCGCGAAAGCCTTCAGGTCTTCTCGAAGGCCGAAGGTTTTGGACACCGGCAATCCAGAAAACACGGGCTTGATCACCAGCGCCGCCGAATCCCGGAACCGATCCTGGGTGGCGCGCTCTTGCGAGTTCGGCAAATGACCAAGATAGGCCTGCAAGCTGTCGGCGGACAGGGGCGCGAAGGTCCACAGCACCCGCACCGGGCGGGATTTGAGCACTGGATCCACTTCAGGGATTTCCTGCTCTTCGTCCGAGCCCGCAAGCCAGGTATCCAGCAACGTCAGGCTGCCCTCTTCGGCTGCCGCCTTCAGTGCTTCGTCCGTCAGCTCCGCGCTGCGTGCCCCGGGGCTCAAGTCATCGGCAAGGGCAACGGGCGAAGCTGCGCGCGTAAGATCATCGGCCACCCCTACACGCCCGCTTCCAAGATGCGTGAGTTCGCCCGCGGGCTTTGCCCCGACCCGTGCCAGATCGTCCGCTTGTCGTGCCCCTACCCGAGCTAGGTCGTCCGCGGCCCCGCCCGCGCGCAGGCCCGCCCGCCCGCAATCGTCAGCGAATTTCCCGAACATTGCCAGGATACCCACGGCGCCGACGCCCATCGCTTTGGCAAGTCCGCTGCCGCCTTCCTCAGCCATGGTCGCTCGTCTTACGTGCTCGGGTTTTCGGAACTTCCCCGAGCGCTTGGCGTTTCGCGCACGGAGGCGCCCACGGACTGCTGGTTTGCATCGGGTGCGCTAGGGCAACGCCGCTTGCTCGGCGAAAAACTGAAAGATGACGCTGCTGGCGTCGATGTCCTGACTGACGCGCCCGACGACGCGCTGTGGCAAGTATTGGCGTCCGCCGGGCCAGGTGTGACCGCCACCCTCGACGCGATAGAGGGCAACGCGCGTCCCGTTTTTGCAGTCGCGGCGTTCTTCAAACACCACGCGCGTTTTGTCTTTGGGGTCTGCGTCGGGAAGCGTGCGCGGCGTCGCGCTCGTCGTGCATCCATTCTGCTTGGCCCACCACTCCAGGGTGTCATCCGTCGGCAGCACCTCGCCCCGATCCCTGCCTAAGACGCGGATCTGGCCCCCCCGGAACGGCACTAGCGGGTCGTCCGTGCCGTTGACCATCAAGACAGAGATCGGGCGCTTGGGAGTCTTGCCCTTGAGCACGGCAGGCAGACTCATGGTCACCGGCGCCACAGCGCGGATCCGATCCGAGAGATCTAGCGCCAGGCGAAACGACATGGCGCCGCCGTTGGAGATCCCGGTCACGAACACTCGGTCCCGATCGATTCCGTACTTGGCGTGGGCGTGATCGATCAGCGCTGCGATGAAACCGACGTCATCGACACCAGCCCGCGCTCGAGAGCCACGGTCGATGGCGGGGCGACCGTCGTTCCAACCCTTCGCCACGCCCTGGGGGATGAGCAGCACCCAGCCCCGCGCATCCGCCTGTGCCGAAAGCGAAAACTTCGTAGAGCTGTTCATCAACGTGGCGGTGCCACCACCACCGTGAAGCGCGATCACTAACGGTACTGCCCGCGCCTTGGTGTGCTGGGGCGGCAGGTGGATGAAAAACGTTCGCTCGCGCTCTTGGAATCGCAAGCTGTGATGCGAAAGCCCCGCCGTCGCCCGCGCCCGACACAAGACTAGAACCACCACGACGAGCCCCAGGGACAACGCCGCAACGCCGATAAAGCGCCTCAACCGCCGGGGACGTGCGCGCGCAGCCACAGTCGCAAAGTAGCAGCGGAGGCGCCGAGCGTCAGGCGCCTCGGAGTAAATTCGCTCAAGGCTTCGACTTCAACGGCGGCACGCGAAAGCTGCGGGGGGTGCCGGCGACACCTTCAGTCAACTCTGCCAGCGTCTGGGGCGCGGCGTCCCCCAGAGCGATTCGCGCTGCGTCCGTCAGCAAGATCTCGCCAGCCTTGGCGCGATCCTCTCCGAGTTTGCTCGCGGCGTTCACTTCTTGCCCCCACACCTCGTGGTCGGCAACGCGCAGGATGTCCCCATAGCCGATCCCAAGGCACAGCAAGATGTGCTCCTCGGGCTTACGTCGGGCGTTGACCCGCTCGCATGCCGCCATCATTTCCTGTGCGCACTTCAGCGCCGGCTCCACGCGTCTGAAGAGCAACAGCAGGCTGTCCCCCTCCTCTTTCACAAGCACGCCACCGTGGGCGTCGATGACCGGATAGAGCAGCAACTTGTGCTCATAGATGGTCTGCAGAAAATGCAAGATCCCGAACTCGCGCACGCTGCGGGAAAAGCCGGACAGGTCCGTGAACATCACCGCCCAGCGTTCACCAAAGAGATCCCAAATGCGGCGATCGATGTCTTCGGTGTCCGCGTCCTTTTCGGCGCGCGCCGCAATCAGCGCCCACAAGCGCTCGTTACCGGCTTTCAGTCTGCTGGGGCCCACGCTCAAAACCTCATCACGCCGCCGGCCCAAGTGTAGCCGGCGCCGAAAGCAGCATAGAGCACCAGCGTGCCGTCCTGGATCCGCCCCTCCTGAAACGCCCTGTCCAAGGCCATGGGGATGGTCGCTGCAGTGGTATTCCCAAACTTCTCGATGTTGTGGACGACCTTCTCCTCGTCCATCTCGAGGCGCCAGCCGACCAGCTGATTGATCCGCATGTTGGCCTGGTGCGGCACCAGCAAGTCGACGTCCTTGATGGTCAGTCCCGCTTTTTCCAAAGCCTCGTTGGCAACCTCTGGCATCTTTTCCGTGGCCCAACGGAAGACCTGCTTGCCCTTCATCTTGGGATAGTGCCGCGCCTCGTCCAACATTTCCTGGGTCAGTCGGGGGATGTGTTTGGACGCTGGAGCCTCGACCCAAAGATGCTCTGCGCCCACGCCGTCCGCGTGCAGACAAATGCTGAGCAAGCCGTGGTCGTCGTCATTGGATTTGCCAACCACTGCGGCGCCGGCTCCGTCCCCAAATAGTACGGCCACGTCGCGACCGCGATCCGTGAAGTCCAGGCCGGTGCTATGCACTTCGCTTCCGACCAGCAGCACCTTTTCATACATGCCTGCGCGCACCCACGCGTCCGCGACGGAAAGGCCGTACAGGAATCCGGAGCACTGATTGCGCACATCGAGGGCCGGCACCCCGGGCAAGCCAAGCTTGTGCCCGAGCAGACAGCCGGAGCCCGGAAAGTTGTAGTCGGGAGACAGTGTCGCAAAGATGATGGCGTCGATTTCTTCTTTCTTTACTCCGGCATGTTCGAACGCGCGCTCACATGCCGGCACCGCCAAGTCGCTGGCGCCAATGCCGTCCTCTTCGATGAAGCGTCGCTCTTTGATGCCGCTGCGCTGCTGGATCCATTCGTCGCTGGTGGTCATCAGCTTCGCCAGGTCGTCGTTGGTGACGACTTTGTTCGGCACGTAGCTGCCAACGCCGAGAATCGTGGACCGTGTCATGTTGCCTCTTTCAATGGATGCCCTGCGTCGCAGATTGCGCGGCAGATCCCCCAACAATACACCCAATTTCGCGGTAGCATACGCCGATGGCCATCCGTAAGATCGCCCAACTGGGCCACCCGGTGCTGCGCCGACGAGCGGAGGAGGTCCCTACCTCACAGCTGACGTCGCCGCGGATCCAGGGCTTGATCGACGATATGCTCGAAACCATGCGGGATGCGAGCGGCGCGGGCATCGCGGCTCCCCAGGTGCATGAGTCCCTGCGCATCGCCATCATCGAGGTAGGTGACAATCCCCGTTACCCCGATTTGCCCGCGGTGCCGCAGGTCGTCTTGATCAATCCGGTGCTCACGCCGCTGGTGGGCGCACCTGGCGAAGCGCTCGCGGACCACGACGCCGTCGAAATGTACGAGGGCTGCCTGAGCGTACGCGGCCTTCGTGGCCGAGTGCGTCGACCACGCAAAGTGCGGGTGCAGGGGCTGGACCGCCATGGCAAGCGCTTCGACCAGGTCTTCGAAGGCTTCGCCGCCAGCGTGTTCCAACACGAGTGCGACCACCTGGACGGCATCCTGTTCGTGGATCGCGCCGACCCGGCAACCCTGTGTTTTCTAGACGAGTACGCCCGCTACGTGCCGCTAGCCGAGCGTCTAGTGGACGGTGGAGCCAAGGACTGACGGATGCTCGATGCGAGTCGATATCCGATGCTCGCTGACTACATCGACGGGCTGCCCGGTGGACTTGATGCGTACCCGGAATGTGCGGGCAAGGCCAGCTTGATCACCTCCGCTCTGGATGGCCACGATACGGAGGCAATGCTGGATGGCCTTCCCGACGTCGTCCGAGATGCCATCGAGAATCCGCCGCCAGCGGGCGTGTGGGTCCCCGCGGCGCTGTGCGACGCGGTCTTCTTCGCCGTATGCGATCGCTACTATCCGGACGAGGCAGCGGTGAAGCAGTGGACCTACGAGCGCACCAGCGCCATGGCGAAAAACGCGCTCTACAAAGCGCTCCTGCGGGTGCCCGGACCCACGATTCTGCTCAAGGCCAGCGCCAAGGCGCATGGTCTGTTCCAGCGCGGCACCCGTTTCGACATCGTGCTGAGCAAGGGGCGCGCGGAAATCGATCTCAGCTTTCCGCCGCGGCTGCACGTGGGTTTGAACCTGATCGCGAACGTGGCGCTGTGGCAGGCCCTCGTGGAAATCACCGGCGGCAAGCAGGTGGAGAGCAGCATGGTCTCCTCGACGCAGACGCGCGCCAGCTATCTGGTCACTTATCAATGACGTTGCTCGAGCTGCGTCACTGCATCAGCTTCCGATACGCCATTTGATCCGCGTGCATTCGCAAGAACACTTGGTGCTTCTTGTCGTGAAAGCTGCGGCTCTTTTCGGTGGGCTCGACGACTCGACCCGCGTGGCTCATGGCGCCCATCGCTGACACGACGCTCGGGTAGGCGCCACTCGCAACGGCACCAAGTACCGCCGAGCCGAGCAGTACGGCCTCGGACTCGTCTGGAAGCACGATGCGGCAGCCCGTCACGTCCGCGTGCTCCCGCACGAACACCGGATTCTTGGTGTCGCCGCCGCAAGCCAGGATGACCTGAATGTCGTAGCCCTGCTCCGAAAGCGCCGACAGGATGTGCCGCGTGCCATGCGCGATGGCTTGGATCGTCGCCAGGTAGAGCAGCGCCAGAGACTCCACGCTGTCCGTCAGCTTCAGACCACTGATCATGCCGCGCAGCGTCGGATCCGCCCGCGGCGAACGATTCCCATGAAAATCGGGATGCACGTGCAGCTCCGCGGTGAGCCGCGCCGGGTGCTCCAGGCCCGCGGACATGCGCTCCAAGATCTGGTTCAGCAACGCGTATTCGGTAGTCCCGGCACTTTTGGCCTGTGCCGACAGCTCCACGCCGCGGACATGCGAGTGGATCACGTGGTCAATGAGCGCGCCGGTGGCGGACTGCCCGCCCTCCGTGAGCCACATGCCCGGCACCATGGCGGAGTAGTACGGCCCCCACACGCCGGGCACGAAGCGCGGCTGGCGCGAAACGGCCATGTGGCATGTCGAAGTGCCGCCGATGAGCGCCAAACGCTGCTCCAATACGGCTTCGTCCGGCGCGACGTCGGACAGGCGGGCGCCGAGCATGCCCAGGCCGCCGGCGTGCGCGTCGATGATGCCCACGCCCACCGGTGTGCCGGCGCGGAGCCCCAGTTCGCGCGCGCTCTTCTCTGTCAGCCCGCCCACACGCTCGCCCATGGGACGGATCTTCTGACCGATGCGCCGGTAATCGTCCTGTGCCAGGTCTTCGAGGCCGATGGCTTGGAAGAAATCGTCGGACCAGCGTCCGCCGTCGTGGCCAAGGTACGTCCACTTGCATACCGTCGTGCACAGCGACCGCACGTCGACGCCCGTAGCGCGGTAGCTCAAGAAGTCAGGCAAGTCCAAGAAGCGCGCCGCTCGGGTCCAAGCCTTTGGGAGATGCTGCTTGAGCCACGCCAGCTTGGGCATCTGCATCTCCGGCGAGATGATGCCGCCGACGTAGCGCAGCACCTCGTGACCCGTGGCATTGATGCGCTCCGCTTCTGCAATCGCACGGTGGTCCATCCACACGATTACGTTTTGTTCGGCGGCTCCGCTTGGACTCACGCTCACCGGCGCGTCGTTTTCGTCGAGCACCACCAAGGAGCAGGTCGCGTCAAAACCGATCCCAGCGACCGCTTCCGCCGAAAGCGATGCCTGTGCGAGCGCGGCAGCTATTGCCCGACCCGCCGCTTGCCAAATGTCCTCAGAAGACTGCTCGACAAAGTCCTCCTCGGGCCGCCAGAGGCGGATCTCCTCCACGCCTTGACCGAGCCGACGCCCCCCGGCGTCAAACAGTCCCGCACGCACGCTGCCGGTGCCGACGTCTACCCCCAGGAACGCCTGGCTCATGCGTCCTCTAGAATGCGCACGCGAAAGCCCAGCTCCTGACTGAGCGCGACCATTTCTCCGAACACGTCGCCGTAGGCAACCGCCACGTGGTTGGAAAGATAGTGAGCCATGAGCGTGTCACGACCCATGCCGAGATCTGCCGCCATGAACGGCCACTGACGCGTGGTGCCTTCCCACCACGCGTCACGCGTATCGGCGGGCAGCTTGACGACTTCGCCACGGCCCACGTCCATCCACAACACGTCTTGCTTGAGATACGCACGCGCCCAAGTGATCGCCCCCGGCAGGCTCTCCCCTGCGAACGTGCCGCCAGCGGTGGGAAAGTACATGGCGGGCTGGCGGTAGCTGTGGGCTCCGCGCAGGGTGTCCGGATCGTGATTGAACGCGTAGGCACCGCAGGACCCGGAGTTGAGCAGGACCCACAGGAAGCGACCCTCGTGTTCACCGCCCCAGCGCACGTCGTGAAACATGACGGCCTGGTGCAGCCCCTTGTCCTGCAACAGCCGCTTGAGCATCTCCATGGGCACCACGTTGCCTTGGTCCGCTTCGGTGGCGGTGGCCACGGTGTCCCCATTGGACTCGGGCCGACACTTGGAATTGAACAGCCCCTCGGCCAGATCCGACGGCGGGCGTAACGGAATCAGCCCCAGTTGGTACTGCCACCCAAGGCAGTCCGCGCCGAACTCTTGCAGTAGATCCCATACGACCAAGTAGTCCCGGAGCTGCTCGCGGGTGTCGGCCTCAGAAAAGTCCTCCGCGTCCTTTTCACCCCAATGAAAAGTGACGCCCTGCTCCCTCAGGAATCCAAGCGCGGCATCGATGCGCTTTTCCGCGATGCTCTTGCCGCGATGAATGATCCAAGCTTGATCGATCTTGTGTTCGGCAAAACCATGGGGCGCCAGGCGCTGGGGGCCAAAGTAGCCGTTGATCATGCCCATGGAGGTATCCCCGAGCATCATGATCAGAGGCCGTTTTCGGCGAATGCCATCGGCCACGCGCCGTGCGCGGGCGACCGCATCCTCGCTGATGGCCGCGTGTTGGGAAATGGCGCTTTCTGAATAGCGAATGGCTCCCGACGAGCACCACTCGTCGAGACGCGCCATGAAGGTGTCGTCCGTGGTCCAGTCTTCCGAGTCCGTCCAGATGCGTGAGTGTCTGCGGTTCAAACTCTCCAGACACGCACCGGTATTGAGTAACCCCACCAAGCCGGGCCACTTGCCGCTGAAGTTGGATGCCAACAGCAGCGGGCTGTCCTTGCCCACCACGCCGTCGGTAGTGTGCGGACCGTAGACCCAGTGCACAAACACGCCCACGATGGGGTCGTCGATGGGACCCAGCTTCGCGATGGCCTCGTGGGGCTTGCTCAGAAAGCCTTCCACGCGATACGGCGTGCGCCCCAACTTGCGCAGCGCCCGCTCGATCTGAGCCGTCGCGGTTTCAATGCTTGGCACCGCCACCTCGTTCGGCTTCTGGCGCGCGTCGCCCGGCCAGTACACTGCCACTTTCTTACTCATTGAGTTCCTGCCCTCCGCGATCGACATTTTCTTTCGTGAACAGCTTCGTGCCCAGCACGATCTTCTTGGGCACCTTTTGCCCAGAAAGCAGCTTCAAAGCGGTCTCCACGGCCTGCTCGCCCCCGGTTGGGTACAAGAAGGTGGCGTCGAGCACGCCGTCCTTCACGTAGCGCACGCCTTCGTGGGGCAGCGCATCGATGCCGATGAACTTCATGTCTTTTTCGCGGCCCGCCGCTTTGGCTGCCAGCCACGCGCCATGGGCGCCTGGATCATTGTGGCCGTACACCAGGTCGATTTGTTTCTGCGTCGTCAGCGCAGACTCCATTTCCTTGCGCGCATTTGGCTCTAGCCATTGCATGTCCGCTTCGAACACCACTTCCAGGCCAGGGTTTTCGCCGAGCGCCAGCCCGTCTCGGAAGCCTTTGTGACGGTCTTGACCGGGTGTGCTGGTCATCAAACCTTTGAGCTCGACGATCTTGCCTTTACCGCCAAGGGTCGCACGCGCCCACTTGCCGGCGGCGCGTCCAATGCGCTGGTTGTCCGCGCCGATGAACGTCGTGTAGGCGTCACCTTCCACCGCGCGATCGAGCACGATCACGGGGATGCCCTGCCGGTACACTTCGGCCACCGGTTTCGTCAATGGTGCGGCTTCCTTCGGAGAGATGATCAGCAGGTCAATCTTCGCCTGAGCAAGCTCCTCGACCTGAGCACGCTGACGCAGGGAGTCGTTCTGCGCGTCCTTGAACACCACCTTGAGATTGCTGTGCTTCTTGGCGGCCGCAGCGATGTCAGCGTTCATCTGCACGCGCCAAGGTTCGCCCAGGTTGCACTGGCTCATGCCGAGCACGAAGCCTTTGGTGGCCGGGCTGGTGGAGCCGGTGGGGGCTGCATCCTCGCCGGTTTTGCCCTTGCAGCCGACGCCAGTAAAGCAGACCAACAATGCCAAGCAGAACGGCCCGGTGCGCATGCACCGTTCATCCCGCTGCCTGGAGCGAGGATCAAGCGTCGGCGGCTATCCAGCGAGTTGTTCGGGATTTCATACGCTCGAGCAGCGACTTACAATCGGCTTGGTTTCGTACCTTTGAGCACATCGCGTGCTGCCGCCGGAGCATGAGGGTAAGCTGTCGCCATGTGGCGCGTCGGCACAGGGATCCTGCTTTCACTGAGTGTGACCGCCTGCTCGGCGGCCGAACCGCTGGCGGACAACGCGGAGCACTGCGAAGAGCCGGCTGGGACCGTGGCGGAGGCGCTCTCCAGCATCGACTGCAAGGAATCCAAGGACACCGGCTACACTAGCGGCAAACCGTTTTCGATCACGGTTGTCACCGTTGATGGAAAGAAGGTCGAGCGAGACACAGCCAACGCCTACTACGTCATGGCAAAAGCCGCCGACAAGGCGGGCGTGACGCTGAAGGTCGTCAGTGGTTTCCGCACCCAGGCCGAGCAACAGTATCTCTACAACTGCTACGTGAACTGCAACTGCAACAACTGCAACCTCGCAGCCAAGCCCGGCTACAGCAATCACCAGAGCGGGCATGCCTTGGATCTGAACACTTCGTCCGCGGGTGTGCTGACCTGGCTCAATTCCAACGGCGCCACCTATGGCTTCAAGCGCACCGTGCCGAGTGAGGCGTGGCACTGGGAGTGGTGGAGCGGTGGCCCCGGCGGCGGACCTTGCGCCGTCGAGTATGCGGGCAAGTCCTTGGGCCTCAGCGGGCAGAGCTACCCGATCACGTCGCAGGGCGCCGTGACCGTGGAAGTGGGACAGACTGTGACGGGTTGGGTGAAGCTCGAAAACATCGGCAGCGCAACCTGGAAGCCGGGCAGCGTGTGGCTCGCGCCGATCCCACGAGACAAACCCAACGCGCTTTCGAGTCCGTCTTGGCAGAGCACAACACGCATCTCAACCGTGAAGGCAAACGTGCCGCCCGGCAGCGTGGGCACCTTCGATCTCGATCTCACCGGTAAGACCTTGGGGGAAACCACCCTCGAGCTCGGTTGGGTCGCTGAAGGCGTGACCTGGTTCGCGGACGGTCCCAAAGGAGGCGGCCCCGCAGACGGCTACTTTGCCGTCAAGGTGCAGGTCGTGGCGTCCACGGGTTCCGGCGGCGCGGGTGGTGGGCCCGGAGCAGCGGGCGCTGGCGGCGACGCGGGTGCCGGCGCGGGTTGGGGCAGCGGCGGCGCGATCCAGACGGGCAGCGGCGGCGCGCACCAGACGGGAAGTGGCGGTGGCAACAGCGGCCAACAGACAGAACTGAGGAGCGGCGACGACGGCAGCTGTCAGCTATCCCCGCATCACCACCCCGCGCGTTGGCCTGCAGCACTGCTCATGCTCGGGTTGTTGGGCGTGCGTGTGCGCCGTCAGACTCGCGGCCGCTAACCCACCGCGCAGCGCAGCGCTCATGCAGTTTGATTGCGCGCGCGCAGCGACCTCTGAAACAACACTGCCGCGACGATGATGACGCCGGTCAGCATCAGTCGCGCCTCCGTGCTGTAGGCGTTCAAGCTGAGCACCTTTTGCAAGTAGCCCAGGGTCAAGGCCCCGACGAGCGTCAGGCCAACGCCGCCGCGCCCGCCCATCAAGCTGGTGCCGCCGAGCACGACCATGGCGATGGCGTCCAGCTCATAGCCCATGCCGGTTTCGGGATCGCCGTGGGTCTCTTGCGCGGCCTGGCAAATCCCGGCAACGCCCGCAAGCAAGCCCGCGAAGGCGTAGGCAAAGATCAGCGTGGCGCGCACGGGCACGCCTGCCAGGCGCGCCGCCTCCGGATTGCCACCAACCGCGTACAGATAACGCCCGACGTTGAGTCGCGCGAGGATGAGCCAAGTCAGCAAGGCTGCGCAGCCGAAGATGAGAGTGACGACGGAGATATGACCACCCAGGACGCGTGCGTCGATGGTTTCAAAGATGGCAGGCTGCGGCACGCTCACGAAACCGCCGTCCGCGGTCTGAAAGCTGGATGTGACTTTCTTGCCATCCGCGAGCAGCTTCGCCAGCCCGCGCGCGAACACCATGCTGGCCAGGGTCACGATGAACGCCTGGATGCGCGGCACGGCCACCAACACGCCATTGACCGCACCCGCCAGCGCACCCACGGCCAGCACCGCGGGCACGGCGAGCCCGGCGGACCAGCCCAGCGGCATGGAAAGCAGCGCGAAGCTCACCGCCGCCAGCGCCAGCACGCTGCCTACGGACAGATCGATACCCGCAGTGATGATCACCACCGTCATGCCGCAGGCCAGGATCCCATGCACGCTGATCTCGCGCAGCATGGCGCGATGCGTTTGCCATTCAAAAAACGCGCCCTCGCGGTTGAAGATCGCACCGACGATCAAGACCGCCAACAGCGGCAGCATGGCTCGCATTGCCGGGTGTGAAAGCGCGGCGCGGATCTGCAAGTTCACGCCGCGCCCCCCATCATCGCCGCCAGCAGACGCTGCCGTGTCAGCGCACCCTGGGACAGTTCGCACGTGATCCGCCCGCGCTCCATGACGAGGACCCGGTGACACAAGAGCGCCAGTTCGTCTAGCTCGGTGCTCGCCAGGACGACGCTCACCCCGCGCTGGGCCAGCTGTCGGATCAGCCGATACACGTCGCTCTTGGCTGCGATGTCGATGCCCCGCGTGGGCTCGTCCAGCAGCAGCACCCGGGGCTGGGCAAAAAGGCAACGCATCAGGGCGACCTTTTGCTGATTGCCACCGGAAAGATCTGCCGCGGGTGCATCGAAGGACGCGGCCTTCAACTTGAGTTCGGCCGCGCTTGCTTCGATCTCCTGCATTGCCAGGCCGCGACGCAAGAGACCCGCGACAGAAAAGCGACGCAGGCTGGAGAGCACTGCGTTGTCGCAGATGCTCATGCTGGCCAGCACGCTAAGAGCGCGGTCCGCGCCGAGTGAAACCACGCCGTGGGCGATGGCCTGGCGCGGAGAGCGGAATCGGCACGGCACGCCATCAACGTGCAGCCGACCGGCGATCGGCCCGACTGCTCCGCCGCCGATCGCCGCGAGCAGCGCGCTGGCGCCGGAGCCCTGCAGCCCGGCGAGCCCCAAGATCTCACCCGCCCCGACGGCGACGCTGACGGCGTGCACGCGCTGCGAACCGCTCGCCGCGTGCAAATCGCGCGCTTCGAGGCGCACGCTCTTTTCCCTCGGCGACTCGAGAGCGGTCGCCGGCGGGGCAAGGTGCTCGCCGACCATCGCCGCCACCAATTCGTCCCGGCTCACGTCGGCGAGCCGCTCCGTGCAGACTTTCCGGCCGTCGCGCAACACCGTGACGCGATCCGCCAGGCGGTACAGCTCCTCCATGCGATGGGAAATGTACAGAATGCTCGTGCCCTCAGCGCGGAGACGTTCGAGCCAACTGAAGAGTCGTTCGGCTTCCTGCTCCTGCAGCGCGCTGGTGGGCTCATCCAAGATCAAGAGCTTGGCGTCCAATGACAGCGCCCGCGCGATCTCCAAAAGCTGGCGCTGTCCAAGCGCCAGCTCTTCCACCAAAGCGTCCGGCGCAATGTCGAGCTGATGGCGCCGCAGCACAGCGCGCGCCCGCTCCCGCGACTGCGCGCGCCGCGACGCGCCGAGCAGCGGCTTTGGCAGTACCAGCGCCAGATTGTCTTCCACGGACAGGGAGCCCACCAGCGAGAGCTCCTGATGGATGGTGGCAATGCCCGCCGCAGCGGCCGCGCGAGGGCCATCAAACCGTATGGGCCGCCCCGCCCACAGCACGCTTCCGGAGTCGCTTGGATGCACGCCCGCCAAGATCTTGATCAGCGTGCTTTTGCCAGCACCGTTCGCACCCGCAAGCGCATGGATCTCGCCCGCGGCGATCTCCAAACACACGTCCGTGAGCGCGTGTGTGTTGCCAAAAGACTTGGACACATGACGCAGCTCGACCCGGGCGCTTGGCACGGGCCGCAGTCTACGCTCCCGCCCCCCTGCCATCGACGCGAACTCGCGACTTGGACCCTCGCTCAGAAGTGAACGGGTCGAACCCCAGAAAATCCAGCGTGATCGATCCGTTGGGCAGGCGCCACGCCGCTAGACCGCCGCTTCGCGCGCCCTTCTGCAGCGGGCAACGTGGGGGGCGCCGCACCGCAAACCGACCTGAAATGAGCCCACCGGAAGTCAAGATCCGAAGCGTCGTCGGCGTCGGGTGGGACGGCGCCTGGCTGCCAGCAGCAGGCTGAAGCCCAGGGCCACCAGCAGGCCATAGTCGTCTGCACTCCGACTCAAGCGACAGCCGCATCCGCCCTCGGACGCATCCTCACTTGCATTGCCCGCACCCGCCCCACCTGGCGTGATGTTGCCGCCGCCGCCCCATCCACCGGGGCCCGGCACTCCACTGCGTTTCGGCGCGGAAAGCGCGAGGGTGCTGAAGTAGCGCACGCGCCACAGACCGAGTGCGTCACTCCACTCCGGTCCGTCTTCTGGGTTGGCCGAAAAACCGGTTTCGGTCCCGGGCCAGCACATCAGCCCCTTGGCGGCGCGCGCGCATAGGTCTGCGCGGCCGTCGCCGTCGACGTCGGACAGGCGCAGCGTGCGGAAGTAGCGTTCACGCCCCCAGCCTTTTGCGTCGCTGAGTTCCGGTCCGACGATGGCCGAACCGAAAGTTCCCGACTCCCAGGGGTAACAACGCATGCCGGCCGCAGCGCGTGCGCACAGGTCACGGTCGCCGTCGCCGTCGATGTCCGCGAGGCGAAGAGTCGTGGCGTAACGGTACTTCGACCAACCCGACGCATCGCTCAGGGCGGGACCGATGTGCGCGTCATCGAAGGCCGTGCCCGTGGACAAGTGACAGCGAAAGTCCGTGTCGGTGCGAATGCATGCGTCTGCGCGTTCGTCGCCGTCCACGTCGACAAGTTGTAGCGTGAGCACGCGAGCGCCTTGGTCGAAACCGTCGTCGTCGGACCAGGCTGGCCCCGTGAGCGGGGGTCCAAAGCCGTCGTCGGTTGCGACAAAGCACTTCAGGGCAGTGCCATCCAGGGCGCAGACGTCATCGCGCTTGTCGCCGTTGATGTCACCGAGGCGAATGCTGCCGTAGCGCGCGGCGTGATCGAATCCCGCGGCGTCCGAAAAGTCCGGCCCAATGCGCGCGTCGCCGAAGGAGCGACCCGTGGACAGATGACAGCGAAAGTCGGTGCTGGTGCGGATGCACAGATCTGCGCGGCCGTCGCCGTTGACGTCGCCGCTGCGTAGCGTCGTGAAGTATTGGTTCTTGTTGAAGCCCAAGGCGTCGGACCACTCGGGCCCATCGACGCCTGCGCTGAAGCCGTCGGCGTCCGAGTACCAGCACACGATCCCCTTGTTGGCGCGCGCACAAATGTCCGCTCGGCCATCGCCGTCGAAGTCATTCATGCGCAGCGTGGAATAGTTGCTGGGGTCGGCCCACCCGCTGCTGTCGCTAAACGCCGGGCCGGCAAGCGGCGTCGCGAACACACCACCGCTGGACAAGTGGCAGTCGTATCCTGTTGCGGTGCGCATGCAGACGTCGGTGCGCCCGTCGGCGTCGATGTCGGTCATCTGTCCCGGGTCGTCGCTGGCGATGAGCTCCTCTTCGAGTGGGTCGGGGCTACAGCCGGACTTCGCTTTGATCTCGAAGGCGCGCGCGATCATGGCCGCCGCTTCGCCGCGCTCGACCGTGGCGGTTGGGCAAAACTGTCCGGACGCGCAGGGCTCGGCGGCGCAACGTCGCACCAGGGTTTCGATGTCGCCGTAGTTGGCATGGTCGCGTGGCACGTCCGAATAGGTGGGCGTTGCCGGATCGCTTTCCAAAAAGTCTGCGCCCACGCGCAACATGCGCGCAAACGCCGCGCGCGTCAGCGGATCACCGGGGCAAAACTTGCCACTGCCGCAGCCGTTTGTCATGCCTAGCGCCTTCGCGGTCTCGACGTAGGCATAGTCCGCGGAATCCGTGGCCACATCGCTGAAGCTCGCCGTCGTGGGCGGATTGGAGACGTCCACTTTGCCCGCGCGCAAGATGAAGCGCACGGCTTCGGCGCGGGTAAGACTGCACTTGGGACAGAACAACGGAGGCGTCGTTTTGCAGCCGGTCACAACCTTTGCGTCCCGCAACGCGACGGCCTCCGCGTAACCCACCGTGCCCTGGGGCATGTCTTGATACTCGCGCGCCTCGGCACCGGGGACGGGCGCGGCGTAACAACCCCCCGGGGTAAAACAGTTCGCCGGCGCGCCGCTGCCGCTGGCATGCACGCCCCAGTGATTGGCCACGGAGCGCGCGGAGCCGTCCGATGGACTATTCACGTAACCCGTGCCCGAAAGCCACATGGCCGTAGAACCCCCGCCGTCCAAGTTGAACGCTTGCCACGCTCCGAGCTTGGCCATCAACGACGCGAGTTCACTGCCGTACATGCCTTCGCTCACGCCGCTCTTGCGTCCGTCCACCGCGACCAAGATGAAGGTGCCACGATCTGCACTCAGCCCCATGGCCGTACGTGGGTGGCGCGCGCGCATGTCCGTGCGATCGGGAAAGCAGCTCGACGCTGTTGGGCTCGAACAAGTGTACGTCTGTCCTTCGATCACCAATTCCGGGAAGCCACTGACTAAAGACACCGTGCCCGCCGGGATCTTCGTGCTGACGGCCGTCGGTGAAAAACCGTGCTGGACGCCAAACTTTGCGGCGTCTGCGGTCTTGGTCTGCTTGGTGTGGCTGAATTCGACCCAATCCGGCCCGAAGGCGATCCAGCCATAGTCGCGGTAGTACCACCCGCTCGAATCGTCCACGCCCGTCTTGGACAGCGGCCAATGCACCCCGCCGCCAACCGCGTCTCCATAGACGGACGTACCGACGAAGAAGTCGCCGTTGGTTGCGAGCTCAACGCCTTCGCTTGCGCCCCAAGCGCCCGGGGTGCGCAAGCTGCTGGGCGGTTTCGTCGCCGCCATTTTTACGCCGTTTGCGCAGAGCGTGATGTACGCGGCGTAGATACGATTGGGTGGCCCCGATTCGACGCGCTTGACTAGCGTCACGCCAGGGAACGGATTGCTTTTCGACTCCGAGACTAGCGTCCCTCCGAGCGCTGTGGACGACAGCAGACTTGCGGCAACGCCCAGGACCCGAATCGAACGCACCATCCGCCTAGCAAAGCACAAAACCCAGCGCGTTGCCCGGCACGCGGCCGAGCGCATCCGTTATGGCGCATGGAGGCGCCGGCGCCGGCGCAAACTCGCGTGCCGGCGGCAAGCGGCGCGCACTCGGTTGAGTTGGGTTGGGTAGGTGGCAGGTGCCGAAGCGCACAGCGAACCAGGGTGTCAGATTGGCAAAGTCGTCGCGTGCGGGGCACTCCCTGTAACGCACCTTGCGGTCTGAGCGCGCAGCACAATGAAAAGTCGATAGACATGCGTTCCCGTCGCTTAGGTCGCAAACACGATCGCGGCGCTCCGCGCTTACGCGGCTTCGTCCGTTCTTTCAGTAGGAACATGCGTTCTCGGGCCGAGTAACCCGGACGGCGCAACCACGGCGGCCCGAATTCTTAGACCTTGGCCGGTCTCGGGCGCTTGCCCGGCTGCGACTACTCACCGCCACCGAGCCGGGCCAACGCCACCCACCACGGACGCCGCCGCGCTGCTTCCAACACCCCAGAAATACTGCGCATTGCGGATTTCCGCGTCTCACCCAGTGGACCTCGCCCAAGGGATCGCTCACGCTGGGTTTTCGAGGCGGCTACTTTCGAGCAAGGCGCACGAGATAGGAACAGCAGCATGCGCACATCGAACCGAATCGGCAGACTCACGAGCGGCCTCTTGTTTGTGGCACTCGCAACATTCGTTGCCTGCAGTGGCAGCAGCTCAGACAACGGTGGCAGCGGCGCCAATGCGGGAACCGGCGCCAGCGCAGGAACGGGGGCGCAAGGCGGCACCGGTGCCACAGGTAGCGGCGGAAGCGCCGGATCTCCGGGCAGCGCCAAATTCGACTTCCAGATCAACAACGGCAAGAGCTATTGCCGCTCGACGGATGGCTGCGACTTCGGCAGCACCATCAGCATCAAGGACGCAGCCGGGAAGGTGCTCGGGCGCAGCCCTGGCTTCTGTCACACCCCTTGCGACACTTGTGAGCAGCTCCCCTGCCCGGGCGTTGCGTGCCAGGAACTGCATGGCGAGCCCGTCACCGGCGAACAACTCACCTGGGACGGCAGCTACTACCAGGGTGGCACTTGCAACGGCGGCACCCAATGCCTGACGAAGCTATTCGCGCCGCCCGGCAAATACACCGCCGTGATGTGCGCCACGCCGGGGGATCTGGTCGACGACGTCACTCCATCGCCGCCGTTGAAGGCGTGCAAACCCAGCGGCCCGCAAGAGTGCGTGGAAGTGCCCTTCGACTTCCCGTCGGCGCAAACCGTGGGCGGATCTCTGCCCTAGTCGAAAACCGTCGCCCCAGGAATGCTCAGCAAGCGCCGCAGACAGCGCAGGCGTCAGAACAGCAATCGCCGAAGAACGAGCAGGACGAGTCACAAGCACAACCCGACGGGGTCGTGGAGCTGCCGCAGTAACCGCAGCAGGGACCAACGGGAGCCGTGCACCCCGCTGGATCCGGATTTGGCAGACCGCACTCTCGCTTGTATTTGCCCGACGGGTCGGAGCCGGTAAAACCTGTTCCACCGCAGGAGTACCAGCCGTTGGCGGCATCCCACCCGCAGGGGTTGCCAACGCAAGAACCGGGGCCGCCCGCTAGCTGCCCACACTCCCAGTAGTAGATTTCGCCATCGGAGCCGCAGCAGCCGACGCTGCCGTGCGCTTGCCCGCAACTCGTTGGGACGATGTTGGTCGTGCCGCCAGTACCGCCGGTACTC
>CALMUT010000030.1 GCA_937872925.1 uncultured Myxococcales bacterium | reverse complement strand
GCCGCCCGAAGTCGGATGCTGAAACTCGCCCCGATGAAAACCGATCACAGGTGCGGCGGACTGGCGGCCCGGGGACTCGGATCGAAAAACGGAGTAGGCTGAGGCGCCATGCACGTCTCGCTGTCCAAGGTGACGAAGTCGTTCACTGGTCGGGACGGAAAGCATACCGCCCTCGCCGAAGTGAATCTGGAGATCGCGAGCGGCAGCTTCGTGTGCCTGGTCGGCCCCTCGGGCTGCGGCAAGACGACCTTGCTCAACCTGATCGCCGGTTTTGATCGACAGAGCTCCGGCCAGGTGTTGCTCGATGGAGAGCCCGTCGCCGGGCCGGGCCCAGATCGCGTGGTGCTCTTTCAAGATCCCGCACTCTTCCCTTGGCTGAACGTCGCCGAAAACGTCGGCTTTCCCCTGGAACAGCTGGCCTTGTCCACGGACGAAAAGCGACGCCGCGTAGAAGAAGCCCTACGCATGGTGCACTTGTACCGCTTCCGCAGCGCCCAACCCCACGAGCTTTCCGGAGGAATGCGCGCCCGCGCTGCCATCGCACGGGCTCTGGTCATGGAGCCCAAAGTCATGCTCATGGACGAGCCCTTCGCCGCCTTGGATGCGCACACGCGGGAACTGTTGCAACAAGAAGTCGAACGCGCCTGGCAGCGTACGGGCGCGACCATCGTGTTCATCACGCACGACAACCGCGAAGCAGTCCGCCTCGCGACGGACGTAGTGGTGATGGGCACGCGCCCGGGGCGAGTGAAGCTCAGCCTCAACGTCGAACAAGATCTGCCTCGGCCGCGGGATCCGTACGACCGCAACTTGTCTCTGCTGGTCACGCGCGTCGCGCGGGAGCTCCAGATCGAGATTGAGAAGATCGCCCGTGAAGAAAGCGACGACCGGCCGCCTCCCCAGCCTCCGGTCCCTTCGCGCGGTCCGGATTTTGGCCGCGACATTTGACTGCGACGACCCCAGGCGAATCGTCTGTGTGACCGCACCCTCGCCGCTGAACCTCAGGGCGCAGGGGGAGGGTCAACAGCAGCGTCCGCTCCGCCGTCTGGATCTGTCGCACCAGCTTCGGCAGCCACTCCCGCGTCGTCAGCGACCGAGGGCTCGGCTCGGGTCTGTAGCAACGACTTGAGTTCCAGCGCCAGTCCGCAACTGACCGCCTGGCGCTTCTGCGCGTTCACGGACTCAGTGCGCGAAACGACTTTGTTTCCCACCGGGATCACTCGGCCCTCGGCGTGCCGCCGCACCTTCATGAGCTGCTTGCCGCTTGAGAGCTCCCAAACGCCGACCCGCACAAAATGCGGCACCCGCTGCAACCGTTCTTCTTCGCTCTCGAAGGCGCCAGCGTCGCCATCGACATTCGTCTTCGGCAGTCCTTCGGGGAGGTCCTCGTCGAGCAGCAAGACGAAGTGCTTCGCTCGGGCGAGGATCTTTGCAGCGACCGGAACGTCCTCCTGCGTGACGCGATCGAGGTCCCGTTCGTAAGCAACAATCGCCAGCTCGCTTTCCGCCTCGTGCAGCTCATCGGTCCACGCGCTGGAGAGCACGCGCAAAGACCGGTAGGCCAAGCGCATATTGAAAGGTTCCGGCGGAGGCCCGCAGCGGTCGTATTCGTTACAAAGTTCGCCGCGTTCGCAATCTGCCGGCGACTGACAGGCCTTACCAACAGCCGGGTCTCTGGCTCTGTCGTTGATGAAGAAGCAACTGGTGAACCCATCGTGGAGGGAACGGACGGACGCAGAGCGGATGGTCTCGACGCTTAGGGCATTTTCCTGCCGCAGGCGCAAATACACGCTCGGGGTCTTCGCCAACGCGTCGTAGCTAAGATCCGGAGCGAACGCTTCCGTCACGCCGGACTTGGCCAACTCGATGGCGAAGCCTTCTACCTTGTCGCGCATGGGCAAAAGCTCCTTGCCCAAGCTCTGTGCCATGGCGCGCTGTTTGGCCATGACTGCGCTCTTCTGGCTCTCCAGAGTGCCCTGCGCAAACTTCCAATACACCACCGAGAAGACGCCGGCCGCGAGGAATGCCCAGAGCCAAAACTGCGGGGGCATCGCGCGAAGACGCACCTTGCCCGCGACCATGGCCCGGCGACGCTCGTCGCGTGCCTGAGCTAGGGACGGGAGGCCTCGGGGTTTTACATCGCGCCGCCGCGCCACTACGACGCCTCACCTTTCGATCTATTCGCGCGCAAGACGCGCCTGAGTCACGCGGGGTGCCCAGCGGTGGAGCAGCTCACTCGCCGCCTTCGCCGCCCAGACGCCCGACCATGAAACTGATGTTCGGGTAGCCGGCAAAGGCAGCTGTCTGGAACACACTCTTGACCACCAGTGCGGGGACGCGCCGATCGACCTGGAGCACGGCAACGCCGGGGAACGGCTTGCCAGGATTGATTTGCTTCCAGAGCTCGCGCTTGTTCTTGAGCTGGTTGAAGAGCTCGTCCACGCGCTGGAGTCGGTTGGCTTCCTCGATCGCCCGGGTATTGCCGGCGGGCACGCCGTCGACGAGGATCTGGGTTCCGGTGACGGCAACCATGGGTGCCTCCACCATGTCCAAGACGTTCTCGGCCTTGGGCAGCTTGACGTTCTTGTCGATGGGCAACTCACCCGTGGCCGAAAAGCTGGCCAACAGGAAGAGCACGATACAGAGCAAGAAGTCGATAAAGGGGATCAGCGGGATCTCTTGATTGAGTGCACGCCCGCCGCCGCCGGCGACCTTCTTGCGCACGAACGCCAGGGGAATGTGGTGCAGCAGCCGGCGACCCGGAACGCTGATGGGTTGGTGGAACCTGCTGAGCGGCTTGTCGGACATACTGGTCTCAGTTCACCGCAAAGGTGACGTTGAAGGCCGGAACCTTTTCAGTTTTCCCGCCCGTTGGCGTGAAGTCACGAAGCGGTGCATAGATGGCGTCAATCACCGCGATCACGTCTGAAAACGGCGTGGTGTTGTCGGTGTGCAGCACCGCTTGGTCGAACTTCTTGTCCGTGCCGGCGCGGTGGCTGCCATTGGCGGTCCACTCGTCCACAATCTTCTTGGCGAGATCCGGGAAGCGCGTGTCTTCGCCGGCCTTAACGGGCTTGCGCTCCACGTCGATCGTGTTGACGACCGTGCTTCCCTCTTTCCACACAAGCTGGAACTTGCGCTCGCCACGCATCTCTACGTGCAGCTGCTTTTCCTTCTCTGGCTTCGTGATCTCGTCCTCGGGCCGCGGCGGACCGGGAACGCGAGCGTCAGCGTTGATGCGCGCCATTTGTGACCACACCGCGGTGACCAACAGGAACGCAACCAAACACAACAGAAAGTCGATGAACGGGATCAGGGGGATCTCGTGGTTGGACGAGCGCCGACCGCCATGCCCACCACCACCTGTATCGATACCAGCCATCTTGTCTTCCTATGTTTCAGAGAAAAGGTTGAAGCCGGGCCCTTCGAATCGCGCGACTCGAAAGGCCCGAACGTCATTCAGGCCGCCTGCTCCAGACCTTGCAGGCTTACTTTCTGGCGGTTGGCAACGACGAGGTTGAGCACCTGAACGCTCGCCTCGTTGATGTCGTCTTCCAGGGACTGCGTCTTGCCGTTGAGGAAGGCGAAGCCAACCAACGCCACGATCGCTGCGAGCAGGCCGAACGCGGTGCAGTTCATCGCTTCCGAAATACCTTCGGCGAGAATCCGCGCTTTCTGGCTCGGGTCGATGCTTTCGCCGCCGACGGCGCCGAACGCCTTGATCAAACCAATGATGGTTCCGAAAAGTCCGGAAAGCATCGCGAGGTTTGCGAACAGGGCAAGGTAGCCAGTGCGCTTGTTGATCCGGGGCATCTCGCGAAGAGCCGCCTCGTCCATTGCCGCCTGTACTTCTTCGTCGGGTCGGTTGACCTTGACGAGCCCAGCCTGAACGATACGTGCCAGGGGCGCGTTCGCTGCGGAAGCCATCTTCACGGCCTTGGCGACGTCGCCGGCCAAGATGCACTTCTGCATGGTTGCGAGGAAAACCTCTTTGTTGATGGAGGCGCCAAACAGGTAGACGGCGCGTTCCGCAATGACCGCAATCGAGCAGATCAACCAAAAGAGGATGATCCACATTGCCCAACCGCCTGCCTGGTAGTGATGCCAGAGTTTCGACATTGTTCGCTTACCTTCCGGTGCTCTTTTTCCGGGTTTGCCGGGGTTTCTCGGTCACAGCGCAGAAATGCGCGCTTCCTTGACGTCCCCGGCGGTCATCGAAATTGGGGTCCTCCACCGAGAAATGGCGCGGTAGAAGAACTGCGCCATCTTGCTCAGGCAGACCCGAAAAGGTCAAGAGAGTTTGGGTACTAGGCGGCAGTTCGTGTCTGGCTACAAATTTCCAGGCTGGGCGGCCGACCACCCCGCGAGAGCTGAACCCGCTTCCGGAGCCCTCCACGCCCGAGCCCTCTGGGGTCGGTGGCCCCCAATGGCGACGCGACCGAGCCCGTCCCCAGCCGCGGCTCCCACCTGCCTAAGGCCTTATGTAAGGAGGGCGTTTCCAACTCGGTCTTCCGTCGGCCGCGCCACCCGCCCGAAACTGCTTCGCAAAATCAGTTTCAGTTTCAGCGCATCGTCGTCTTGCACCCGTAACAACGCGGCGGCTATAGTCGCCCAGCTTGTCGCGCGATTTTCGCGCCGTCGGTAGCTCTGACAAGAGGGATAACGGAATGCAGCTTCTGCTCGTTGCGGCTCAAAACACCGGTTCCAGCCAGTTGGTGGAGGCGTTCAAGCACAACCCGACCTTCATGGTGATGAACTTAATCTGTTCAGCCATCGTGTTGACCATCGTGGTCGAACGCTTCGTCTTTCAAATGACTCGGTACCGGGTCAACTCCAAAGAGTTCTTTGCACAGATCAAAAAGCTAGTTGCCGCAGGCAATATTGATCGCGCGATCAAACTTTGCGAAGCCCAAGACTTCCCCATTCTGCAACTGGTGAAGTCTGGTCTGACGCACGCGAATAAAGGTCCTGACGAAATTGACGCAGCGCTGAGCGAAAAGCTCTCGGAGCTCAAACCGCAGGCGGAGAAACGTGTCGGTGCGCTCTGGTCGCTCGCGAACATCGCGACGCTGATTGGTCTGCTCGGAACTGTGAGTGGTCTGATTGCAACCTTCGCCGCGATCGCCGCGCCAGGCCTGTCTCAGGCAGACAAGCAGCGCATGCTGTCGAACGGTATTGCAGAAGCCATGTACAACACCGCCCTAGGCTTGGGCATCGCGGTGTTCTGCATGATCACCCACATCATTCTGCATACGCGCGCCAAGGCAATCCAGCACGACCTGGAAGCGACGATGGAGCGCACCTTCAACTTGCTGACCATCCAGCAACGTCCTGGGCAGTACTGAGGTTCTCAACGGACCTTTGAGCCATGTCTGATTCTCTGACCGTTGCGCAACGCGGCAAGATCCGCCGCCTGAGCCAGCCCAAAGAGCTGGCTCCAGATGAAGAGGGCGGCGAGCTCAACATCGTGCCGTTCCTCGACATCATCATGAACATCTTGATCTTCGTGTTGGCGACGGTCGCTGTGACCTTCACCGCCACGATCGACACGCAGCCGCCCGCATCCAAGTCGAGCGGCGTGCGTCAGGTCGAGACCTCCGCGCTCAACTTGACGGTCTTCATCGTCAACGACGGCTTTTCGATCAAGGCCTCGGGCGGCAATATCGCCCCGGGCTGCGAGGGCCCCGGCGCCGGCATCACCGTTCCTAAGAAGGGCAGCGCCTACAACTACGAGGCGCTGAATGTCTGCGCGGCACGGCTCAAGAAGGCGTCGCCGGACTTCGCCGAAGAAAACCAAGTCTACATTACGGCCAACCCCGGCACGGACTACCAGACGTTGATTGCGACAATCGACGCGCTGCGCTCGACCGCCCAGGGCGAAGCGTTGTTCGAAGACGTGAACTTCAAGGTGCCACGATGAGTCAATCCGGTCAGGTTCCGCCGGGCGCTGGCGCCCCTCCGCCGAAGAAGCCGTCCATCGTGCGCTACAAGGCGGAGCTGCGCAAAGCGATCCGTCGCAACGCCATCGAGCCGGAAATTAACTTCCTCAACATCACCGCGATGCTCGACATCATGACGATCATCCTGGTGTTCTTGCTGAAGAGCCTGGGAGAATCCAGCGCCAGCGTTCCGCAGAGCGACGACCTGCGTCTACCCAAGTCCATCGTTCGCACTCAGCCAAGCGACGAGGGCGTCGTCGTTACCGTCTCCAAGAGCCAGATCCTCGTCGCGGACGACCGCGTCGTCACCCTGCCCAATCGGGAGAGCATGGCGCAGACCGGCGTCGGCGCACGCAACAAGCGCAGCGGGCCCAACGACCTCTACATCGTGCCACTGGGCAATGCGCTTCAGGCCGCTCGCCGCACGGACAAGCTGATCCGACAGGCGAAGGGGCTCGATCCCGCTTCCAGCGAAGCCATCATCATCGCCGACGAAACGACGCCCTACCGGCTCCTGATCGAGGTGCTCTTCACCCTCGGCCAAAATGAGTTCGGCAAGTACCATTTGATGGTCATGCAGGGCGGCTCGGCTTCGCCCTAATTCCGCTGCGGCCGCAAGCGGCGCCCTCGGGGCCCACGCCAAAGCTTGGGACAATCCTGCTTGGCTGAGGACGGTGATTTTCTGCCTTGCTGGTGCCCGGCCCCCATGGTACCAACTACTCGCTCGCGCTCCTGCGGGGGAGCGTTCCGATGTGACTACGGAGACCCGATGGCTCCTGGGCACGTCTCGGAAGTGCCCCACGGACGAGAGGAACTCGTCACGCCAGTGTTGATGGGGAGCTGGGGCGTCCACAGTGCCGAGAAGCGGCACGCAACTAAGAAATCTTGTGACCCAGTTCGGGCTGATCCTCGCTCTCGAGTTCTGCGGACTCGTGTTCGCACTCGTCCTGTCGCGCGTCCTCGCCGCGCGGGACGTGGGTGGCGCGGAACTGCGTAGGATCTCCAGCGCGCTCGCCCGGGCGGTGGATGCTTTCGTTCAAGAAGAGTTGCGTCTCATCGCCGTCGCGGCAGGAGTCTTGGCCGCAGTCTCGTTTGGCGCGCACGCAGCGCTGGCACCAGCAGGCGCCGTGCTTTCCCGACTGGAAGTCGCTTTCTGGGCTGCGCTCGGCTTGGGCTCCGGCGCCGCTTGTGGCGCCCTGGTGGCGCGCCTCTCTGCTCGCAACGCCCTCGGGACCAGCTTGCGCGTGCTCCAATCTGCGGGCACCAGCATGGATGCCGCACTCGCCGCAGGCATGCGTGGCGCCGGAGCCACTGCACTCTTCGCGGAAGTCGTCAGCGTGATCGGACTCGCCCTGCCCTTCTCTCTGCTCTATGCGATGAAAGGAGGCTTCTCTGCTGAAGCGCCCGTCGCCGCTGACCTGTACATTGCCGTCGCGGCAGTCTCGCCGGGATTTGCCCTTGGCGCGTGCATCAGCGCCCTCATCGTGCAGCGTGCCGGGTCCGTATTTCACAACGCGGGCGATATCGCCGCGGACCTAGCTGGGGAACGCGACGCTGGCCTTGAGCACGACGACGTGAAGAACCCCGCGGTGGTGGCGGACCTAGTCGGAGACTACGTGGGAGTAGCCGCGCGGCGCGCCGTCGACCTCTTCACATCCGCAACCCTGACGAACGTGACCATCTTGCTGGTCGGCGCCGCCCTGGTGAAGCAACACCGCGAAGCGCCCCTGGCAATCCTCCCCGTCGTGTTCCTGCCCGCGCTGGTGCGAGCGTTTTCGGGTGTGAGCGGCGCGTTTGCAGTCATGACGGTCCGCACGGACGAAAGCTCGGACGTGGCAACCGGCCTCTGGCGCGGGCAGGTGACCAACGCGCTGGTGACTCTGGGCGCTCTATTCGGCGCGGCCCATTGGCTCCTCGGGAACCGCGCATCGCACTTTGTGCTGGCCGGGGCTGTTGGAATCGTCGGTCTGAGTCTGTCGTCACATATCGCTCGCCTGCGTTCCGATAAACGCTTTCCGGCTCTGCGCGATACCAGCGAGGCCATGCGCGTTGGCGATGCCGCCGCTATCGCTCAAGGACTTTCCTCTGGACTGCGTGCCAGCGCGCTGCCCATGCTGGTCATCGGCGCAAGCGTAGGCGCGGCCGCGTTGATCACCAGCCGCTCGGACGTGCCCCTATCCGGCGTCGTCGGCGTGGTGCTGGTGCTTGCGGCCGTCTCTTGCACCAATCCCTATGCGCTCGCCTTGGGCAGTTTCGGGGCAATCGGGGGTGCCGCGGGGGGCGCCGCCCCCACCGCGCCACCTGCTCCGCCCCCCGAAGCCGCCCGCCGCGCCGCACGACTGGATGATGCCGGTTTTGCTGGCAGCGCGATGGCGCAGGCACATCTCTTCGCGGTGGCCGGCCTCAGCGCGGTCACCGCCGCCGTCGCCGTCGCATCTTCGAACACCGAAGCCGTCGTCAACGTCCTACACCCGGTGGTCTTGTGGTGCGGCGCCCTGGGCTTCGGCGTCGCCCTGGCCTATGCGGGGGACACTCTGCGCCACGGCGTGAGCAACGCCCGCGGCGTGACCCTTGAGGTCGAGCGACAACTGCGCGCGTTCCCACGAGAACGTGGGCGGACGCGGGTGCCCGCGGACTTCTCCCCCAGCTACAAGGCCTGCTTGGACTTGTCGCTGAGCGGTGCGTTCCGCCGCATTTTGCCCAAGGTATTCGCCGTCGTCGCAACACCGCTCCTGCTACTGGCACTGCTGCGCGTCGTTCTCACGAAAGCCGAACCAGCCCTCGCAAGTCAAGGTCTGGTGGCGCTTCTTCTGGTTGCTGGAGTGTCGGCGCTTGCCCTTGGCCTCGCTGGCGAAGGCACGCGTGTCACGCTCGCCGCTTCCCGACGCAACGCCCGGCCGAACACACCGCGAGCCGACGTCGAAGCGGCGCTTGGCTGCGACGCCTTCGCTGATGCCGTCGGTCACGGCGCAGCCCCCGCCGCGCTCTTGGCCGTGCAAGCGTGCGCGGCAACCACCCTCGCCGCCTTTTCCCTGGTCTTCCCCTAAACACTCCACAAGCGAACCCTGCCTTGTCTTTTTCACAAACCCTCACGAATCGGAGCAACAAGTTGTCGTCCCTAGCCGACGCCCTCTCTACCCTCTCGGACCGCGGACTTCGCCGCCTGCTTGGCGCGCGGACTTTTCTTCGTGGCCTGGACTACGAAAAGCGTCGCGTCGTTGAAGACGTAGGCGTGAACGAATCGTCTGCCTCGGGCAAGGTCAAAGGGTCCGATCCAGATCCTTACGAAGTCACGATCCGGCTCGGAGGTGAGGGCATTACGAGCCACTGCACTTGTCCTGCCTTTCAGAAGTCTGGACAACACTGCAAACATGTCGCTGCACTGCTCATTACGGTGCGAAATCAGGCGCGCGCGCTCCTGCCTCGACGCGAGGTCCAAGCGGCGCCCCCCTCCACCGCAGCTGGCGGCGGCGGCGGCGGCCGCAGCGGCGGTGGCGGTGGCGCCCAGGACGGAGCGAAGAGCAGGCGACGACGCGATCGGCGTCGCCGTGCCCAAGCGCAACCACATGTGGCGCCCCCGGGCCTCGGCACACCACCCTCCCCCGACGCGAGCGCGCGGCCCACGGGTATCGGCGCCTGGTTGCCGCCAGAAGGCGCAGTGCGCGTTCAGAATCTCGAGTTCCGCGTACACGTTCGCCAGGGTGGCTTGACGGTAACGGTGCTGGATACGGACGCGCGCGTTCCACTGCTGCCAAGCGTCGCGCTTTCTTGGCAAGCCCTAGCACCGACCCCTGACCGCGCCGGGCTACGCGTACTTTCCCGATTCGAAAGCGGCAATCCAAGGCACCCTGCCGTGGACATCCGGGGTGAAGACGCCGCCGAGCTGCTCCCCCTGTTGAAGAACCGACGCGTCCTGCTCGAACCCGCCCTAATGCAGCTCAGGTTTGCAGAAGAGACCCTGAAGCCAAGATTCGATTTGGAGATGGTCGGTGCCGAGACCATCGTCGCCAAAATCACCTTCGAACGGCCCGGCGACGGTCGCCGATTCCAGCTCACGAGTGGCGGCTGGTTCGAAGGATCCCCCGGCTGGCATATTGACGTGAGCGAAGGGATCGCACGACCCATCGACGGACGGATTTCTCCAGCGGCGCTGCGCCGGATCCTGCGAAGCCCCACCATCGCGGAGCCGGCCAGCGAACTCATCAGCATCATCACCGACGGTCTGCCCCGGGTGGCAGGCGAGATTGGCGCGGACTTGCCCGAGTTGGGCCAGGTCGCAGCCGTCATCGACCTCGAGCCCAAGTTCCGCCTGCGAGCGACTGGCGGCATCACCGAAGTTCAGGCCCAGTTGCGCGTGGCCTATGGCGCCCTCGAGGTCGAGGTTCGCGCCGATGGCATCTCTCCCCCCATCATCATTCTCCCACCAGAAGAAGGGCAGAAGCGCGCCACCTGCATCCGCACGGACATCGTTGCGCAACAGCAAGCCGTCAACGATTTGCTCGACGCTGGCCTCAACGCCGACGAAAGCGGAGGCACCTTCGTAGCGGACGGTGAGCGTGCAATCGCTTTTTGGTCCGAAGGCGTCGCCAAGTTGCCCAAGAGCTGGGATTTGTACGTGCCCGAACACCTTGTTGGCACGCAGGTACGGAACAAAGCCGTCAACATGAACGCGCGTGTCTCTAGCGGCGTCGATTGGCTCAGCGTGAAGGTCAGCTACGAAAGCGGCGGCATTGGGGTCGACCGCGAGGAGTTGATCAAGTGCCTTCAGGAAGGCAAGAAGTTCGTCCGGCTCTCCGACGACACCTACGCTGAAATCGACCCGGTCAAGGTCCAGGCCATGATCGATCGTGAGATCGAACTCATGGCCGCAGCCGGCAAGAACGGACACGTGCCGCTGGCCCACGCCGGGCGAGTTCAGGAGCTGCTGGAGCACGCTTCGGACGTGAACGTGGCCGCAGGCGCGAAAGCACTCTTCCAGAAACTCGCGGACATCGACGAGATCAAAGCGGTCAAGAAACCCCGGGGCTTGAAGGCGACGCTGCGGCCGTACCAGGAGCAGGGCCTGTCCTGGCTGAGATTCCTGCACGAGATCGCGTCGGGCGGAGTGCTCGCGGACGACATGGGCTTGGGCAAGACAGTGCAGACCATTGCGCTTCTGCTCAGCCTAAAGCAGGAGAAGAAGACGAAGCCCCTCAAGGCGTTGATCGTTGCTCCGACGAGCGTGGTGACTAACTGGGTCCGAGAAATCGAACGGTTTGGACCCTCCCTCACCACCGCGCTGTGGCACGGAGCGGGACGCCGCGGCCAAAAGGACGAGTTGGAAAGCGCCAACGTCATCATCACCAGCTACGCGCTCTTGCGGCGCGATATCGACCTATTGAACAAGCTTGACTTGGACTACGCGATCCTCGACGAGGCTCAGGCGATCAAGAATCCGTTGTCCGCGACGGCCCACGCCGCAAAAGAGCTCAACGCGTCGCGCCGACTCGCGTTGACCGGTACCCCGATCGAGAATCGGCTATCAGAAATCTGGAGCATTTTCGAGTTTGTCAGCCCTGGACTCCTGGGCCCGCTTCCCAAATTCGAGGAGCGTTTTGCGCGCCCCATCGACCAAGGTGACTCGAAAACGGCCGCGCGACTGCGCGCAACCATCCACCCATTCATTCTGAGGCGCACGAAGAATGAAGTCGCCAAGGACCTGCCTCCGAAGATCGAGATCGACAAGGTGATCGATCTGCCCTCGGATCAAAAGGCAATCTACCTACAGGTGCTGCGCGAAGTGCGGGCGCAAGTCATGGGGGAAGTCGAGCGGGTTGGTCTGGCTAAGAGCCAAATCCACATTCTAGCGGGCTTGACCAAGCTGCGGCAGGCCGCGTGCGATCCCCGTCTGCTCGGACTTCCCCGCGAGTTCTCTCACGAGGACAGCGGCAAGCTTTCTGCCGTTCGCGAGCTGGTTGAAGAAGTGGAATCGGGCGGACACAAGGTGCTGATCTTCAGCCAATTCGTATCCATGTTGAAGCTCTTGGCCCAAGCATTGGACGAAGACAAGATCCGCTACGAGTACCTTGACGGCAGCACCACGGATCGGCCCGAACGCATCGACAATTTCCAGAATGATCCAACCATCCCCGTTTTCTTGATCAGCCTAAAGGCCGGCGGTTCCGGGCTCAACCTGACTGCGGCTGACACGGTGATTCATTTCGATCCTTGGTGGAACCCCGCGGTTGAAGACCAGGCATCCGACCGCGCGCATCGCATCGGACAAAAGAAGCTAGTCACCGTCTACCGCATGGTCGCCGCGGGCACGATCGAAGAGAAGATCTTGCAGCTCAAGCAAAAGAAGAAGGAACTCGTCGCAAGCGTGTTGACCGAAGACAGCGGGGGAGCAAAGAAGCTCACTCGCGAAGACCTCGACGACCTGTTTCGGATGGAATGAAAAAAGCGCCGCGTGGGATCACCACGCGACGCTCTTCGAAACCGCGGGAACGCCGGTGACTTAGACGTCGGCTCCCGTCGGCACTTCGCAGCCGTTGCCGAAACCGTAGTCGACGCCACAGTCCCCGTTGGACTGGCAGCACGGAGTGCCCGAACCCACGGACGGACAGAAGGCTGGATTGCACGAGGGCCCACCACCCGTGCCGCCCGTCGCTCCGGTGCCGCCCGTCGCTCCGGTGCCGCCGGTTGCCCCAAATCCACCGGTGCCGCCGGTCGAGGTGATTCCGCCCGTGCCGCCGGCGCCAAAACCTCCGGTGCTGCTACCACCCGTGGCCGCCGTCCCACCGGTCGAGATGGAAGCGTCGCCGGAGCTGCCACCGCTCGCGGGAATGCCAGAACTCTCGTCACTGGACGCACAAGCGCTGAACATAAGTGGTCCGGAAATCAGAGCGGCGCTCGCTACGAGCACGGCGCGGGTAAGGTGCGACACGACAAGCCTCCTTGGATACATGCCTGCGGGAATGGGCTCCCGTCTGGCTCCCGAAGACTAGCGCGAAAACCCGCTTTGCACGAAATGTTTTCGGCCCGGCAGCCGGCATCGACCACGCCGCCTCCGCCGACTGCCCAATTTTCTGGGCGAATCCATGGCGCGCGGGCTGGCCCGGCGCTGCGCCGGCAATTCGAGCTAGGATGCGCCAAGCCGTGCTGGAGCCCCCAGAGCCAAGACCGCCGCCCGATGCCAGGGCTTCCGTCTGGCTCCCCCGGGCGGGCCTATTCGTGGTGCTGCTGCTCTTTGTTGCTTACGCCGCGCAAGCCGTTCCCCGGCTGACGAACAATCTCGTCGGGGACAGTGAATTCACGGGATGGACTGGCCCGATCGCCGAACGGTTCTTTAACGGGGCGACGCCGTACTCGGATTTTGTGCTGCCGATCCCCCCTGGGCCGTTCGCCGTGATGGCGTTGATCCAGACGCTCAGTGGTCGTGCCGTCTTGCTCCAGGAGCTCTGGCTCATTGCGGGCTCCCAGCTCGCGATGACGCTGGCTGCCTACGCCATTGCTCGCGCCTTTTTCGGGCGACTCACGGGCTTGCTTGTGGCGGCTTGCAGTCTCGCCACGGTGCTGCAGCTGTACAAAGAGTGCGCTTACGATCACACGGCGCAAGTACTGGCCTGGGCCAGCATCGCAGCAGGTGCACATGCCCTGACTCGCAGAAATCCCAGTCGCGGCTTGTGGCTCGCTGCCGGCACCCTTGCGGCTCTCACCCTCTCCTTCAAACAAAGCACCGGCAGTGGCATCGCCTTGGGCTGGGCGCTTGCGTTCTTCTACCTCGCATTCATTGCCTTCCGCAGCGGTGGCCGAACCGCGCTGCTTTCCTTGAAGATACCTGCCGCCAGCTTCGCCGCCGGGATCTTGTTCGGGCTCGCCCTCGATCTTCTGTTGATCCTGGGCACGGGCAGCTCGCCCACTGGCTTCCTCCACGCGGCATACGTTGACGGCGCAGCGCTCAAAGGCGGTTCTTCAAAACTACTCTTCAACCTGTTTTCGTATCTGTGGCGCTTCGAAGCCTGGCCAGCGTCTCTCGGCGTCACGTTGGTGGCGGCATGGATTGTCCGTCGCAGCTTCGCCCGCAGCGGCTCCTTCGACCTGGCCAGCCCAGACGCACCGGATCCGCCCCGCGTGATCCTGGCGTCTCTGTTGGTTGTCACCCTGGCGTTCGGCGCCGCCGCGCTGTTGCTCTGGACCAATGCAGCGCCGCTCCCGGCCGCGCTGCTCACCTGGTCGGAACGCGCCAAGATGCTTCCCTCAATGGGCCTGTGCGCCCTCGTGGTCCTTGTGGTGACGCGTTTTCCAACGCAACGCGAAGCTGCGGCTGACGCCAGCCGCCAACGGGATCATGCACTGATCGCCGTCAGCATTGCAGCGCTGGTTTGTTCCCTCCTGCACAATCTGTCGTTTCCGGGATTCCGCCCCTTCTACGACAACAATCCGATCATCGTCGTGGCGTTCCTGCTGATGTTCGCCGCGCTGGAGCGAGCGCAACTCAAATGGGCGAAGCCGCTCGTACTCGCCCTGAGTCTCTGCGTGCTTTTTGGCCACAAACTTTCCCGTCACCTCGAGGCCACACAGCCCGTCAGCGAAGGCCACTGGGCTGGGATCCGTGTCAACCCTCGCGGACAGGTGGTCGTGGCCGCCGCGGAGCGCGCCCGTGCCCTGGCCGGGCCCGCCGGAACCGTGTTGGTCCTACCCGAAGACGTCGCGTTGGCGCGTTTGATCGGGTCGCCCCGCCCGCCCCTACGGGGCGCGATCGTGTTTGTGGACCAATACCCCGCCCAGGTGCTCGCATCCGACCTGGCACTGCTCGAGCGTGCCCCGCCCCAGGTTGTCGTAGTGCACCCCTCCGACGCTGTGCAGTGGAAGCAAATGTACGCGCTTTGGTCGACGAGTAGCCCAGCCCAGAAACTCGCGGAGAAGTTCCTTAACGAGTGGTTGCCACGCAACTACTCCCTTGATTCCAGCTACCCCACCCGCTTCGGCCGCAAACAGGGCAAGCTTGAGATTTGGGTCCTTCGCAAGTAACCGTGCTGCCCCCATTGCCACGGCCGCCAGACAATCGATAGCCGGATTAGGCCTGCGGACACACAGCGCTAGCGCCGCATCGAAACGTTCATGAGTAGGCCTAGGCCTATCAGCATCGTCACCACGCTCGAGCCACCGTAGGAGAAAAGCGGCAGCGTGATGCCGACCACCGGCAAGATCCCCATGGCCATGCCCACGTTGAACGCCGTGTGCCAGAAGACCAACGCACCGATGCCAACGGCGACCGCAGCACCAAAGCGGTCCTTTGACTGGGATGCGACGTGCACCGCCCAAATGCAGAGGAAGCAATACAATCCCAGCAAGACCGCGCTTCCAGCAAAGCCCCAGTCTTCGGCGAAGACGGCGAAGGGGAAATCCGAGTGCTGATCAGGCAGGAACCCGAACTGGTTTTGGGTGCCCTGCATGAAGCCCTCGCCTGTCAGTCCGCCGTTGCCGATGGCCGTTTTGGACTGGAAGGCATGCCAGCCGGCGCCGGTCTTGTCGCCCTCGGGATCCAGAAAGCTCGTGATGCGTGCCTTTTGGTAGTCCTTCATCAGATAGCGCCAGAAGATGGGCGGAACGACCACCGCCAGCACGGCCAAGGTGACCAAGCTACGCCGACGGATCTTCACCATCGCGAGCACCGTGCCCACGGTCAGCATGATGACCAAGGACGTGCCCAAGTCCGGCTGCGCCATCACGAGGGCCACGGGCAGTCCGGTGAGAAAAAGCGCAGGGGCCAGGTCAAATAGCGTGCGTGGCTCTGTGCGAGCGTCATCGTGCAGGTATTTCGCAACCGCCAACACCACGAGGATCTTCATGAACTCGCTAGGCTGAAACGTGAAGCTACCCAACTGGATCCAACGCGAGGACCCGCGGATGTCGGCTCCGAGTACGAACACAAGCCCGAGGGACACGATACCGCCGGCGTAGACGAAGTACGCTAGGCGTTCGAAATGGCGATAGTCGATCACCGCGGCAGCAATGGCCAACAGCCCACCGACGACAATCCAGTAGACCTGCGACACATAGATGTCCGCAAGGCCTGCCCGCTTTCCTGCATCGATGTAGACGCTCGTGGCGCTGTATAGATTGACGACCCCCAGGGTGGCAATCGCGACGATACACAAAAGCAGTGGCATATCCACTTGCATGCCGCTGCGGAAGCCAATGCGATCCCCACGCATCAGAGGGGGTTTCCCTTGGTCGTACGCCCGGCACTCTCCGACCGCGCCGAAAGGCGTTTTTCCGACAGCTTCTGCCAGTCCCGCACGACGCGGGACGCAACGGGCACAGCGTTCTTGCCGCCACCACCGCCGTGTTCGACCAGCACCACAATGGCAATTTCCGGAGAATTCGCCGGCGCGTAGCCCGCGAACCATGCGTGGTCGCGATTGAAGTACCACACCTTGCCGGGATCCACTCCGCGTGGTGTCACGTGGCTGACCTGCGCCGTACCCGTCTTGCCCGCCATATCAACTTCGGCCAGGTTCTCGTTGTAAGCCGTGCCTTCGCGCTCGGTCACCACGCCGATGAGGCCACGCTTGATGCGCTCTAAGTGATCCGCGTCGACTTCCACACTACGGCGTACCCGCGGAGGAAACTCTTGCACGACCGTGCCATCGCTGGTCTCGATGCTGCGCACAACCTGCGGCTGATACAGGGTGCCGCCGTTGGCCAAGGCAGCGTAAGACAGCGCCAGCTGCATGATGGTGACCGTCGAAGCGCCCTGCCCAATCGCAGCGAGCAGAGTGAAACCGCCACGGAACGCGCCCTTGTAGCGCCGCGTGTACCAACTGCGCGTCGGCATGCGACCCCGCGCCTCGGGATTGACGCCGATGCCGGTCTTGGTCCCGAAGCCGAAATCCATGCCAATGTGCGCGAGACGGTCGATGTGGACGCGCTCGCCAACATTGTAGAAGTAGGTATTGCAGGAGCGAACGATGGCTTCGTGCAGGTTGACGTTCCGATGAATACCCGTGCACCGGAAGTAGCGTCGGCCATACTCGTAGCCCCCGCGGCAGTCGATCTGGGTGCGCGGCGTGATCACCTTGTCCGCGAGCGCCGCCAAGGCGCTGAAGGGCTTGTAGGTCGACCCCGGCGGATACGCAGCCGAAATGGTTTTGTCCAAGGTAGGCTTGAGGGGATCGGTGTACAGCCGGCGAAAGGCTTCTCTCACGGCCTTCTTGCCGCCCCCTCCAGAGACGACGTTCGGGTCAAAGCTCGGCTTGCTCAGCGCGGCAAGCACCCGGCCCGTGCGCACGTCCACGACCACGACGGCCCCGGCCAGCTGACCGCGCATGGCTTTTTCAATCGACTTCTCGAGTTCTATGTCGATGGTCAATGACACGTCCCGGCCCGGGACCGGCTCGAGCCTGCGCGGCTCTTCGAGGTACTTGGGTTCGAGTCCTTCCTGACTGCGTCGCCGATTCGAGCCGCGCAACACTTTGCGCCAGCCCCGACGACCTTGTAGGTAGCTTTCCCAGCGGCGCTCGACACCAATCGCGCCCAGGCGGTCACCCGCCCGGTAGCCGCGCCCCTCCAGACGCGAAAGTGTCTCTGGGTCGATTTCGCGCATATAGCCCACCAGATGCGCCCCAAGCTCCCCGTAGGGGTAGTAGCGCACGGGTGCCGGGGCGACCTCCACGCCGCGCAATGAGCCTTCATGGGTCTTGAGCCGTCCCACCACGTCCCGGTCCACGTCGACCTTCAAGAGGGTCTGCTGCATTGGACGATTGCCCGCCGCCTGTCGCAGTTCAACCACGCGGGCGCGCAGTTCGCCAGCTTCAGCCTCGTCCAACTCCATCAGCTGGACCACCCGAGTCCAGGTCGTCTCCAAATCGATCAGGCCCGGGACCACGTACACATTGTAGCTGGGGCGGTTCGCAGCCAGCACCTTGCCGTAGGCGTCCCGGATCACGCCTCGGGTCGTCGCCAGGGTCACTTCGCCGACAATGTTGCGGCGCGCCTGGGCGCGGTTGAGCTCGCCGTCGACGAGCTGCAGCTGAGCAAGGCGACCCAGCAGGCCCAGAAAGCTGAGTAGTAGCACCAGCACCATCCAGCTGTAGCGCTTGCGAAACTCACCAACATCGGAGCGCTGAACCAGTATCGTCATTGACGCGTGCCCTCAGCGGCTTGGGCCGGCGTCGCGCTTTGATGCAATCGCTGGGCAATCGAAAATACGATCGGAGCGCAGACAGCGGTACTGGCCGCGCGAGGCAAGATCACACTCAGCATCTCCAGCGGACGCCGCGTATCGGATCCAAAGATCGCCAGTAGCGTCAGGACGATGAACGCTTCGACCACGGCGAATGCAAATGCGAGACTCATGCGAGTCAACAACGTTTGCGTGGTGAGCCGTACTCCCGCGATGCGCGACACAAGCCAGATCGCCACAGAAACGAAGGTGAAGAGCCCCGGCGGCGAAGACGCCATGATGTCGAGCAGGTACCCGATGACGAAGGTCAGCCCTGCGCCACGCAACATGCTCGACTCGTGCACGCCCAGGAAGATGATCAGCGGCAGCACCAGGCTAGGTGTGATGCCGTGCAATCCGAAAGCCCCCACCAAACGATAGACGTTAGCTTGGATGAGCAACAAGAAGAAGCCGACAGCGATGAACGCGACGTTGCGCATGGCTCACCGCTTTGCCCGCGGACGACGGCTGCTAGTACCCCGATCGCAGTCCTTTTCGTCGGTGAGAACGATGAGCGCCTCTTCCAAGCGAGAGAAATCCACGGTCGGTTCTGCTTCCACGGTCTGGTACATGCCGAAGTCGCGCTTGATCACCTTGGTGACCTTCGCAACTGGCTGCCCCTTGGGAAAGCGACACCCGACACCACTCGTGGAAACAATGTCGCCTTCTTCCACCTCGTCGGTGCGTTGCACGTATTCCACGCGTAGGGCGTATTTAGAACGATCACCAATGCCGCGGACGAATCCCCGGGCCTTGGTGCGTTCCACGACGACGTCAACCCCGAAGCCGCTGTCCACGGTGAGCTGCACGTCGACCTTTTCGCCGGACACCCGCAGCACGGTCCCGACGGTGCCATCGAGGGACAGCACCGGCATGCCCGGCCGCACCACTGCGCCGGGGTTATCCAGCGTCAGGTGAGCCACGCGGAAGAACTCCGTGGTGTCCTTGGCAACGACCACTGCACTGACGGTTTCTTGATCGATGGTGTCGCGTAGGTTGAGCAAGCGGCGCAGCCGGAGGTTTTCGGCTTCCTGGATCTTGAGGCGCCGCACCTCCGCCCGCAGGCGCGAATTCTCATAGGCAAGTTTGTCGTTGTCGGCGCGCACATCCACCAAGTAGACGTAGTCACCAATCAGTGAAGACACGCCGCGCGCTAGCGCTGCAGATGCGTACTCCAGCGGCGCCGCAACCCGCATGATGGCGCGATCTACGACGCTCATCTCCTCCGGCCGGCGAATGGACGCGCGCAAGAAGAAGAATGGAACCGCCAGAAGCAGAACCACGACTGCAATGTCTCGATAGCGTTTGAACGACCCCACGGCGTTACCCGACGACGATCGACCACGCGGCTCCGCATGTGCGGACCGGCCGTCAGCCGATCGTTACTTCCTTGAGCAGCTCGATATGATCGAGCGTCTTGCCGCTGCCGAGCACAACCGCACTGATTGGGTCGTCGCTCACCATGACGGGCAGCCCCGTCTCTTCGCGTAGCAGCACGTCAATATTCTTCAATAGGGCGCCACCACCAGTGACGACGATACCCTTGTCCACGATGTCCGCAGCCAGTTCCGGGGGAGTCCGCTCGAGAGCGAGAAGTACAGCTTCGACGATGGCATTGATGGGTTCCGACAACGCTTCGCGGATTTCGTCCGAATTGACCACGACGGTCTTCGGGATCCCCGCGACCATGTCCCGACCTTTGACCTCCATGGTCATTTGTTGTTCGGGCTGGTAGGCGTTGCCGATAGTGATCTTGATGCGCTCGGCGGTCTGTTCGCCGATCGCGAGGTTATATTTGCGCTTCATGTACGCGACGATGGCTTCGTCCATCTTGTCGCCCCCAACCCGTACGCTTTGGGAATAGACAATCCCCGCCAAGGAGATCACGGCGACTTCAGTCGTGCCGCCGCCGATGTCGACCACCATGTTGCCGCTGGGCTCGGTGATCGGCAGGCCGGCGCCGATCGCCGCTGCCATGGGCTCTTCGATCAGATAGACCTCACGCGCCCCGGCGCTCTCGGCGCTCTCTTTCACGGCGCGCTTCTCTACCTCCGTGATGCCGAAGGGCACGCAGATGATGATGCGCGGCTTCACCAGGGTGCGGCGGTTGTGTGCCCCGGCGGTGGAATAACCCAGCCACGCCTTCGTAATCTCGAAGTCCGCGATCACGCCGTCCCGAAGCGGCCGGATCGCCTGGATGTTGCCGGGAGTTCGGCCCAGCATTTCTTTGGCCTCGCGGCCGACCGCGAGGACCTTCTTGTCTCCCCGGGCGTCCCGCTGCACCGCCACAACGGACGGCTCGCAGCTCACAATGCCTTTGCCTTTGACATAGATGAGCGTCGTCGCCGTACCGAGATCGATGGCGAGGTCGTTCGAAAAGAGGCCGTACAGCCAGTCGAAGATCATCGAGACGCTTTCAGCGAGCCAACAAACCGCGGGATTTCAGCTGCTCTCCCTGAGCGGTCACTTCAGCACGAGGGGCCCTACGTAGCATGCGCCGCAGCGCCGATGCAATGCGCCGCTTGGGCCAAACCGGCCAACGGGCCGGCTCATGCCCCGGCATCTGCTTCGCGCCAAGGAAACCCAATGAGGATGCAGGCGCATTCGCCCGGCTTCGACCCGGCCGCCGGGCCGGGACTCCTCAATCGTCGTCCCATTCCCGCCAGGGTTTCGGATTGCCGCGCCCACGCTTCGGCGGCGCTTCGTTCTTCACGGAGCGCCCCGCTTTCTTCTTCTTCTTCTTGTCGGGCTTGTCGGCCCAACGCCGACCGGGCTCGGCGCGGACTGCCGGCGGCTCGTTGAAGCTCGGCGGAGGCCCCCCATCGAAGCTCCGCGGCGGGCCGTCGTCTCGCCGCGGCGGCGGCCTGTCGCCCCCGCCGCCCCCACTGCCACCGCCGCCACCCCCACCGCTCGGGCGCTCGCCCCGCGGGTGGGCGATGTTGACCATCAACTTGCGACCCTTCAACTCACGATCACGCAGAGCAACGATAGCGGCGTTGGCGGCTTCTTCGCTTGCCATGGTGACGAATCCGAAGCCCCGTGCTCGCCCGTCCGGCCCGATAGGAAGATGCACGCGACTCACTCCCCCCGCTTCCGTCGAAGTGATGAGTTCTTCCACTTCTTCCGCAGTCGCATCGAACGGAAGATTCCCGACATAAAGCGTTCGGTCTTGAGATGCGTGCGCAGGCGCCCCGCCGCCGGCAGACGCAGTGCCATCGCGTTTCGGCGGTTCTGCTTTGAAGGGACGAACTGAAATCGGCCGGCCGGATTGAAGTGAACCGTCGAGACTTCCTCGCGCCGTGCTCGCGTCCTCCGCCGTGCCCAGGGTGACGAATCCAAAACCTCGCGGCTTGCCCGTGTCACGATGACGCGGCAACGAAACGTCCACGACGGTTGTGCCTGCCGCCTCGAAGAGGTCGCGCAACGCGTCCTCGTTCATTGTGTCGGGCAAGCCAGCTACGAAGAGCTTGCGCTCGTCCTCAGTCGACATGAAAACAGTATTCCTTGGTTGGTCGGGGGTGGGGGCTCCGGGGAGCCAGGAAAAACGGTACATCCCGCGTCATTCCGGTTCAAGTCCACGAAAAGGCCGGCTTCTGCCGGGCGCCCTCTCAGAGGCTCCCTTCGCGCCGTCGGCCGTGCCATGGTGGGCCCGGCCATGCAGCTCCAGGTGGTGATCAATCCCAAGGCCGGCGGAGGCCGGGCAGGGGGCAAAGTACGGGAAATTTCAGCAGCTCTCCGGCGGTTGGGGCACCCACACGAAGTCGTCCACACCCGCGGTCCGGGGGATGCGGCACGGTGCATTCGAGAAGCCTACGCGGGCGGGTTCGACTGCGTGGCCGTGGTCGGCGGTGACGGCACGTTCAACGAGGCCTGCCAGGCCTACTTGGGACCGGAGGGTGAGGCAGCGCCCGGACCGGAGCTTGCGTTGATTCCAGCGGGCACCGGCGGCGACTTCCGCAAGACCTTCGACCTGCCTGACGACATCGAGCAGGCCGTCGAGCGGCTCTCGCGCACCGAAGCGCGTCCGCTGGACCTGGGCATCCTTCAAGTCACTTCCGATGCTGGTGACCGCCAGACGAAGGCCTTTATCAACATCACGAGTTTCGGCATCGGTGGCTTGACGGATCGCATCGTCAACGCAAGCCCGAAGTGGATGGGCGGCAAAGCAGCGTTCTTCATCGGAACCCTCCGTGCGATGGTTGCATACCGCGACGCTCCGACGCGCATCCTCGTCGACGGACAGCCGTGGCTCGAAGCCCCCATCTTCAACGTAGCGATTGCTAACGGCCGCTACTTCGGCGGCGGCATGATGATTGCGCCAGACGCCGACCCAGCCGACGGTCAGTTCGACATCGTTGCACTCAGTGACATACCGAGGGCGCGTGTCATCGCGCTTTCCTCGAAAATCTACAAAGGAACTCACCTGGGCGAGCCGGGCGTGCGCACGACTCGCGGCGCACGCGTGGAAGCCGTGCCAGTGCGCGCCGGGGACGAGATCTTGATCGACATGGATGGCGAGACTCCGGGGCGGCTGCCACTTTCCGCCCACGTGGCGCCAGGGGCCATCCGTCTACGGGCCTGAGGCTCGACGACTGCTGGGCGGCGGGACTTGGGGAACAGCCCAGGCGCTGGGCTCTCCGGCACTTTCGAAGGCCCGAAAGAGTGTCACCGCACCGTAGGCAAACATCAGCATGCACGCCCACTGCGCGGGCGTCAGATCCAGGTAGCGTTCGTCCGAAACACGCAGATCCCGAGCGCGCAGGAAGTCCAGGGCGAAGCGATACGGCGCGTAGTAGACCGTCATCATCCCCATGTAGAATCCCCAGGGCCGCGGGCGGCGCCGCAGGATCAGAAACCCCACGGCAAGGGGGACCGTGAGGAGCATCTCGTACAACCCGAGATCGAAGCGTGCGCCATCAGGGTACTGCACGGCCAGAAAGGCGTCGCTGAACATGCCGGGGTGATCGTGGGCCAACGAACACCCGGTGCGTCCCAAGACCCAGCCCACTGGAAATGCACTGCCGACGACATCCATGTACGGCAGCAGTACCGCGTTCGTTTTCCATTTCCAGAGGATGGCGCCGAGCGCAGCTCCGAAGAACCCTCCAAAACTGGAAAGCCCTTCCCAGACGCGTATCAGCGAAAGTGGGTCCTCCATCACTCGGGATGGGAAGTAGAACAGCGTGTCGAATACATGGCCGCCCACGAATCCCCCCACGCCGACCCAAACCATGAAGGAGACCAACGCCTTTTCGTCGAACCCGAGCCGCCTGCCCTGGCGAACGGCGAGGTACGCGCCCAAATAGACGCCCATGGCGACCAACGTACCGAAGGGTTTGACGGCGAAGGGTGCCGGAGGAAACCCGCCGCCCAGGGCGCCGGCCTCCAGAATGACCAAATCTGGCAGGGTCAGGTACGGGATCGCGGGGCTCATCGTCCGCCGTCCGTAGGGGCAGCCGGCGTGAGGAGTGCGGGCAGCCGAAACTTGTGGTCGAAGAATCCAGCGGCCACCGGCCGAGTCTCGCCAAACACCTGCTGCCCAGCTGCAGCGGCGATGCCCTCGTCATAGACGACGAAGTCAGGCAACAGTGCGGGTAGCGAGCGCGACAAATGGAGTCCCGCTGCGCTTCGGGAAATAACCAAGAGCCAAGAGCGATCCCTTCGAAGGGGACTCTGGGCGATGAAGGCCGCGCCAATGTTGCGCGCGTCAAAACGGGACGAGCCCACATGCAACGCGCCAGCCTCGAACTTCAGCGCAAAGTGTTTGGCGTAGCGGCGGAGCAGCTTGTGGCTTGTGGGCGTTCCGACGATCACCAAGTTGACGTCCCGCACCGCGTCCTCGAAAAGCGCATGGTCTGGGACCAGCGGGTACGCCGCCTCGGCTCCGAAGCGTGCTGCCCACGCCTCGGCCACTTCACGCGCAGCCCGGGCAGAAGCGGGCTCCGCCGCTCCGTAGCTGAACACCACCGGAGCGTTGAAGACGTCGCGGATCGGGCCTTCCGCACCGAGCTGCTTCTCCTGGGCGCCAGGACGCCCGTCGCCCTTCTTCCAGGTGGACCCCGACCGCACAAAACTCCAATCCTCCGAACCGCCGGGAAACACCGTTCCGTCGAGCTCTACGGAGTCGATTCGGGCCGCCCCCAAGCGCGCGCGATCCACAGCGACGCCGCCGACATTCTCCGTCTGGATGCGTAGCGTATGACCGTCCACTTCCGCCTGCGCCCGCGCCATGCTGCCGGGCGCACCGAGGCGTGTGATCCCCAGCCAACGTTGGGTCGCGTAGCGATAGCTGTCGGTCACGAGACTGATCCGGCTCCGCTCCGCCGGCCGCACCTGGCGGGAAAGCCAGGGAAACAGCCGCGCCCCGGCATAGGTTTTCTCCCAGACGGCGTGCCCCGTGTCCGGCCATTCTTCAGTGACGTTCCCGTGAGCCGCTTTGAGCGCAGCGATCAGAACTTTGGAGTTTTCCAGAGGGAAGTCCTTCTTGCCATGGGCGATCCACCACGGCAGATCACGCCCAGCCCCCGCCCAAGACGCCGGCGACCAATGCGCCATGCGACTGCGCTCCCAGTCCGACAGCGGCCGGTTGGCAGTGTCTCGACGCACGAAGTAGCTGTGGTAGCCGCAGAGCGGAGCGGCGGCGGCGACCAGGTCGGGATAGCGCATGGCGAAATGGGCCGTCCCGGTGCCCCCCATCGAGACACCGCTGATGGACACTCGGTTCTTGTCGACGGGGAGTACCGCCAGCGCCCATTGGATCCCTTGCAATACCTCGTACTCACCGGGCCCGCGGTAGAACGCGTTGCCATGCGCGTGGGGCGCTATCACGAAGGCCGGCACTCGGGGCGCTTCGGATCGATCGTCGAGGAACGCGTCCATCACGCCTTTGGGCGTGCCGTTCATGCCGTGCAACAACACAACGAGCGGTAGCGGCCCCTCGCCCTGGGCTCGCGGGACGTGCACCCGCATTGGATCTGGCTGGGTGGACACTTCGGAAAACCGCGCGAGCTCGTGCACGCCGGGAGTCTTCAACGGGTCCCGTCTTTGTTCGACGCTGAGCAGTAGGGACTCCAGCGAACCCATCGACCGCCGGACTTGCTCCTGGGTACGCGCCTCCTGGAGCTCGCGCATACGCAGGACGAGGGTCGCGCGTAGGACGTCCGCATCGGCAAATCCCCCTGGCGCCGTGCGAAGTGCGCGCTCGGCTTTGCGTCCACGCGCCAGCAACACAGGAGCCTCGGGCGCGAGTGGGAGCGTCCAGCTACGCTCCTCATCGCCCACGCGCACTCGGTACTGAACCGAGCTCTGCTGGGGCGGCACTGGCGGCAGGTGTGCTTCGAATGAAAGAATGCCACGACCGCTGCCGCCAAAAGTCCCGAGCCCAAAGCTCTCTTCCTTGCCCTGGGCGACACGCACGGGATACGCCGCTGCCGGAGCCCCGCCGGGCGCACTCAAGCGCAAGAGCGGCGCGTATCCGGATTCGGTCAGGCCTGCACTGAACTCCGCTTGGAGCCAGGCTGATCCAAACTCCTTTGCGACGTCCGCACCGGGAAGCAAGAACCGGGCATCTGGCGGGGGCCGCAAATCCGCGGCGCTGAGCACGCGCACGCGCACGGACAGTGGGCCGTCTCCACGCTTCAGACGGAGCGCGAAAGACCGCGTCCCGCGCTCGAGCTCCGTTTCGACGGGATACCAAGCGGCAGCCGCGGACGTCGGCGGCACTGAATCGAGCTTGCGACCGTCCAGGTACAGTTCGCCGCCATCCGAACTGCTGATCAAGAACAACGCCCGCAGTGGCGCCCGGGTCGCAAGGGACGCTCCGAGCAGCGCGGATTGTCCCTTCGGCACCCTCGATGTGAGCTCGATGGGACTGCCCGCAGCCGCCGCGATCACGGAATAGCGAGCGGCTCCCACCGAGCGACCCAGCGCAGGCCTGAGTTCCTCGGCGGATAGCTCCCGAGCGGCGACGGGAGCGGCAACCAACAGCGCTCCCAAATTTCCATCACGCGCCGGGTGCAGCTCTTCGGCCGTCGCCGCGCCGACCGAGCTAGCGATCGCGAGCGAAAGCCCGACGCTGTACGCGTAGCGACGTCCGCTCACGGAATACCGTGCGCCAGCGTCTTCACTCCGTCGCGAAACATGATGTTGACCTTACCGCCGTCCAACACGTCGACCACGTAACCTTCTCCGAATTTCTTGTGCTGGATCAGCTGGCCGGGTCGAAAGCTCTTGTCCATCGAGTAGCGTTCAAAAGCGTCATGGGCTTGTCCGGCGATGCGGGACTCCCATTCATTCACTCGGTCGGCTTCCGCCCGAGCTTTGAGCGTGACCCGCACACCTGCACTCTGGCGTGGGCCGGCGGTCCTCTTCCGCGCTGCCTCACGGTCAGACGCGGGAGCGCGATAGTTGTGTTGCGAACCGCAGGTGAGACAGATCACACGTTTGGGGCGAGCCGCCACCATCGCAACAATGCGATGTCCAAGATCCATGCGGCACTTAGTGCAGTACGAATCGATCTCACTGCCTGCTTCCAGAGCTTTCACGGGGTCTCCTCCTGATCCTCCCCGCTCACTCCCGGCTTTGTATCGCCGTCCTCGTTTGGTGGCTCGTCTTTTTCTGCACGGCCCTTTTTGATCCGCACCTTCGCCTTCACGTCTGGCTTCGGCGGCGCGCCGGGCTTGGAATCATTCGGGATGAATCGAACCTCGGTCTTGATCTCGAAGGAAAGCGTGGTCAGGACCTTCGCCATCTCTTCGGCGAAGTTGGTATGCTCCAGAAAGTCGCGAACTTCCTTGGCCACGACCCGGTATAGGCCGGTCTTGGTTTCGTCGACCTGCGTCAGCATCAACGCCAGAGCTTCTTTGGGAAGCTTCATGTCGCGCATCAGCTCGCGGACGTTCTCGGGACCCTCGCTGATATTCTTATAGCCGGACTCGACCAGACGTTTGACAATCTCGGGCAGCAGGCGCTCCAAGCGCCGCCGTTCGCGCTCCTCGGGTTCCGAGGGGGGTCGCTCCGTTGTCACGTGGCGGGAGTACCCTGGCGCAGTGCGTCAGTCAAACCCGCTTTGTTGGTTTCCCAAGGGCTGAGGGGTAAGACCGAAGCATGCGCATGGATTGGCGTTACGGAGCGGTGCTCCTGCTGGCAATGGGTTGCAAGCGCTCCCCGGTCCCGTCCCCGGCGGGCTCAGACACGGCCGGGATCGAAAGCGCGCCCGCAGCCACGGCGAGCGCTCCCATGCCCTCGGCAACGGCGAAGCGACCCGCACCCCAGGAGGCGCAACCTTCCGCACCCCCGGCCTCGTCGGCAACGCCCGCACCCGTCGGCGGGCTGTGGCTCAGCTGCTATTCAGGGTTCACCCCGCGGTCGGATCCCAAGTTGGACGTCATGCGACTCGGCGTCCTGTGCGGGCCACAGAACGGAATGAGCAAGCTCACGGAAGCTCGCGAGGCGAAAGTGCAAGATGGCGGTCCGGGCCAGGAGCACCCCTTCGATGCATCGCCCGGCGAGTGCTTTCGGATTTTCGCCGTGGCGGAACCGGGCGTGGAGGACCTCGATGTCGAAGTGCTCTCGCCCAGCCAAAAGCGCATCGCGTTCGATACCAGCGACGACCGCTGGCCCGTGGTCAAACCAGACGGCCCCTTTTGTGTCAGCGAAGCAGGCTCCCACCGCGCGCGCGTGCGGGCCCAGCGGGGCGGTGGACGCTACGCCATCGAGATTTGGCGCCTGCGTTGACGCGAAATGCATTCCAGGCCGCCCCTCTGGGCCTGGTCGCGCTATAGGTTAGCGCATGCTGGCGCAATACGCAGACCGACGCGGTCGAGTCCTCGAAAGCCTGACAGACGGGTGTCTGGTGCTGGGCGCGGCTCCGACCGCGATCCGCAACAACGATATCGAACACGAGTATCGGCAAGATTCAGACTTCCAATACCTGACCGGTTTCGACGAGCCCGAAGCCCTGCTGGTGCTTCGCCCAACAGCGCCACGTTTCGTGCTCTTCGTCCGCCCCAAAGACCCCGAACGCGAGGTCTGGGATGGTTACCGCGCTGGAGTCGACGGCGCGCAGCAGGCCTTCGGGGCGGACGCCGCCTACCCCATCGCGGAGCTCGCAGAGCGACTTCCGGACTTGCTAGAGAACCACTCCAAGCTGTTCACGCGAATTGGGCGCGAGCCCCGTTTGGACGCGCAGATTTTTGCGGCGCTCGCGGTACTGCGCAAGCGAGTCAAGCAGCGCAAGTGGTGGCCAACGGAAGTGCACGATAGCGCAAAGCTGCTGCATCCCATGCGCTTACTCAAGTCCGACGAGGAGCTGGCACTGATGCGGCGCGCCGCCAAGATCAGCGCAGAGGCGCATCTGGCCGCGATGGCCTTCACCAAACCCGGGGCGCACGAATATGAAGTCGAGGCGCTGCTGCGTTCGATGTTTCGCAAAGCAGGCGCCCAGCGCCTGGCCTATGAATGCATTGTCGGTTCGGGCCCCAATGCCACTGTGCTGCACTATCGCCAAAATGACCGCAAGATGCAGGCGGGTGAGCTCCTGCTGATCGACGCGGGTTGCGAGTTCGACTTCTACGCCTCTGATATTACGCGCACTTTTCCCGTGAATGGCAGTTTCAGCAAGCCCCAACGGGAGCTGTATGAGGTCGTGCTTGCCGCTCAAGAAGCGAGCATCGCCGCGGCGGTTCCCGGGGCGACGCTCGACGCACTGCATGACATCTCGGTCCGGGTGCTCACCCAGGGACTTGTGGACCTCTCCTTGGTGAAAGGCCCCGTGGACGAAGCCATCGAAGAGGGGCGTTACAAGAAGTACTACATGCACCGGACCAGCCACTACCTCGGCATGGACGTGCACGACGTCGGTGACTACTACCAACGTGGGGAGCCGTGCCCGCTCCGCGAACGCCAGGTGATCACCGTCGAGCCCGGTCTGTATGTCGCCGCAAATGACACGGAGACGCCCGAGCGCTATCGCGGCATCGGAATTCGCATCGAAGACGACGTCGCGATCACCGCCGCGGCACCAGAGGTCTTGAGCGCAGGCGTGCCCAAATCCGTCGACGACGTCCAACGTGCGTGCCTCGCGTGAGCTACTCCTTGGCGTGTGCCTCGGGTGCACGTTGGTGTTGCCTTCGGCACGCGCGGAGACTGGCGCGCGCCAAGGCGCCCAGACCCTGCTGCCCGAGGCGGGCCCGTACCTGCACCTGCTAGGCGCAGTGAGCTGGGGCAAAGGGTTGCGCTTCAACAATCCGTATCGACTCGCCACACCCCTAGGCGACAGCGCAGAGAGCGTCTCTGCGACGGCGGGCTACGCGAACTTTGCGTTCGCGTTGTCCTCTGGCAATCCTAGCGGCCTAATGCACGGTGGGGCCTTGGCGCTGTCGGTGGCCACGGACGGAGTGCCCCAAGAAGTCATGACACCCGCCTACCAAATTGGGCTCCGGCTCCCGCCCCACTTCCTGGTCTACGCTCGG
>CALMUT010000029.1 GCA_937872925.1 uncultured Myxococcales bacterium | reverse complement strand
GCTCGTTGGATCGCGCGTCTTCGCGCGGCGGTCACATTGCCGCGAAGGACGTCTTTGCGTTCGCGGTGCATCGCCGCGGCGTGCACGGCTCGTTGGATCGCGCGTCTTCGCGCGGCGGTCACATTGCCGTGATCACGTCGTTCCTGCGTGTTCCTGGTGTGCGGCGCGTCCCAGATCTAGACCCGCGCGCGCCTGCGCCCTGCATCGGTTCGCGCCTTGCTGCTCACGCCCATCGGGTCCGCACCCCGGCCGTGCGCCTGCGCCCCGGCGGAGAGGCGGATCCAGCGGGCCTTCTCAAAAGGCCGGCTCGCCTCGGAGCCCCGGCCTTCGGAACGACGCCGATCGCCGGCGCTTCAGCGGCCCGGACGCGTCGCTTCCGTTCGCGGGTCCCGTACGCACCGAGCGAGTTCCGGCGCACTGGTTGGTGCGAAGTCCCGGAAACCTCGCTTGGTGCGGGTTCCGAAGGCATCGGTTCCTTGCGTGGCAGCGGGCTCCGGGGCACTGGTTGGTGCGAAGTCCCGGAAACCCCGCTTGGTGCGCAGCCCGTGACGCCCACGCCACCACTTCCCTCTGCCGGGTAGTTTTGCGTCGCTGGCAGCAAGCTCCACCACGGCACGTTCGCAGCGTAGCGCGTGCTTTTCAGCAGCCTGGGCGCTTGCCTACGCAAACCGATTGCCCCAGGGCGCCCTACCGCCCGCCGCCCTCCCGTCGCCCGCCCGCCGCCGGCTCGCCGCCCTCCCGTCGCCCGCCCGTCGCCCGCCCGTCGCCGGCTCGCCGCCCTCCCGTCCGCCAGCCCGCCGCCAGCCCGCCGCCGTCCCGTCGCCGTCCCGTCGCCGTCGCCGTCCCGTCGCCGTCCCTGCCCCCCCAGCCCCCGTCGATGCTACGCTTTCACGCGTGAGCCGGACACATGGGCTGCTGTTCGCGTTTGGGCTAGTCGCGCTCGCGTGCGCACAGTCGGAAGGTGTGCCTCCCGCTGACGGCCCCAGCGATGCGTCGGTCGCCGATGCGGGGGGAACGAGTGGCGCAGGCGGCGGAGCGGGTTCAAGCGGCGAAGCGGGTCAATCAGGCAGTGGCGGTGGTGGCGTTGCAGGCAGCGGTGGTTCCGCGGGTGGCGATCCCTGTGTCAACAAGACATGCAATACGCCACCGAAGAACACCTGCGCTGACTCCACCTCGCTAACCGTACACTCCCCGATCGGTACATGCGAAAACGGCCAGTGTAGCTACACCTCACAGAAGCAAAATTGCGCGGCCGGCTGCGCGAACGATGCATGCAACGGCGACCCGTGCGTAGGAGTCACCTGCAACACGCCGCCGAAAAGCGTGTGCGCGGATCCGAGCAACCTCACCGTCTACGACGCGCCCGGCGCTTGCTCCCAAGGCAAGTGCAGCTATTCGTCGCACAAGCAATACTGCGCCAACGGTTGTTCGGGAGACGTGTGTAACGGCGATCCGTGCATTGGCGTCACCTGCAACACGCCGCCAGCAAGCTACTGTTCTGGGCCGACGGAGCTCACCGTGAACGACGCGCCCGGCACTTGTGCCAGCGGGCTGTGCAGCTACGGCAAACACACGGTCTATTGCTCCTTCGGCTGCGCGAACGGCGCTTGCGCCGGAGATCCCTGCGCAGGCGTGACCTGTTCTACCCCACCCGCTCCGTATTGCAGCGGGCCGAACACCTTGAAGTCTCCCGCCGCGACGGGCACATGCCAGACCGGCACTTGCTCCTATGCCACCACGGACGTCAGCTGCCCGTTCGGCTGCCTGAACGGCGTCTGCAAAGACTGCACAACCAGCCCAGATTGCAGCGCCGGCAAGTGGTGCGACGCCGGCACTTGCAAGAACTGCAGCGTCGACGCGCATTGCGGCGCCAGCTGCACGAACTGCACGTCCTCGAGTCAGGTCTGCAACACGGCGGGCACGGCTTGCGTGGCGTGCACCGCGGATGGGCATTGCGGTTCGGGAAAATACTGCAGCGCCAATGTGTGCCTGAACTGCGACACAAACCAGAAGTGCGGTGCGACTTGCGCGGCCTGCGCCACGAATCAGCAGTGTACGGCTGGATCTTGTCAAGTGTGCAAAACGAACGCCGCGTGTGGCGCTGCGTGTGCCGCCTGTGGGGGAGGCACGCCGCTGTGCCTCGATCAGGGCACAACGTCTAAGTGCGTACAGTGTTTGGGAAGCACGGACTGCGCCGCTGGGCAAATCTGCACCAACAACGTGTGTGGCCCCGCCGGCTGCCCACCGCCTACGGAAGCTTGTACCAATGGGACCCAGAACCGGGACAAGTGCTCCGGCGCGCGAGTCATCAGCCGGATCGACGCTGGGGACTCTGGTGGTTTCTCCATCAGTGCTAACACCTGCTACGCCTCCAATCGTATGGACGACAGTGGCAGCTGCTACGACGCAGGCGCGGACCATACCTACCGGATCTACTTGCGAGCCGGGGAGAGCATGGCCGTCACTTTGACGGACTCTTGGGCGTGCCCCTCGTATAGCAGCTCGTTCTGGGACGCGACGTTGAAGATCTTCTCCAATGCCGGCTGCAACGACTTGCTTTGCACGACTAAAGACTTCTGTGACGACTACTTTAGCGGAACCAAGAACTACACTGCCGCCAAGGACGGTTGGTACATCATCGTGGTAGACGGCAGCACCGCGTTTGACGACGAAGGCGACTACACACTGAAAGTGAAGTTGACCTGCGGCGCCCAGGGTTGCGCATGCACTCCCTGACGCTCTTAGCTGCGCTGCTCTTGCTCGCATGCAGTTCGGAAGACAGCGGCGCTCAAGCGAGCTCCGGCGGCGCGTCAGGCAGTAGTGGCGCGGCCGGCGGTGGCGGCGCGGCCGCAATGGGCGGTGCAGGAGGAGGAGGCGGCATGACGGACGCTGGCGCATGCGCCCCCGTTGCCGCCAATTCTAGTTTGGACGTCCCCTACGCGGCGATCTCCGGTGTGGATCCGAATTTGCTCAGCTTGGATGTGTACACTCCCGCGCTTAGCGACGGCTGCGCACAAGTGCCGACCGTGATCTGGGTACACGGAGGCGCGTGGGCGATCGGCGACAAGGCGAACAGCATTGGGGACAAGGTCAAGCTATTCAACGCGGCGGGCTACACGCTTGTCAGCGTCAACTATCGCCTGTCGCCCACGAAACCAAGCACGGATCCGAATCGCGTGATGTACCCAACACATCCCACGGACGTTGCCGCAGCGGTGCACTGGGTGAAAGATCATAGCGCCGAGTTCCACGGCGACCCCAAACGCATTGCGCTTCTCGGTCACTCCGCAGGCGCGCACCTGGTCGCACTTCTCGGCACCGACGAGAGTTTTCTCGCGCTGCATTCGGAGCCACTGTCGATGCTTCGCTGCGTCGGCTCTTTCGATACCGAGGCCTACGACGTTCCTGCCACTCTCCAGACGGCGAGCGCTCAGCAAGTGCAAATCTTGGAGAACGCGTTCGGTACGGATCCTGCGGTGCAAGCCAAAGCGTCTCCCCTCTTTCACGTTGCCGGCGGCAAGGGGATCCCGCCGTTCTTGATCGCGGTCCGAGGCGCCGCCGATCGCCAAGCCACCCAGCTTGGGTTTCAGAAGGCCCTCGTCGACGTCGGTGTATCCGCAGGCACCGTCGACGCCGCTGGTCTCAGCCATGAACAAGTGAACAGCAGCATCGGCGCCAGCGGAGACAGTGTCATGACGCCGAAGATCATGACGTTTCTAGAAGGCTGCTTCGCATCGCCTTGATCCTTACTCAAATCAGCCGTCACTTCAGCTCCAGTGAAACAACTAGTTCGTAGCTAGGAACGTCCACTTCTTGCCGCCAGGATTAGGGGCCTAGCGCCGCGGAACTGCTGCGACCTGAACAATACAAGAACCGCGGCGAGCGCGCGGCTTGTCGCTTCCCTCCCGTGAGCCGCGCGGCGTTACCGGACGCAAGGCAACCGCTTGGTGCTACTAGATCCCAATGCGTGATCGCGACGCCATCCTTGAGCGCCGCCGTCGTCTTGTCGCTGCGGCACTTGCGTGCGTCGCGCCTGGCCTGGGCTGCGCAGGCACCAACGCCCCGCCGCCTCGCGATGGCCACTCTACGCGCTCGGCGCCGGCGCAGCCAAATGCGCGGACGGAAGCGAAGCTCGTCGCGGCCGCAGACACTGACGCGGACGGCATTGAGGATGCGCGCGACGCATGCCCAGAAGTGCCCGGCATTGAGGCGATAGATCCGGTACACCGCGGCTGCCCGCCCACACCCTGCTTGAGCGTCCTACCACCCGGTGAGGTTCGAATCACCTTGCAAGTATACTTCGCTGCCAGGTCGAGCGACTTGAGCCAAGGGAGCGAAGCCGTGCTGGATTCTCTCGCGCAACACCTGTTTCGTGTGCCAGAACTCAAGCTCACGATCGTGGGACACTCCGTGCCGTCCGAGCCGGCCGACCTTGCACTGCGTCGTGCAGAAAGCGTTCTCCGCGCTCTTGTTGAGCGCGGTGTTGACCGCAGCCGGCTTAACACGAAAAGCGTCGGCAGCAGTCAACCCGTCGAGGCCCACTCGACTGAAGCGGGGCGCCAGCGGAACCGGCGAGTGGAGTTTTTGCCTCAGGGGACGGAGTGACTCAATTGAACCCCGGCGCACCTGGGTGTCAGCGTGGACGGCGTTCCGGATGCACGTCTTCGTTCGCTATGGTCGCGGGGGCGTGACCTCTATTTCGCGCAGAAAGCGACCGATGCGACGGAAAGCGTCGCTGCGGCCCACTTGGAGCAGGTGCCCGCCCGGCCAGGTGTCCAGCGGCGCGCCGAAGTGATGCGCCAGGCGTCGGGCGTGTTCGACCGGCGTGATGCGGTCTGCTTTGGCGCCGACGACAAGCACGCGTTTGGGATCGATGGCCGGCTTTCGTGCCAGCGGGCTCACCACCCGATGTACGGCTTCGAGGGCGTTGTGTTCCAGAGCGGTTTGTTCCGCGTTGTTGCCGAGGCGGCCCTGGTCCCGGGCGAAGTCGGCCACGGAGGCGAGGGGGATCATTGGGATCGCAAACGACAGTTCTGAATCCAATGTCGCCGCAAGGGAGGTGGTGTAGCCCCCGAGGCTCATGCCCATCAAGCCGACTTTGGAGTGGCCGCGCTGACGAAACCAGTGAGTCAAATCCCGCAGGTCCGCCATGGCTTGGCGAAAGCCTTCATTGGTGATGCGGGGATCGCTGGACGGGAACGGTGGCGTGCCGTTGCGATTGGGGTCCGCGCGCACTCCGTGAAACGGCAAGATGAAGAGCGCGACGTCCAGGCCGATCTTGTTCAAGAAAGGCAGGGGCCAGACCCGCTGCTCCATCTTGTAGGCGCCGCCCAGGTAGCCGTGGATCAGGATCGCGACCGGTCGCGGCTCGGGGCCAAGGAAGAGCCGTGCCGCCGCGACTTGGTTGTGGGCGAAGCGGTGGTAGCGGTCGTGTACATCGTGGACGAACGTTGCGTCGCGGCTGGGCCAGCTGGCGTCGAGGATCTGGTGCCCGTCCGCTGTCCAGCGCAGCTTGGACAACTTCGGTTCGATCCGACGGGGCGCGCGGAAGAAGTCGGGGATGCGGTCGTCGGTGTAGAGCCCGGCCAGCGCGCGCAGCGCTTCCATACGCTGCCCGTGATCCAGTCCTTCGGAGGGGCTCTTCTTGCGGCGTCGTGCTGTCGCTCGGCCTGCCGCGATCGTGGCGGCTCGGTCGACGGCGGCAGCGGCGCTGCCAAGGAGACGTTTGGTGGCGCGTTGGATCACTGGCGTAATATAACCACTGCCCGCGGGGCTGCCGCGTTGCATCTTGCAGTGTTACGCCGGCCTGTCCCTGCAAAATGCGGGATGCTGTACCGTCAATCACCGCATTTTGCGGGGCTTTGCGTAGCTCCTAGCTGGCCTGCGTCGTGCAGGGGGTGGCGGCTATGGATCCTCAGACCCAAGCCTCCAGCGCGCCAACCATGCACAATGCTCTCGGGCCGCTGATGTTTCTGATCGTGCCCTTCGTTGTCGTGCTTGTGTACGGGTTCCTGGCTCAGTAGCGGTTGCCGGCGCCCGTTGCAGTTTGCAGGCGCGCCTTGACCCAGAGTTGCAACATGCGGGAAGCGCACGCGGCCTGCCGTGCTGCTTTCCCCGTGAAAACCCAGGAGGATGCTGTGGCAGGGCGCATGCATTGCGGAAGGCATGATGCAAAGCCCCGTGAGCCCTCGGGCTCCCAAAACGCCTCCCTCGCTGATCATGCCGCCCGCGGTCGACCCCGTGCTTCGGCGCGAGCACACGCGCGCCGCGTTGGCTGGGGGCGAAGCGGACGCCGTGGTGTTCCGAGAGCCAAAGATGGAGAGCGCTGTAAAACCGCTGCTTTGGTTGCTGATCCCCTTCGTGGCCACCCTGGTGTACGGGTTCGTCAGCAGCTAGCGCGGTGTGTCAGAAGCACCAATCCAAGTAGAACCGTCTGGCGGTAGTGAACTGCAGGAAGGCGGAAGCCATCCAAGAAGCGGATGGAGGAGAAAACGGCGAAGCCGATCTTCCGGGACACCAGCCCCGAAGAATGGCTAGTGGCGGCGCCGCTTGCGGCGCGGCTGGGCGAAGAGCGCGTCAGCGGCGATCCGAAGGATTGTTGCTGGCGAGACAGCCCACTAGTTCCGAGGCTTTTCGGATGCCCCTTGCATTTTGCGGGGGCGTCGCCATGATTCCCCCCAGATTGTCCGCGCTGCGCACACTGGTGATTTGGGTGCTGGCCGCCTACGCGGCCGTGCTCGCGGTGGGCACGGGGCACACTCAGTTCTCCTTCTCTTGGCAGTCGGAAGCGGTCGCCCGCGACGCGCATGCTCAGGTGGCGACCCTGCGCGGTCTGGCCGAGTCGGAAGCCCCGACGGATCCCGACGGCGAATGGCCCGTCCTGCCGCCTGAGGGAGTCCAGATCCAGGTTCGGGTTCCCAAGCTCGCTCTCTTTCACGCGGCCAGCCAGGCCGCGGTGTTCTCACCTGCTTCGCCCACGCCGATCGCGCGTGGGCCTCCTCGACATAGCTGAGCGGCGGTCGCTGCTCCTGCCCGGTCGCGTCGTCGCGCGGCCAGACGCGTTGTGCCGCTCTTGGCCGGCGCGAACGTGGGTCATCAGTGTGTCGAGGTGTGTCGTGTTAAATCATGAAGAAAAGCCATTTGTATCTCTAGTTGGGTTTCCGGACGAAAAGATCGCGTCCGTCGTCGAGCAGCTCAAGAAGCGTCGGATCGACCATCGCGTCATCAGCGACGCGGCGGGGCGGACGGCAAAGGGACTGTGCATCGCATACTCCGGTCGTCGTCCGGAACTGCCCAGCGTGGTCCCTGCGCTACTGCGTGCGGGTCATCCGGTGGTCGTCGCATTGGAGGCAGCCGACACGCTCTTGGCCCTGCAGGCCGGGCGCTTGGGTGTGCTCGACGTGTTTGTGCTGGGTGGCGACGTGGCGCCTTGGGAATCGTGGCTCGCGGTCCCTACAGAAGGCGCAGCTCGCAAGTTGTGGCTCTCGCGCAGCCGTTCCATGCAAACGGTGCTTGACGTGCTGCTACGAGCGGCAAGTACCGACGCGCCGGTGCTGCTGCGGGGTGAAAGCGGTACCGGCAAGAGCATTTTGGCGCGGGAGATCCACGCTAGCAGCGCCCGGCGCGACGCGCCCTTCATCGAAGTGAGCTGTCCGTCTCTGCCAGAATCGCTGCTCGCTTCGGAACTCTTTGGACACACCCGTGGCGCGTTCACTGGCGCGGTCAAAGACCGCGTGGGTCGCGTCGAGGCGGCGCATGGTGGCACGCTCTTCCTAGACGAGATCGGCGAACTCAGCCCGGAGCTACAGGCGAAGCTGCTCCACTTCGTGCAAGAGCATCGCTTCGAACGGGTTGGAGAATCCCATGTGCGCACTTCGAACGTGCGCATCGTGGCGGCCACCAATCGTGATCTGCAAACGGAGGTCGCTGAGGGGCGCTTCCGTTTGGACCTGTTTTACCGACTGAGTGTCGTGGATGTGCGCTTGCCCAGCTTGCGGCAGCGCCCCGAAGACTTGGCGGATCTCGCCGAGTCCCTGCTGGCGAAGTGCGCCTTGCGCCTGCATCGCCCCGTGCCCACGCTCTCTGCAGCTGCTCTTTCGCTGCTGGCCACCCATGCTTGGCCCGGCAACGTGCGGGAACTGGAGAACGAGCTAGAGCGCGCCACCGTGCTTTGCCCCGGAGGCGAGATTGAGCCGATGCACTTAAGCGAACGCGTGCAGCAAGCACGTCCGAATTCCCCGTACTTGGGCGGAGCGTTCACCATCGACGCCATCGAGAGCGAGCACATTGCGCGGGTGCTGGAGCGCGCAGACAGCTTTGAAGCGGCCGCCGTCGAACTTGGTATTGATGACTCGACGTTGTGGCGCAAGCGCAAGCGCATGGCCGAGGGTGGCGGTGCGCGTCGCACAGCCCGCAGGTCAAATGGAAAAGCGTCGCCACGCCATCAAGAGGAGGGACACTAGCGGGACGCCTCGTAAGCAACACGCCGCACTAGTGCAGAGACAGCCCACTAGTTGGATCGCGACAGTCGCTCCTGCGCCATGGTGTCGGCAATGAGGTCTGTGGGCTTCATCGCCGCTTTGGCGCGCTCAGCGATCTCGTAGATAGTGTCGTAGATCTGCATGACCTTGGCGCGGGATTTGGCTTCGTCGTAGCCCTCGATCTCCGTGGCGACGTTGATCAGGCCACCTGCGTTGATGGCGTAGTCCGGGGCGTATACGATGCCACGCTGCATCAGGTCGTCGCCGTGGCGTGGCTCACCAGGTTGGTTGTTCGCTGCGCCCGCCACGATCTTGCACTTGAGCTGCGGGATGGTTTCGTCGTTCAAGGCGCTGCCCAAGGCGCAAGGGGCCAGCACGTCGCACTCGACGCCGAAGATGGCATCCAGCGGGACGACCTCTGCGCCAAACTCACGCTGCGCCCGTTCGCTCTTTAGTGGGTCTACGTCGGCGACGGTCAGCTTCGCGCCCAGCGCATGCAGCTCTTTGCAGAGGTGGTAGCCAACGTGGCCGATGCCCTGCACAGCAACGCTCAAATCTGCAATGTTGTCGCGCCCGGACACGAACTTCACGCAGGCTTCGAGACCGCGGCGCACGCCCAGGGCGGTGTACGGGCTGGGATCCCCGGAACCACCGTGCTCCGGCTTCACGCCCGTGACGTGCTTGGTCATGGTGCGGATGATCTCCATGTCCTCGATGCTGGTGCCGCTGTCTTCGGCCGTGATGTAGTGTCCTCCAAGATCGTTTACGAACTTGCCAAAGGCGCGGAACAGCGCGGAGCGATCGAATTCACTCTTGGGGCGCATGATGACGCTCTTCCCGCCGCCCAGGGGCAAGCCGGTGATGGCTGCTTTATACGTCATTCCACGTGCCAAACGCAGCGCGTCGACAATGGCTTCCTCTTCCGTGTCGTAGTGGATGAAGCGGCAGCCTCCCAAAGACGGGCCCAGGCGCGTGTCGTGGATCGCGACGATCGCCATCAATCCGGAAGCCGAGTCGCGGTTGAGATGCAGCTCGCCGTAGTCGTATTTCGCGAGAAGGTCGAAGACGCCCATGATGCCTCGTGTCGGTGAGTGGGGCGCGGAACATAGATCAGGCGAAAGTGCAGAAGCCATTCGGAAATCCGCTGCAACTGAGCATGCTCATGATGCAGTGCGGCATGCCGCCCAAGCGCGCAGAATTTGGCGTCGTCTCGCGTCGAGTCGTGGACCCTCGGGTCAACCGTGAGCGGCCGTTCTGTTCAGTATTTGGCGTCTAGCGTCGCGCGGTCTGTGCTGCGGGACGGTGCGACGGGCTCGGAGCGAGGTCGAATTGCACGCTCACGCGGCCGCCTACGGAACTGTAGCCGTCATAGTCAGCTCGGGATTCGAGCGCGCGAGCCACGCTGACGTAAGGCCCGATGGCGAGCCACGGCAAGGGGCGCACGTCCACGCCGACCTCCACAGCGAAGTCAGCGCGCCACGGGTCTTCGGCGCCGGTGACATGGACCGCACCAATGGACGCCGCGAGCCAAGGATCCACGACGAAGTCGTGCAGCAGGTGCAGCGCCGCTCTTGGACCGAAGCGTTGGAACGCGAAATCGCACTGCGCATCCGCTGCACAGTCATCGGACATAGAGACGCTCGACGTGACCACGTCGGTGTAACCACCTAATGTGAGACTGGGCAGCACGCGGTAGCCGCCGGTGAAACCCACCAGCGCGTGTCCGGCGGTGTTGCCTTGGGCCACGGCTCCGCGGGCACCGAGCTCGAGGCGTGGGCTTTCTGCGGGCGCGTTTGCGGATTGCGACGTTTCGCCACCTGGGTCGAATTGCAAACTGCGCGGCAGCGGGGGCGGAGCGTCGTCGAGGTCGAAACCGGACGCTTCTTGTGCCAGAGCCGGGGCCGACATGCATGTCAGGCAACAGAGAAGTGCGCTTCGCAGGAGACGGGACATGCCTCATAAAAGAGCAAGCTGCGTGCCGCTCTGCTTTGGGGCGAAAAGACCGGAAATACTGCGGGGACTCGCCGCGACCTGCACCGACGGTGTAGACGCATTGCTACACAGTGAGGCGTCGGCGCAGCACAACGCCTACTTGCGCACGACGACGATGGTCTTGCGCCCGGCCGGCCCCGTCACCCCGTGCCAGCCGGCGGGGACGTCGGGTTCGACCCACGCCCAGGTGCGCGCCGCGTCTGCGGGAGACAGCTGGATGTTTCCCTTGCCGTGTTCGATGCCGAAGCGATCGTGCCAGGTGGCGCCGTGGATCAGTTGCCCACTGGAGAGCTCGATGGCCCAGGGCAAGTCGTAAGTCTCGTGGTAGTCCTCGGCGCTCTTGGGGTCGAGCTTTGCCGCAGTGATGTGCTTGCCCACCACGTCGAAGGTCCCTTGGGCCGTGGACGCGCTCGTTTGCGGATCGCCCAAGCGGTCGCGTCCCACACTGACCAGGGTTGCGAACACCGGTTTGCGACCCTCGTAGAACACGGCGCTGCCCGTGATGATGCTCACGTCGATCCACTTCTGATCGGCAACCGCAAAGTCGGGATACGTGTTGCGTCTCCGCACCGCGGTGACATCGCGGTGGCGCACGTACTTATTATCCGTCGTGGCCCAGTACTTCAGCGGGCCAACGGTGCGGAAGCGACCCGTGAGCGTTAGGATCGTGTGGTAGTCGAGCTTGCCGAGCTTGTCGGCTTCGCCCTTTTCGACCTCCCAAAACCGAATGCCGCGCTTGACGACGAAGCCCAGCGGCAGGTCGTTCTTGCCGTCGACAGCGACGCCACGGAACTCGCTGCCCGTGGACGGTTCGAGATCCGTAGCTCGAACGAATCGCCCGTTGGTCGTGAGCCCCAAGCGCTGCATCTTGCCTTCAGGATCCAGGGCGGACCAGGAGCCGACGATGGCGAGTGTACTGCGCGGGCGCAGCTTGCCGACCTCTTTGACGGCGTTGTCCTTGTCTGCGTCGCGCTCGTAGATCGGCGTTTCTTTACGCGCACGCGCGTAGGTGTATGGAAGCGTTTGCTCCAGCTTCGGCGTTTGTGCCATCGCCGCTAGCGTGGGGTGACTCAGATCCGTGGTGGCGGTGTCTCCTGCGCAGACGAAGCCCTTGGGGCGCACGGCGTACCAGCCGCCCTCGCAGCCTTCTTTGGAGTAGGGTTCCTCGCTGCGCGCCACCAACGCGCCGGCATGCAGATAGCCCAGCTGGCGCCCGGTCTGACTGGGTCGCTCCAGTACCGGAACCACCTCGGCGATAGCGCCGAGCTTGGGTCCGTTCTCCGGGGGGGTCGGAACGTTCGGGATCCCCTGATCTCCAGCGGCCTTGGAGAGGCCCGGAGCGTCGTCGGCGCCGCCATTGCAGCCGAAAAGCACGCCGGCTGCCGCGGCGACTCCGACCCATGCACGTAGTTGTATGCCTGCCATCACCCCCTGGGCTGTCATGGATCGCCGCGGCTGGCCCAATTTTCTTCAGTCCCGCTTGGGAAAATCTCGAGCTTTTCGAGGCAAGCAGCTCGGGCCCGGGCGCTCAGCTCGGAGGCACGCAGGCCTTGCCGTTCTTGGCACCATCGACGAACGCCACGTTTGACGAACAGTTGGCCTCGTCGCTGGCGGATCGATTGCGGTTGCACTCCGTCTTGTCGGTGCAAACCCGAAAGCAGTAGTTTTTTGCTGGCGACGTATGCGCCACGCAGCGCGAGCCGTCGGGGCAGTCCGCGTCCCCGGTGCAGCCCTCCACACCGCAGTAGCCGCCCTTAAAACTGAGGCAGGTTTGGCCCTGCTCGAAGCAGTCGTCGTTCTTGGTGCAGGTCGCGCCAATCCCGTGTTTGTCAGCTTCGGTGCCACCGTCGTCGTCGTCTCCGCCGCAACCGATCCCCGCGCCGAAGGCAGCAAACACCACGAAGAGAGCCAGTCGCCGCATGGGAAGCATCATAGCTGAAAACCCGGGGGGCTGTCCGCGACGTCTGCCCCTGGGGTGCGCACCGCAGCGGCATCGGACGCCGCGGTAGGCGCTGCACCGAACTCACAACTCCCGAAGGCAGGCGCGCGCGGCGTGGTATCCGCACATTCCGTGTACCTCGACTCCCGGATGCGCGTCGCTGGAAGCCAAGTAGAGTCTGGGCACCGCGGTGCGAGAGTCGTAGCTGTGGAGAAGTGCGCCGACGCTCGGTCTGGTGCGCCAGCGCAGGCTCGCATCGCTCCGCGAGCTTTCGTTCCGCTCCTGGAGATCCGCGGGGCTGCGAGCGCTGCGGCTCATGATCTTCCTTCCAAACCCCGGAGCCAGAGCTTCGATGCGGGCGACGATGCGATCCGCGAAGGCTTCCCGGGTGCTATCCCAACCAAGTTCTAGCTGCATGGGGACGCGTGTGGAAACGTGCAGCGTGTGTTGATTGCGTGTGGCGCGCGCATCGTCGACTAGGCTCTGTTGGCCGACGAATAGACAGGGGCGCTCCGGCAATCGTCCCCGCATGACCTGCTCAGTGAACGCGCGCAGGTCCGCCACGCTCTCGGCCGCGTACACGACGGCACTCTTGCGTGCGGCGTCAGCGACCCAAGGCACCGGACCACTGATGGCAAGGTCGAGCTTGAAGGTCCCCCAGGATTGGGGAGACCCGGCGGCGCGACGCACGCGCCGGGGTGTCCAGCGTTCGTCGAGCAAGCGTAGATACATGGCGGCTTCGGACGTGTCCGCTATCACCGCGCGCTTCGCCCGCAGCTCGTCGCGGTGCTCGGTGCGTACGCCGACGGCGCCACTGCGGTCCGTCAGGATGTGATCGACCCGCGTGCCCAGGCGCAGGCGCCCACCGTGGGCTTCCAGGATCGTGACCAGGGCGTTCGTGATCGACCGCGCGCCGCCCCGAGGGATCGCGTTGCCGCCGTTGCTTGTCGCGAGTCCGAGCAGCGCTCCATATCCGGCACCGAAGCCGTCGTCTGGGCCTACGCCCAGGTGCAATCCCAGCGCCGGCAACACGCGGCGGGCGGCTTCGCCCTGAAAGAGCTTGCGTGATAGCGCGACACTGCGACGCAGCACGAGTCGCCCGAGGTGCCAGGCGTTCGCGAGCCCAACGCGCAGCAGCCGCGCGATGCCTGGTGAATCCAAGAGCGCCGCGAGTAACCGAGGCTCGGCCCGGGCGTACCAGTCGGCCAACGTCTGCCAGCGCTTTCCGTCGCGTTCGTCTCCGAATGAGCGCAGAGCCGCTTCGCGATCGCGCAAGATACTGGCGCAGCTACCGTCGAGAGCGGGGTGTGCGCTTTCGATGGGCGCCCGCAGCCAAGTCACACCGTATCGCTCCAGCTCTAGTTCGATGAAGGCGGGACTCGTCTGCGCAAAGGGGAAGAACGCTGTGCCCACGTCGTGCACGAAGCCTGGTTGCGTCAGCGCTTCGCTGCCTAGGGATCCGCCGGGTCGTCGTGGGCTTTCCTCGAGCACCCACACGGACAGTCCCCGTTTCGCCAAACGACACGCAGCGACGAGCCCGTTCAGGCCCGACCCGATCACGAGAACGTCAGGATCGCGCACGGCCCGCCATTTGTAGCGCGGCGCTGGTGAATCGCGCAGGGTCGACCGCACCGACGAGGCGAGGCGCAGCCGGGGCTTTCCGCGCCGCTGATGGGGCAGCCCCGGGGCCGCGAACGCGCCGCAGCGGCGCAGAAAGCCGAGATGGCGTCGCTACAACGCCGTCGGCAGAAAAAAATCCAAATTTTTCTCTCACTGGAAATCCGCGGGATATCGCGCACATAGAACTACTTGCACCTACATGGTCCTACAATGGCTCCTGTTTCCCTTGCGTCGTGCAGGGGATACTGCTTGAAGTCAGCCATCCCGGTTTTGGGGGAAGGAGCTTTACCGATGCGAATCTTCAAATCTGCGGCCCATGTGGCCTGTGTACTCCTCGCCGCGGGCGCGATCGCCGCCTGCAGCAGCTCAGACGCTTCCGCTCCCGGGACGGGCAACGGAACCGAGCCCGATCGCCCCCCGAACCTCGGCAAAGCCGACGCCTGGGACTACAAGAACAACCCCCAGAAGTTCGCGGACTTCTTGGACAAGGACATCACCTACGCGATGGCGGATCTGCCCCGCGAAGGTGTGGCGAAGAACACGCCCTGGCCGGACACCTACTGGCCGACCTATCAGGACAGCACCAATCACCGTTGGCAGGGTGCGGGCACCCTCAGCCCCCTAGAGAAGTTCGACAAGGCGTTCAACAACTGGGAAGACACGCCCGAGTTCATGGCGCTCAAGCCCTTCGACGGCACCAACTGCTCGGCGCCGTGGGACCCGGAGTACTATGACCGCCTTGGGCCAGCCGCCAAGTTCCAGAGCGCGAACAAAGGCAACGCCCGCTCGCGCGATGGCGTCGATAGCGACGGCGATGGAACCGCCGACGAGTGCGACAGCGAAAGCAACGACGGCGTCGAGTCCTGGTGGGGCCTGTGCCACGCCTGGGTACCCGCTGCGATGAACGAGCCGGAGCCGAAGTTCCCCGTTGAACACAACGGTGTCACCTTCTACCCCGCCGACATCAAGGCGCTGCTGCTCACCGTTTACGATCGCAGCAAGTCGATCATCGTGGGCGGTCGCTGCAACACGAAGGACCCAGAGCGCGACGAGACGGGTCGCATCAAGGATGACAGCTGCCGCGACACCAACGCTGGCGCATTCCACGTGATCGTCACGAACTTCCTCGGGCGTTACGAAATGTCCATCGCGGAAGACCGTACCTATGACTACCAGGTGTGGAATCAGCCCGTTCATGACTACAAGATCACCAAGAACGAGGAAATCGACGCGGCGCAAGCCAACACGCTCTTGGGCGTGAGCGGCAGCGAGTACCAGTACAACCCGGACGCCAAGCGCTTCTTCGAGATTCAGATGACGATGCGCTACGTCACGGAGTCGGAAGCCGAGGATCATCCCTTGGTGCCGAGCATCGGCAGCTATCTGCGCACGGACAAATACCACTACGTGGTCGAGGCAGACGCGGACGGCAAGGTCATCGGCGGCGAGTGGGTCGCTCCTGGCTCCACGCATTCGGCATGGGGCTTTTCGAAGCAGCCCGACTTCCTTTGGACCAGCGTCGGACCCGCCGGTGAAATCACCAGCAACCCCCACGTCAAATACAGCGTCGTGAAGATGCTGAACGACAAGGCGCAGATCGACCCGAGTGCACCGCCACCGCCCCCAAGCGCTGGTATCTGCGGGGACAAGTGTTCCTCGAGCAGCCCACAAACCGTCGACGGCAGCAGCTGCTACTGCGACGACGCCTGCTTCCAGTACGGCGACTGCTGCGAAGGTCGGGCAGAGGCGTGTGGTGGTCCTGCCACGGGCGGCAGCTGCCAAGGCCACTGTGGTCAAACCGATAACGCGCCGGGCTCCAGCCCGCCCAACCTGTGTTACTGCGACGCAGGCTGCGTGAACCGTGCGGATTGCTGCACGGACTACGGCACGCACTGTAACTGAGCCGACATCGGCAGGTGCCGACGCCCGGATGCGCGCACAGCGCTCCGGGCGTTGGTGTATTTGGTGACCGCCGAAACCGGGTAGAGTTGCCTGGAAGTGATGCTCACAACGCAACAGCGTTTTCGAGCTGGCCCCATTCTGGCGCTCGCCGTTGTCACGGGTTGCGGCGCGTGCGCGCCGGTACAGGCACCGCCGGACAACTCCCATTCGCCCGCGCGCCGCCCGAAAAACACGGCGGCGCCGCAAGGGAACGGGTTGGTGGAGGCGCGTGTGGCGCCTCCGCACTGTCGCAACGGCCCACCCTTGGAACTCGAACTAGAGCGCTGGTCCGCGGCGCTGCGCAGCAGCAAGAGCGCGAGCCGGCGAAACCAGCTACTGGCCGAGCTTGGCCTCGACCCCGTTCCGGACGGCATGCAGAGCGAGGACAGCGGAAGCGAGAGCGCGGCGCCTGCGGAACTCGATTCGTTGGAACTGATCGACCTGACGCTGCGCGGCGACCCCGGGCGCGATCGGGCGGTGGTCATTAGATACTCGAGCGACGATGGTCGTGCGTCGGTGGATCACCTGCGCGCGCGCGTCCTTCTCGGTAGGGAAGGTGGCTATTGGTGCCGCGCCGAGCCGGCGTTTCAAGTTGATCAACGCTACGCCGAGCGCGCGTGTCTCGGTGTGGAAAGCGGCAGCGCACCGCTCACGCTGCGCCCGCTGCGACTTCTGGAACCGGCGCGTGATGCGCTGGAGCTGAAGACCCACCATGGCGAATGCGACGGCTGCGGACGCAGCGGCACCCACATGCTGGAGTTCTACGTGGAGCGAAACGAAGAGTTGGTGCAAGTATTCCAGCACACGCTGTACCACGCGACGTACAGCGGCTGTCCGTTCCCGCCGGTGAAAGAAACAAGGGGCAGCGTGCGGCTAGGGGGCGGATTTCCGAAGGAGATTCTGGCCACGACGGAGGTCATCTGCAGTGAGCCCGACGCAGACTTGCCGAAACAGTACCGGCAAGCGTGCACGGCCGAGAAACGAGAGTCGCGACATCATTGGAGTGGCCAGGCCTATGCGGCGCAGTGAGCTTGCCCGGGGCTCCGCGCCCCTTGGTCTTTCGTGACCGGCAGGAGCCGGGCGTCCGGGGGCCGCGATTCTGAATGCTCTGCGTTACGGCTCACGACCCGATGCGTCGTAGCAGCAGAATGGGTCGGCCTGCGCTTCGGGACGCTTCAACGTCGATGCTACCGCTCATGACCCAGTCGTTTTCTTCTTCGGGATCCAGCAGCACTTGGGCCCACTCCCAGTGCCACTCGCTTTTCTCGAGGGTCAAAAAGCTGGGGCGGCGGGCTTCTGGGTCGGTACGCAGTGCGGCATGGGCTGCGAAGAACTCCTCCAGGGCGCTCTCGATTTCCGTGCGGCCGAGTGCTCCTTGGGCGTCGGCCTGCGTGCAATCGAGAGCCGCGGCGACGTCCCGCGCCGCTAGGGCTTTGAGCAGCTGAAACAGTGCGTTGCGCACGAGCACGGTGAAGCCGCGTTCGTCCCGGGTAACGTCTCGCGAACCTTCGGGTTCGAGATCTTCCGACCTGGTGTGGGGCGCGACGTCCTCCACGCCGGAGCGCATTTGCTCCCACTCGTCGAGTAAGCTGGAGTCCACCTGTCGAACCATGGCGCCAAAAAACGTCACGAGTTCGTCCACATCCGCCGTCTTGTCGCCGTCAGGCACGGTCTGCACCAGGACTTTATACACTTCCGAGAGGTATCGCAGCAGCAGCCCTTCGGAGCGCTCTAGGCCGTACTCCTTCACGTAGTCCGAGAACGAGAGGAACTTCTCCACCATGTCGCGGGCGATGGACTTGGGCCGGATGTTCTCCTGCTCCATCCATGGGTGCTGTTTTGCGAAGGCATTGAAGGTTTCGTAAATGAAGTCGGCGTTTGGTCTGGGGTAGTCGAGCTCGTCCAGTTTCTTGATGCGCTCGTCGTATTCGACTCCTGCGGCCTTCATCTCGCTCATTTTCAGGGTCTTGATCAGATCGAGCTGCTTGCGCAGGATCACCGCCGGGTTCTCCAGGATCGACTCGACCAGCGTCAACAGGTCGAGGGCGTAACTCTCGCTTTCGATGTCGAGGCGACCAATGGTCTCAAGTAAATATAGGGAGAGTGCCTGATTCAGCGAGAAGTCCTGCTGCAGGCTCTCACTGATCTGAGCGCGGTGACCCGCGCCGCTCGCGACCTTTTCGACGATGCCGGCGTCGAGAAGGGATTGGAACATCTGCAATGCCGTGCGGCCGTGCACCCGCTTTTCTGCTTTGCGGTCGTGGCAGTCGCGGATCAGCCGCGCCATCGCCATGCAGCCGCCAGTTTCGCGATCCAGCAAGTTGATCAACATGCCGTGGCTGACTTTGAATCGAGAGATCAGGGGTTCGGGTGGCGCGCTGACCAGGCGCTCGAAGACAGAGCGATCCCAATGCACGTAGCCGCGGTCCGGTGGCTTCTTCTTGACTAGCTTGCGCTTCTTCGCGGGATTGGCGGCGGCTTTGGCTTCAAGGCGTAGGTTCTCGATCACGTGGACTGGTGCCTGCACCGCCACGCTGCCGCGGTCGTCGAAGCCCTTGCGTCCGGCGCGCCCGCTGATCTGTTGGAAGTCGCGGACCGTGCAGATTGCCGTCTTCTGTCCGTCGAATTTGCATAACTTCGTAAACAGCACCGTGCGGATTGGGATGTTCACGCCGACGCCGAGGGTGTCCGTGCCGGAAATGATTTTCAGGTGACCCTTTTGTGCCAGCTTCTCTACGGCCAAGCGGTACTTGGGAAGTAAACCGGCGTGGTGCAAGCCGATGCCGTGTCGCAAGAAGCGCATCATTTCCTTGCCGTAGGGGCTTTCGAAGCGCACTCCCACCAGCGCGGCTTTGATGGCGGCTTTCTGCTCCTTGCTGGAAAAGTCCACGCTCATCAGGTTCTGGGCCTCTTCGGCGGCGCCCCGTTGCGTGAAGTTGACGATGTAGATGGGGGCGCGCTCGCTGCTCAGAAGGTCTTCGACCGTCTCGTGCAGCGGTGTCTCGCGGTAAGTGAAGTCCAAGGGCACCGGGCGGTCTTTGGACAGCACCGCCGCTGTTTCGACGCCGGTGAGCGCACTCAGTCGTTCTTCGAAGAACCGGGTGTCCCCTAGCGTGGCGCTCATCAATGTGAAGCGCGCGCGGCGCAAAAGTAGGAGAGGGATCTGCCAGGCGACGCCACGCTCAGGATCCGAGTAGTAGTGGAATTCATCCATCACCAGGTGATCGATGTCGGCATCTGCCCCCTGCCGCAGTGCCATGTTCGCCACGATCTCGGCCGTACAACACAGCACCGGAGCGTCTCGATTCACGCTGGCGTCCCCGGTAAGCATGCCAACATATTCGGGGCCGAGCTCTCGGGACAGGGCGAAGAACTTTTCGCTGGCCAGGGCCTTGATTGGGCTCGTGTAGACGGACCGCTGTCCTTTGGCCAAAGCGCGGAAGTGCACAAAACTGGCGACCAAGGATTTGCCGGAACCGGTCGGTGTGTTGAGGATCAGATTTTTGCCGGAAGCGAGCTCAAGCAGCGCTTGCTCTTGGGCGGGGTACAGGGTGAGCCCGATCTCATCCACGTACTCCAGGAAGCGCTCCAGGATGCGGTCATCGTCGGCGCCGTGGGGGATCTTGTCGCCGAGCGTTACGGACACGAGCCGAAGCCTACTCCACGACCCTGGCTCCGCGGAGCGGGAACCGCCACTTGTCAGCGCAGCCGAGGCCTAGCGCCGCTGAAGTGTGCGGCGCTAAACGCCGTAGAAGTCAAGTATCTCTAGCTGGGCAGGTGGCAGTCGCCCCGCGCGCGACGCCAGACCAAAAAAGCCTCGCGTCAAATCCGCGCGGATCTGCCGGGAAGCACGCATCTCCGCGCCCTGAACACGCGAAGCTGTTCGCAAAAGCTCTCTGAGAACTGATGCGGTCTGCGCTAGTCTATCCGACGACACCGCTGCGCTGCGGCGGGTCCCTTGGAGTGCCCTCGTGAGCGCGACACACACCAAACGCTGCCCGACCTGCGGTGCAATGATGTTGCCCGACGCTCGCTTCTGCGTGGAATGCGGGCAGCCGCTCACGGACGCCAGCCCGGGCAGCTACTCGAAGCAGCTGGCACCCAAGTCCCGGCCCAAGGCACGGGGAGCCACGGAGCAAATGCGGTCCGTGTTTCAAACGCAGGAGGAACCACCGCCTGCGTCCATGTCCGAGGCCCTGGCCAGCGTCACTGGTTCGGCGAAGGTCGTGCCGGAACCCAGCCCGTTTGGCGCTGGCGCGTCCCAACCAGGGAGCCCGAAGGCGTCGAAGCGTCCGACGTCACGCTCCGCGCCGCCGCCCCCGCCGTCGGCACGCAAGGGTCAGCAAAAGGCTTCGCCAACCTCCAGCAGGCCAAAAGCTCCGGCCTTTGGTGATACCGCGCCAACCCCAAGTGAGCCACCAACCAACGAGGAGTTGGAGATGGACTGGGCGGACTTGGAACAAGGTTTCGACGCGATCCTGTCCGACCCGGGTGCCGCTGAGGCGCACAGCGTGCCCAGCCCCGCGGATGTCGCGGCGGTCGAGGAGTTGTTCAAGCAAATTGCCGTGACGCAGCTCGGCCCCGTGCGGGACTTCATGGTCGAGCTGGACCAGGGCACTCCGACCAAAGACTGGCTCAGTGTCTGCCTTCCGGCAGTGGCTACGCTGCAGAAGTCCGCTGGCAAGATGGGCGTGACGACCATCACCGGGGCGCTCGACAAGTTACACGAGAAGCTGACCGCGGCAGAAAAGAGCGACGGCTCGACAGTCGGCGAGGACGACAAGGTCGCGATTGTGCAGGCCTACAACGCCCTCGCTCGAGAGCTTCCGGACGTGTACGAGGCCAGTGTCGAGCGCGATCGCCGCGAACCGGTGATTGTGCAGTCGCTACTGCGCCAGGTCGCGGGGGTGAGGGAAGTCGCTCTTGGCAAGCTGTACGCGGCCGGGCTCAACAATCTCCAAATGTTCTTGGAAGCGCGGCCTGCCGAGATTGCGGAGACAACGGGACTGCCCCTCGGGCTTTGCCAGGAGATTTGCGCGCGTTTCGAGTCGTACCAGTCCAAGCACGACTCGGTCCCGCCAGACTCGAAGCGCCCGCAGGAGCTGGATCAACTGGAAACTCTGAAGCGCGAACTGAATGCGGCCAACGAAGCCTTCGCGCGCGGCAAGTCGGGGTGGTCTCCGGAAGCGGCAGCGGATCGCCGCAGCGCGCGCAAGCAACGCACCGAAACCCTGCTACGCGTGAACTTGGTGCTGGCGCGTCTCGGTGCAGTTGATTTGGTCAGTCAGCTCGAACGACTTCCCTTCGAGCGAAAAGTTGCGGCGATTGACGCATTCCTGGAGGCCGCAAGAGCGGCGCAGAAGTCGTAGAAGTGGAGCAGGCATGGCGGAACTGACACGAGAGCAAGTAGTCGCACGGGCGAAGCAGGGCGAGAGCCTTGCCCGTGAAGAGCTGAACGGCTTGGACTTGTCCGGGACGGACCTCAGCGGCGCAGACTTCAGTCGCACGGACCTGGAAGGGGTCAACTTTGAAGGGGCGCGGCTCGACGGCACGAACTTCAAGAATGCCAACTTGCGTGAGGCGTTCCTCTCGTCTGCTGTTCTGACCAATGCCAACCTAGAGAAGGCCGATCTGGAGGGTGCCAACCTGTCCAAGGCCAACTTGACGGGCGCGAATCTCAATCGCGCGACCCTTGAGGGCGCGAAACTGACCGACGCTATCCTCACGTCTGCACTGCTCACCAATGCTCAGCTTGATTCAGCAGAGCTAGGCAAGGCGATGCTCGACGGAGCCTCCCTGGCACACGCTGAACTAGTCGAGGCCTACTTGGGCGGCGCCAATCTCACCGGATCTGATCTGAGCAACGCAGATCTGAGTTCTGCCAACTTGGAAGAGGCGAACTTCAGGCAAGCCAACCTAAGCGACGCGGAACTCGCCGAAGCGGCGGCTCCAGGAGCCAACTTTGAAGGTGCCTCTCTTCTGCGCAGCAACCTGCGTTCGGCCAACCTCGAGGGCTGCAATCTTCGGGACATCGATGGCCGCCACGCGAATTTCTCGGACACCAGAACGGCGGGTGCCACCCTGACCGGCGCTAAGCTCTTCAGCGCGCAAACAAAGACCGGACGCTTCGACGGAGTCATTGCCGAATGGGTCGACACCAGTCCCGAAGGCACTGGCACCAAGCGCGTCAGCGGAGACGAGGTGGCGGCGTTCCTCGCGGGCAAGCTCTCGGAAGTTCCGACCGCCACCCGCTACTTCGGCAAGGGCGATGTGTTGCGCGACGCTTCCCTCGAATTCGGCGCTGGGTCCGACGTGGAAATCGATAGCCGTTTCGAGAAGTGCAAGATCGTCCTGAGTGAAGGTACCAACCTGGTGATTGGCGAAGACGGCGTGCTCAGCGAGTGCACCATCTCGGGGCTCGGCAATATCACGATCCACGGGCAGTTTTTGGAGCGGGACAGTCCAGGCATCATCGGGCCCCGCTTGTTAGTCGTCAGTGAACAAGGCGCCGTCGCCGGCGCCGTGGAGCAAGCCGCGGAGAGTACGCAATTCGCGTTCGCTCCCGGTTGCTCACTAAGAATGAAGATCCTGCGCGCGCGCGCCAAGTAATAGAAGAAGGGTGATAACGAAATGACTAATTCATACGGCGGGAATGCAGGACCGAATAAGCAGACGCTGATCGAAGAAGGCACGAGTCTTAAGGGCACTCTATCTTCCACGTGCCCCATCATGGTCCGCGGCAGAATCGAAGGCGAGCTGGAGACACCGTCGCTGGCTGTGAGCGCCAGTGGGGCCGTTCACGGCAAAGTGAAGGTGGGCGAGCTTCGCAGCGAAGGGGAACTTGCCGGCGAGTTCGACGCCGACACCGTCAGCCTGTCGGGCTCAGTCAAGGACAACACCGTCATTCGCGCGAAGACGTTGGAGGTCAAACTCCAGAGCGAGGGCAAGATGCAGGTGATGTTCGGCGAGGTCGAGCTGAACGTGGGTGATATGCCCGGTGACAAAGACGCCGGCCGCAACAAGAAGAAGGGCAAGAAGGACGACGACCCAGCGCCAGGCGGTGAAGGCGGTGAAGGCGGCGCGGCCGGCTAAGACTCGCGGCGGCGTTCTTTCCATTCGCGGGAAAGACTGATACGTAGAATACATGCTCGTTCTCGGTATCGACCCCGGCACCCTCAAGCTCGGTTGGGGGCTTGTTTCCCGGATGGGCAATCGAATGACGCATGTCGCGCACGGCGTGATCAAGATGAACGGCAAGCTGCCGCTCGCGGAGCGCCTCACGGTGATCGACAGGCAGCTGGCGGAGCTGATCAAGGAGCACACCCCGGAAGTGGGCTCCGTCGAAAGCCTGTTCTTTCACAAGGACGCGCAGGCTGCTGCAAAGCTCGGGCACGCGCGAGGCGTCGTGCTCTTGTCCCTGGCACGGGCGGGTGTGCAAGTTGCCGAGTATGCGCCGGCGAAAGTAAAGCGCACAATCGCCGGGGGAGGGCAGGCGGACAAGCGCCAAGTGGCCATGATGATCCGCAACGTGCTCTCTCTCGCAGAACTGCCACCTCCCGACGCGGCAGACGCGTTGGCGCTTGCGGTGACGCACTTGCGCTTGGGTCCGTTAGAGGATCGGCTCAAGGAGAAGTCGATGTCGCCGGTCTTGGCGCGGGCTCTGGCGAACCATCGCCGAAGACGCCCGGCGCGACGCTCTCCTCCGGCGCGGCGCTGAGCGGTCTACTGTCCGGCGTTGCGCCGAAAAAGCGGGACCCAGACGAGCGCAGTGGGCCTCGAATCTCGTCTGGCCGACAAAGGGCTGCGACCCGGCGCCGGTAGGCGCGGAGTCAGGTCATCGCGGAGATGCCAGCGCGCGGCTCGCCAATGGGCGAGCGCGCCAGCCGTGTGCACAGGCCCCCGCGAGAATTGCGTGGTCGTATCTGCCCGAGATCGCGCAGGAATTTCCCTTGGCGGGTACAATCTGGGCGGGACCTTTTCCCCAAGGGGAAATGCCGCCGCGGGGTCAAACGTAAAAGGGGAAAATCCCTGGATTTCTCGCAGTTTTCTGCGAATGTTTCGCCCGACTCAGCCGTCTGTCCGTTTGTGAGACGCACTGCAAGCCAAACCGCCCTTCCCGCGTTCTCACTGTCAGAGGAATCATGAAATTCTCCCACGCTCTACTCGCCGTTTTCGTTGGTCTCGCCGCCCCCCTCACCGCGTTCCCGACCCAGGCGGACGCTCAGGCCAAGAAGGCCGGCGCCAACAAGAACAGTAGCGCCAACGCCGTGGCTACCGGGGTGCAGAACTTCTACGACAAGAGCAAGAGCTTCAAGGCCGGCTTCAAGCAACGCTATTGGGTCAAGGCGTACAACAAGACCAAAGACAGCAAAGGCACCGTCACGTTTCAGAAGCCCGGCAAGATGAGTTGGCGCTACACCAACAACGGCAACCGCGTGGTGAGCGACGGCAAGCTGATCAAGATCTACGAGTCTGACAACAAGCAGATGTACGAGCAGGCCATGGGCAAGAGCCAGTATCCCGCGGCCTTGGCGTTTCTCGTCGGCGGCGGCAACCTGATCAAGGAGTTTAAGTTGCGGAAGCTCGACTCGCGCCAGCTCAAATTCGAGGGCGGCTACGTGCTCGAAGGCGTGCCCAAGAAGCCCACCCCCGCATACACAAAGATCCTACTGTACGTCGATGGCGGCACGTACCAAGTCCGTCGCGTGCTCTTGCTCGACGCCCAGGGCAACCGCAACCGCTTCGACTTTGTCTCGCCGACGGTGAACGAGAAGGTCAAGAAGGACGAGTTCAACTTCAAGCCGCCCCCGGGCACGCAGATCGTCAAGCCTTGAGGGTGGACCTGGAGCGGTTCCGTGAGCTGCTTGAGGTGCAGATTGCCGAGCTTGAGGCGCAAATAGCGACCGGAGAGAGCGCCGCGAAGCCCGTGGAGCTGGACCAGAGCAGTGTGGGGCGGCTTTCGCGCATGGACGCGATTGCGGGGCAGGCCATCAGCGCGGAGGCCCAGAGGCGCCGTAAGACGAGCCTCACCCGGGCCCGGGCGGCGCTGAAGCGCCTGAATTTGGGCGAGTTCGGCGATTGCCTGGAGTGTGGCGAGCCGGTGCCGGAGCGGCGCCTGGAACACGACCCCTCCACGACCCTGTGCATTGAATGCGCACAAAAGCGCGCGTAGGAAAGGGCGTGGACTACTTCGCAGAGCTGGGTGGGCACGACGCGGTGATGAGTGCCGCGGCGTTTGTGGACCTGGATGGCGCTCGTCGAATTGCTTTCACGACGCAGGCGGCTGAGGCCATGGCGCCTGCGATTCTCGGCCGCGTCGCGGCTGGATCGGACGCATTGGAGATCTGTGGGCGCTACGCCGTGCATGGCGCGATGGTGGAGCTTTCGACGCTCACCGGTGCGTTCTTGTTGAGAATGCAGACTCGTCGCGCTCTGAGCCTTCCCGGGGAAAAGTGGGTTGTCGAGGGTGCGTCGTCCCATCCTTCGAGACAGCTTCTGGACGTGTTGCCCCATGGCACCGGCGCCTTGCTCAACCGCTTGTTGGATAGCGCCGGTGACGGAGTGGCGAGCTTCACGCTAGCGGCGAACGAGATTGTGCTCGTGCTTGAGGATCCGACGCTCATCCTGCTGAGCGCGCGCGCGACGCAGCGGCTCACGTCGGTGGCGCATCTGTCGGCATATATTGCCGTCGAAGCCGAAGCGCGCTGGCCCCTGGACGAAAACGCGCCGCTTACGATGCCGTGCGTGGATCCGCGGTACGAGCAGCGCCTGGACCTCGGCAGCGGATCCGATTGCGACGCGCCGCCCATCCCTGGCTACGGCATTCCCCCGGACGAACCAGCCTAGGCGCTTCGGCTGGGACCCCGTCCAGAGACGACAGCTCCGATCCGACCGCAGCCGGGTCGCGGCGAATTGATGTCTCCGGGCTGAAAGCTGGCGTCGTAGTGAATCCTCACGCCCGGGCTGCAACAGACCACGACGAATGCACGCAATGGGTCGCGCAGTGCCCGTCTTGCTCCTGGCATGTTTGTCATGCGGGGGTATCGCGCAAGGCACGGAAGATGAGTCCGTCAAGCCGGGGACTGCGCCGTCCGCAGCGACGACGCTGTACCTGAACTTCGACGGCGCACACCTGCAGTTCTCGGGAAAGAACGACGCTGCAGCCGGCGTCACGACCCTGGGTGACGGTCCGGGACCTTATCAAATTGCGCCGACGAATTTGAATCGTTACGTAGACGCGGCAGCGCCCAGTCGCGCGGCGGTGATCGAGCAGATTGCCCGCCAAGTGCGCGCTGTCTACCAGCCCTTTGATCTCGATGTTGTCACCGAGCGCCCCGCTAGCGGTCAGTTCACGATGCTGTCGGTTGGCGACACGTTCAACGACATCCATTTTGACGAAGCCTGTCCCCTGGCTGGATTGGCTGTCCGGGACTGTGACGGCCAGCAAGCAGGGGACGTGGGATTTGCAGCCGCTGGCTGTGTCTCCGAGCTGTATGACAGTGCAGCGGCGCGGCGCGTCCTAGCGCGCACCATTGCTCACGAGGCCGGGCACACATTCGGGCTGACTCACAACGAAAACGAATCCTCCGTCATGGCGCCGGCGTCCGAGGGGCTGGCGCTGAGCGCGGGGGCAGTGCCTCCCGAGGACCAAGCGAGCTGTGGGCGCACCAACCAGAACGACTTTGCTGTGCTGCAGCGCGTGCTTGGTTTGCGCCAGTAGCGGCCGCGGTGGGGCAGACGCACCCGGAAGGTCACACCGCAGCGCTGCGGCTGGCCGACGACAAAAAGACGAAACCCGCCGGCGCTCGGTGCGCGGCGGGTTTCTCTCGACGATAGGTGCGGCTCAGATGCAGACGCCAGCCGTGGAGTCACCCTGGAAGGGCGAACACGTTTGGCTGCCGCTGCAGTCCGAAGCCGTGGACGTGCGGCACACCTTGTAGCAACGCAGGCCGCTGCCGATGTCCTGGCACGTCCCACGCCACGCCTTGCCGTCGTTGCCGCAGATTTCGCCTGCCGCGCTGGAGCTGGAGCACGCTGCTCCAACTGCCGCGGCGTCGCCACCCTCAGCGATGCAAACGCCACCGAGTGCGCAGCGCTGGCTTGCCACGCAGGCGGGGCTACTGGCGAAGTAGTTGCACTGCCGACGGCAAACGCGCACGCCCGAGTCGCGCACGCAGATGCTGCCCGCGACGCAACCCGTGCCGACGTCCGTGTCGGTGCAAGTCGCGCCGTCCGCGGTGGTGCCCTTTGCGAAGCACGCGCCTTCGCTGCCGTCGAGCAGGTAGGGGACACAGTCTTTCGTGGACGTGCAGCCGGAGCTGCTGGCGTAGGGCGTGCACTTCGGGTAGCACGCGCCCACCACGGGGCTGGCGACCTGGCCCAAGCACGCCTGATTGGTTCCGCACTGGCTGTTGGCCGTGCACTGGCCCGCCTCGCATTTGAGCGTGGTCGGGCTGCAGATCATCGTTGCGGGATTCGAGCACTCTTCAGCGTTCTGACAAGAACCCGTCGTGCCACCGGTGCCGCCGGTTCCGCCGGTTGCGACGCCGCCGGTTCCGCCGCCGCCGGTTCCGCCGGTTCCGCCGCCGCCACTGCCGCCGCTGCCACCACAAACCGTGTTGTAGTCGCTGCAGCAGTCGCCGAAGGACACGCAGTCCGTGTCGCAGAAACAAGTCCCGGTTGGATCACTGAAACCGCAGTTGCCGACGCAGCTACCACCGCCTGAAGCACCGCCGGTGCCAAAGCCGCCAGTGCCGAAACCGCCGGTGCCGGAGTTGCCCCCGGTCGCTGCGCCGCCGGTCGCTGCGCCGCCAGTGCCAGCGCCGCCGGTGGCGCCAGTGCCGACGTTGCCGGTGCCGCCGGTGCCAACGTTACCGGTGCCGCCGGTGCCAACGTTACCGGTGCCGCCGGTGCCGACGTTGCCGGTGCCGCCGGTGCCGACGTTGCCGGTGCCGCCCGTGGCCACGTTGCCGGGGCCGCCGGTGCCGACGTTGCCGGGGCCGCCGGTGGAGAAGCCGCCGGCGTGGAGGCCGCCGTAGCTGCCCGTGTTGCCGGAGCCGCTGGCGCCCCCGATCCCGCTGTCCGCCTCAGACGCACAAGCCGCCGGACCGAACGCAAATCCCAATAGTGCTACCCAACCGAACTTCGTGAACTTCATCATCTGGTGCCTCCCAAAGCGGGGCAGGGCTACCGTTCAGGGGGGACGTCGTCAAGCTCAAGATGTAGGTTTATGTCGGATTCCATCCTACATTCCGCCCTGGATGGAAAACGGCTGCTTTTCCTGGAATTTTCAAGGCAACGCGACCCGACATGCCCGCAGCGGCGCTGGCGAACCAGTGCCCAATGCGCAGGGCGGATGCCGTTGCGTTCGCACCCGTCTGCGCCGGCGATTCACATCCCGAATCGCAGCTCGGCGCCGAGGTTCAGGCTGTACACGGTCTCGTCCTTGGTGATCCATGCCGTTGGCGCGAGCAGGGTGAGTGCAAGTTCAGTCGTGTCGTCAAACGCATAGGCGACTCCGCCTGTGGCTTGCAGCACTGGGCCGTTCTTCGGCAAGTATCCCGGCGCAAAGCTGACGGGAATGGACCAACCCGAGCCGAGCTCGATCGCGTGTTCCAAAACCACCGACGGCAGCACGTTGTGCGCGCGCCCATCCCGGCCCTTCAGGTTCGTGTACGCCAACTCGAAGCCCGCCGCGGTGGTAGACGAAAACGCCAGATCAAAGCGTGCGTGCAACATGTGGTTGTAGAAGCCTGCTCCGGAGAGTCCGATGGCTCCTTCGGTGCCGGCAGCGAGTCGCAGGCTCGGTCCGGAATACGGAGGCTGGGTGGGATCGAGGATCTCTGGTGGTTCCGCCTCGGGAATCAACTCGCCCAAGAGACGTTCTGCGACGCGAAAAACGTCTGCGGGCAGCGCCGCTTCACTGCGGTCTTCGGAGTCACCCTCTGCCGTGGTCGCAAACAAGCGCAACTTGTACCTGCCTGGCTCGACTCCGACGCTAGCAAACACGCCGCGGTCTGCTCGAAAGTCACGCACTATGCGTGCCGCCAGCGCAGGTGTGATGCCCTGCCCGGCGGCAACGGCGGGGTGCACGCGTAGGGTCGCTTCGTCGACGGGCGCGTACCCCAGTCGCGTCGCGGCTGCCCGCAGCGCACGGGTCAGATCTGCAGCGAGGCGCGGATCGGCACCCAAGGGCAGCACGTCGAAAATCGCGATGCGCGGCGCGGCTACGTGCTGCTGTGGGGGCGGCGTGACGGCCGCAGGCGAACCTAGTGTCGGCGCCGATGGAGCAGAGGTGGGCGCGTAGGGTTGTGTCTGTGGCGGCGTACTCTGCGTTGGCGGGGGCGGCGCAGGCGCGGCCTGGGGCGCAGGCGCGTGCTGAGCCCGCGCGTGGCCGCACAGCACCAAGAGCGTGAAGGCGAGCAAGTGGCGACTGGCTTGCGTCATCGGCGTCGGCGTGCCCACAGCAGGGCGAGCAGGGCGGTCCAGGCGAACGCTCCGGAGGAAGACTGGCGCGTGGGAGCCCGAACGGCGCAGCCCTCGAAGAACGGTGGTTCCACGGTTTCGATGCAGACTTCCCGAGCGCCACTGGCGGAGGCCTTGCCCGTGAGATCGCGCACGATGGCCGCAAAACAGACTTCACCGGCGCCGTCGTTGATGGTTTGCCGCACGGTGACGGCCTGCCCTTCCGCGGGAAGTCGCCGTACGCTGACCGGCTTGGGGGCGGAAAGCCCGGGGCCTCTGGTTTGGAATACCACCAGCATCAGGGAATCGCGCCCGCCGTCGTCACTGGCTGGCTCGAGCTCGATGTCAAAGACGTAGCGCCGTTCCAGGCGATCCGTGCAGTCGTCCTGGTCGCGAGTCACGTCCCAGTCCACGGCGCGCACTCCTGCAAACACCGGGGGCGCTTCGTCGCTGCCGTCTCCGACGCGGAAGTTCACGTCCTTGCCGCGCCCGAGGTTGGCCGTGCCAAATCCACGGAGCCGTGGCCAGCTGACGCTGTAGGACTTCCCAGAAACCAAGGCCTCTGGCGGATCCACGCTGAGCATGCCCTCCGTGGCGTCGAAGCTCCCCTTTACGGAGATCGGCGCCTCGCCGTCGGGCGTGAAGAGGATGTCTTCGCCCAAGTACTCTGCGATGCTCGCGTAGCGCGCAAACAGCCGGGCGTTGGTGGGCACGTTCTCGGCACCGTCAGGCGGGACCGCGTCGAGTAGGTCTGGGCGGCCACACGGCGCCGCCACCGCGGGCGCGGAGCAAAGCTCGGTCGCCAGCAGCGCCGAACTCAGGGCGAGCAGAGCACGTCGTCGCACTGGCCGATCATCTCCGAGGAGTTGCCATCTTTGTCGAGGTCAAACTCGTCCAGGCAACAGTAGCCTGCGTCCAAGCAGCACTGCTCCAGCTCTTTTGAGTACTTCTTGTCTTTAGCGACGCCCTTGCACTCCGGGGGAGGATCCTGCTCCTGGCATTTGCCGAAGGACTTGCCGTCTGCGGTGCAGGTCTGCTCCGCCCAATACTTGCAGTAGGAGATGAAGCAGATCCGCTGGCTTCCCGGCATGCAGGTCTCGCAGCGGCGCGGGCACTCGCTCATCTGACCCGAGATGCAATAGCTGAAGCCGCCATCATCGCAGGGCAGCGCAGGCACCTCGTCGATCAGCCCGTCGCAGTCGTCGTCACTGCCGTTGCAAACCTCTTCGCTCGGTACACACGTATTCGGGCTGCCGTCGGCAAGGGCGCCACCGGTGCCACCGCTGCCAGCGTCGAGGTCCGGAATCCCGGAGTCCGCTTCCAGGTCCTCATCGCCTGCGAAGTCCAAGCCACTGCGCCCGCACGAAAGCCCGAGCGTGACCAGGACCAGCACGCCCACGTGAAAAGTGCGGTGGAACACGACGTGTATACAAGCAGGAGCCATTCCAACTCGCCCCATGCGCTTTAGAACGTAGCAGCCATGTTTCAGGATGACTATCCTCGCACCCCGGTGCGTGTCTTTCTCCGCATTAGTTCTAGGGTTTTGTGCTGCGGTCTGCTCGCGACGGCGCTGCTCTGGACTAGCGTGGCGCAGGCGCAAGCTGGGCCGGATGCTGGCGCGGGGAGTGCACCCACCTTCACGCAAGGCAGTGACGCGGGCTTCACAGCGGCGGATGCCGAGCAGCCTGCCCCCCCGGTCGAACCGATCGCGCCGGCGCCCCCGACCGCGCCTGCGCCCCCGGTCGCCGTGGCGCCCACTTTGGCTCCGCCCGCGTATGTGGCGCCCGCCTACGTCGGTCCGCAGCGGTCGGGGGTCGTTACTCCACCCGCGGCGCCACTGACCGCGGAGCGCAGCCGGCGCCCGACCAAAGCCCGCATCGCGGATGCACATCTGGATCGCTTGGTGATCCAGCCAACGGCGATGACACACCCCGAGGGCACGTTCTACATGTCCAGTACGGACATCGTGTTTCTGCAGCTCGGCTATGCCTTCACGGACTCCACGCAGATCACTTTGACGGGCACACCGCCGCTGGGCGAAGATGCCATCTACCCGCTCGATCTCACCTTGAAGACGAACTTGCACGCGGAGGGTCCCGTTCGGGTCGCCGCGCTGGGTTCCTTGACGGGTCTGTTCGGATTCGAGGAAGGCGGGTTCGTGGTGGGACGCGCCGGCGCCGTCACCCAGCTGTGTTTCGACCGCGCATGCGAGTCGAGTGCAAACGTCGCCATGACGGTGCTTCTGGCGGGGCCGGCGCTGATGGCAGTGCCCGGCGCCGGGTTCATTTGGCGCGTCGCGCCCTGGGGCGCGATCTTGTTCGAGGCCGACACGCTCATGCCCGTGGGTAGCGAAGCCGGCGAGTACCACGGCGCAGCCGTATCCGCAGGGTTTCGCTTTCCCTATCGCACCTGGGCGCTCGACCTGACGCTGTTGCGACCCCTGGGGGCGGATGATCCGCCACCCGTGGTGCCGCTGCTCACGTTTACGTATCGATTCTTGCCGTGACGACGCCTGCTGTCAGTTGCAGCTGACGATGCCGCCCGTCGTCCCGGGCGCGCAGGAGCCCTTGCGCAGGGCGTTCGTCGCGATGTCCGTGTCTGCTTGGCAAATGTAGCCTGTTGGGCACTGAGTGTTGCAGTCACATAGATACTGGCACGCGCCCACGTCCCCAGTGGTAGCGGCTTGGTCGAACACCAAACCACAGATTGCCGTCGCCTTATTTCCGGGGCCCGCCCAACCGCAGGCGTTCGGGACACCGACCACGCACAGCTGGCTGCAAAAACGGCTCGTGGTGCCGGTCATGCCGACACAGAAGCCCTGACACTCTCCGGGCTGCCCGCTGGGTGCTTGCACGCAAGACTGGCCCAGCGTTTTGCCCGTTGGCGCGGTGGTCGTGCAGAGTCCCGTGCCTGGGTTGCAGGTCATTCCTGAGGGGCAGTCCGCGTTGACCGCACACAGCGCCGAGCAGGCAGCGAACGTCTGATGACATTGACCGTCCGTGGCGCAGGCTTGGCCCGTCGGGCAGGTATTGCCCGCGCCGCACGCACCCAGGGTCGCGTTACGCAGATACGTATTGCAGCCGACGTCGGTTCGCCCGTGGCACTTGCCGGCGCCAAAAGGCGTGCCTACGACACAGCCCTTGAGGCAATAGCCCTTGGTGCCGTCGAAGCTGACGCACTCGCTGGTCGCGTCGAGAGAAGTGCAATCCGTGGAAGCGGTGCACTCCTTGGTGCAGTAGCCCTTCGCTGGGCCTTCGCCGTCCCACGCGCCGGAATTGGGTAGGATGCAAGTCGTTCCGGCGCCGCACTCCGCGCTGCTGGTGCATGCACTCGCCAACAGGCCGTTGCCGGTACCGCCACCCGTTGCGCCAGTTCCGCCCGTTGCTCCTGTCGCGCCGGTCGCGCCGGTTCCGCCAAATGCGCCCGTCGCGCCGGAGCCGCCCGTTGCGCCCGTTGCGCCCGTTGCGCCGAAGCCGCCAAAGCCGCCAGTCGCGCCTCCCGTGCCGCCAAAAGCGCCCTGGCCACCGGCATTGCCCGTGTTCCCAACGCCGCCGCCGCCGCCCAGGCCGCCACCGTCGCTGGTCGCGCACGAAAATACGGTGCCGCTCATGGCCGCCAAAAGTCCGATGCTAAAGCAAGAAACGAGTCGATTCATCGCCACCACTCCCTGGGTGTACGTAGCATGGTCGGAAGTTTCAGGCCATGCACTCGGGCTGCCAGGGTCCGATGGTGTTCGGGCCGAGATTATTCAATATTTCTCGGCCGCCGGCTCGGCCTCAGCGCTCACGAGCGTCCCGCAGGCGGCGCAGATGCGCCAGGTAGGCGTCGATATCTGGAAACGCGCCGACGGGCAGCAAGCGTCGCTTTCGCGGCAGCGTCGGCGATTCTTCGAAGGCGAAGGCGTCACTCCAGTCGAGGTGCAGCATGCGCGGCGGGGGCAGCTTTTGAACCCGTGCCAACGTCTTTGACGAGCTCTGGCCGAGGCACTCGATGTACCACTCCACCGGCGCCGGGGGTGGCTGCGTTTGCGTGTCGTCTTCGTAGGGTGCGTCGGGCGCATCGACGCCCAGCGTTTCCGCCAACTCCGGCACCAAGTACGCCGGCAACCATTCGGCGAAGCCGGGGCGCCATACCAACACAAAGGGGGGGAGCTGCTCATCGCTGACGCGTTGGGCCAGTTCGCCAAGAGCGATGCCCTGTTCTGTCCCGTCGAGATCCACCCAGCGCCAAGTGCCGGTGGCGGCTGTGCCCGCGCGCGCCATGACCGCGGAACATAGCATGCAACCCTGACCTCGGAACCCTCGCTAATCGACTGCGACAGATTGCGCAAACCGTCGCGGGAACGCAGCACAATTGGCGGCGTCGGCTCCCAACGCGGCGTGCGTTCGCCGCGCGTTCGCGTCGGGGACGTGCTGCCGAGGCGGTCGCCCGGGGCGTGGCGTCTTGCCCTGCGTGGGCGCCGCCTGCGCTTGCGAAGCTACGCGCAAAGGCAGGCGGCGTTGTGCGCATGGCTTTGTGCAACCTTCCGGCGTCAGCGCTTTCCAGAGTACTGGCAGGTCGCGGCCGTGAGAGGATCCGTGCACGTGCCGGCCAGGGTATCTCCGCTGAGAATGCCTTGGCACGTTCCCGTGAGCCCCGCGAATGTGACGGAATTGCCGCCCACGGCCCCCGTGTAGGACGCCGCGCCATTGTTGCAGTTGAAGTTTGCGGTGCAGCCGGATTGGGTGACGACACATTGTGCCACCGCGCAGGTCCCGGTCATCACGTAGGTTCCGGAGATGTCCGCGCAGCCGCTGGTGGTGCCTCCTGTTCCGGGAGTTCCGGCACTTCCGGCGCTACCGGCGCTACCACCGCCCGTGCCCGGCGTGCCGCCGATGCCGGGGAGTCCGCCCGAACCGGGGAGTCCGCCCGTGCCCGGCGTGCCGCCCGCTCCGCCGGTCCCGCTCTGCAGAATGCATTGGTCGACTTCGGCGCAACTTGCGGCATTAATGCACTCCGCCCGCTGAAGGTTGCCGCCGGTACAGCCACCGTTGAGCTCGAGTACGGAACCTGGTTTGCAGTCGGCGAATCGCTGCTCCGCTTGGGAGCAAGCATCGCCGCCACTGGCAGCGCCCGCACCGTCGTTGCTGCCATCGCTGCTGCAGGCCAAAGTGGTGCTGGCGGCCAAGGCAAGCGCGAGAAAGAAAGAGCTTCGTAAAGTCATGGGAGTTCTCCTGTTGGGATGTGGCGCTGAAGCGCGTGCGGACACAGGCCATCGCAACCGGCGTGCCACACGCCTGCGGCAGCGGATCCCTTGGGAAAACGAGCGACTCTCGTGGTGGACCTGCCCTCGGATGGAGGGCGCTAGCCTTCCAGGTTGGTAGGGGAAGTCGGGCCGGGTTGGTCGGGAGGGCAGTCGCCGCGAGCACGCGCGTTCCAGGCGCGCGGCTTCGTCTACTTTGCCAGCGCGGGCACGGGCTTCTTCAGGCGCTCCGCCTGACGCACCATGCCGACATACTCGCGCCAGTAGCCGTGCGGGTCACGACTTTCCGCGCCTTCAGCCAGTGCTTTGACCATGCCGAAGTCCGCGTTGCCGGCGTGGGCTGAGTCTCGTAAGAGCATGCCAAAAGCAGCCACGCTGGCAGCGTATCGGAAAGTGTTGCTCGTCTTCGAGAGCTCCGTGCTCCGAGCCTTGACGACTTCTGAGATCAACTTGCTCGTATCGCCCTGGGGAGCCTTGTAGCGTAGCTTCACGGTCATCAGTTCGTCGCTGGCCTGCGCGTCGCTTGGCGCTGCCGGTTTCTGATACTTCAATGCGTCCACCGAGCCGGCAGGAGAAGGGGCACCAACGGGGACGACTTCGTAGAGGGCCGTCACGGTGTGGCCGGCGCCGATGTCGCCGGCATCCTTCTTGTCGTTATTGAAGTCTTCGTTCGCTAGCAGTCGGTTTTCGTAGCCGATCAAGCGATAGGAGCTGGCCCACTTTGGATTGAACTCGACCTGGATCTTCACGTCTTTCGCGATCGTGACGAGGGTCGCGCCAGCTTGTTGCACCAGCACTTTGCGAGCTTCGGCGATGTCGTCGATGTAGGCGTAGTTGCCGTTGCCCTTGTCGGCGAGCTTTTCCAATGTGGAGTCCTTGTAGTTGCCCATGCCGAATCCGAGCACCGTCAGGAAAACGCCCGTCTTTCGTTTTTCTTCGATCAAGCGAGACAAGGCGGCCGGGCTGCTGACACCCACGTTGAAGTCGCCATCCGTGGCTAAGATCACGCGATTGATGCCATCCTTGCGAAAGTGACGGCGGGCAATTTCATACGCTAGCTCGATGCCCTCTCCGCCATTGGTGCTGCCGCCCGCCTCAAGCCGTTCCAGGGCACCCAGAATTTGCGTCTTCTGCGTGGCAGAAGTCGAAGGCAATACCTGCCCGCTTGCGCCCGCGTAGACCACGATTGCGATGCGATCCTTCTGGGTGAGGGTTTCCGTGAGTTCTTTCAAAGAGCGCTTCAGCAGGGGCAGCTTGTTGGGTTCCCCCATGCTGCCCGACACATCGAGGAGAAATACGAGATTGCGCGGTGGCATGTCCTTCTTCGCGAGGCGCTTGCCTTGAAGGCCAATGTGCACCAACCGGTGTTCGGGCTTCCAAGGCGCCACGGACACTTCCGTGGTCACGCTGAAGGGCTCGGCGCCGGATGGATCCGGGTAGTCGTAGTCGAAGTAGTTGATCAGCTCTTCGATGCGCACCGCATCTTTGGGCGGCAGTTTTCCCTGGGCTAGAAAGCGCCGCGTATTGGCGTAAGACGCGGTATCCACGTCGACCGAGAACGTCGAGAGCGGATTCTTCGTGACCGCAAGGAACGCGTTTTCGACGACCTGGTCGTAGCTTTCGGTATTGGGTTCGCCCTCGTCCAAAAGCGCTGCCTCCGCAGGGGGCGCGGGCTGTGGGTACTGCGCTGGATAGCCCGGGGCGGCGGATGCGGCGACGGACTCCGGAGCCGCCGCCCCGCCCGCAAATCCGCCACAACCGGCGATGCCCGACGCAAGCGCCGCCGCTCCGCAGGTCAAGAGTCCGAGTTTGTGCCGTAGGGGAAGCTGCTGGGTCATGACCAGTCAACGGCCTGAAAATGCCGTGGCTTACACTTGGGACGGGCGGCGCGCGCTGCGCCGACTAAAAAAGTCGGTGCCACCCTGGAAGATCCACGCAGCTGCTCCCGTAACGGGGGCATGTCATACCTTCCCAGTTCCCGAAACACTCCGCCTTGCGGGGCAAATACGGTGTATCCCAGGGCGATGATCACCCGCCGCAACATCGTGGGGCTGGCCGGCCTTTCCGGGCTGACCGCCGCTTGTGAAGCCATCGGGCTCAAAGCCACTGTCGTGACGACCAAGACCGAGAACGGCAAGACCACGACGCGCGTCCGCGAAGCGAAGAACTGGGAAGAGTTCGAGCAAGCCATGGGGGAAGTCGCGACGGATTTCAGCGACTTCGCCAAGAAGGTCGGCGCCACCACGTCGGAGCTCGTGAAAAAGCTTGTCGAAGCGCCGCCGCCTGGCCAAGTCAAGCTGGGCCAACTGGCTTCCTCACTGAAGCCCTTCGAGGGCGACGTGCGCTACGACTACATCAAGGTCGCTAGCATGAACCCGAACGCCGAGTACGACTTCAAGTACGTGCAGATCGGCATGCCGGAGTATGATAATTTCTTCCGCGCGTCTGCGGAGATGTACGCGACTGCGTATCAGTTGATGGAAACCGGGCGCCACGTCCACCTGGCGCACTACAAGGTCAAAGGCGAAGACCCGCCGTCGGACGTGGAACGCGGTGACCGCAAGATCCGCAAGGGCGAAATCGAGAAATCCCTCAAGGAACTCGAGTCCAGCGTGGCGGACGGTTCGGACAAGATCACGAAGCTATGGGTCAGCAGCGCGGAGCTTGGGGCGCAGCTAGCCGCGAAGGCCGCTGAAACGGCACAGACGGGTGTGGCGCTGATCGCCAGCGCGCCGACGCAGATCTTGAACCCCAAGCTGCTGCTGCATCTCAAGCTGATCGTCCAGGGACTCGATCAGAGTGTGAGCATGGTGAAGGACACCGGCAAGTTGCTGGGCGACATCGTCGCCTGAGGCCGCGGGATGCTGAACGGCAGCCGTGCACGCCGGTGGGAAGGATGGACTGAGTCTGGCGTAGTAGAGCCTTGATGTCCCGATTGCTCGGTTTCTTGGCGTCAGTCCTGCTGGCGGCTTGTGCGACGCCCACCGCATCTGGCCCCGGTGGCGATGCACCCTCTCGTTACACTGGCGTGACAGGCCCAAGCCAGCCGAGCGCTGCGGCGCAGTTCGACGCAGGCACCCGCGTGGTTTGCCGATGGCGCAACGGCGCCGTGGAGTATCCCGGCGTGGTGGAGGGAGTGCGGGATGGTCGGCTGTTCGTGCACTACAGCGACGGTGATCAAGAACACATCGCGCCGAGCCTGTGCCGACGTGGCACCACCCCGGCACCGGCCGCGCATCCAACGCTGGTGGGCACGGACGCTCTAGCTACAGGCCCGGCGGACGAAGTTGGACTGACGCCGTTCCGCAGGGACGATCGGGTGGCATGTCGCTACCGGGGTGGACCCCACGACTACACGGGCACGGTGGTTGGACTGGAAGACGGACGCCTACACGTGCACTACGACGATGGTGATCGCGAGAGGATCACGCCGGGGTTGTGCGTGATCTTCCGGCGGCGCAGCGATCAAGCCGTCGCGCCCTCGTCCGCACCGCCGGTGGTGGCGGAGTAGGAGTAGCCTGCTAGGCTCCGGCCCCAATGAGGACGTACTGGACGGTAGGGGTTGCTGCGCTACTGCTTGCCTGCGGCGGCGAGGACAACGGCGGGTTGTACGGTTCCGGCGGCGCTGGCGCGCAGGCGGCCGGAGGCAACGTCAGCAGCGGGGGCGTTGGCGCTCAGGGCGGCGCTGCCGGTGGCGGGCAGGGCGGCGCGAATCTGGGTGGCACGGGCAACGTGGGCACGGGCGGCGCGAATCTGGGTGGCACGGGCAACGTGGGCACGGGTGGCGCGAATCTGGGTGGCACGGGCAACGTGGGCACGGGTGGCAACGCCGGCAATGCGGGCAAGCCGTGCAAGAACGATAGCGAGTGCAGTCCGCTGCTGTGCAACTCGAAGCTCGATACGTGTCAGCCGAAGCTGCCCAACGGCGGCGCGTGCAACTTCAGTGACGAGTGTGTCAGTGGCCTATGCAACTCCAAGCTGGACCAATGTGCGGTGCCCGGCCCGATCGGCACGGCCTGCAACTTTGGGCAAGAGTGCCTCAGCGGCTTGTGCAATTCCAAGACGGACCAGTGCGCCGTGCCGGGGCCCCTTGGCACGCCGTGCAACTTCGACAAGGAATGCACGACGCAGCTCTGCAACTCCAAGTCCGATGTGTGTGCGTACCTCGGCCCCTTGGGGACGCCGTGTAACTTCGACAAGGAGTGCCAGGGCGGCCTGTGTAACTCCGCCCTCGATCTCTGCGCTGAGCCGGGCCTGCCGGGGGTGCCTTGCAACTTCAGCAAGGACTGCAAGAGCGGCGTCTGCTCGAACCATCAGTGCAAATAGAGCGCGCTAGCACCCGTGCGGGATGCCGCGCCGCGCACAGTCGAACAGCCGTGCCGCGATCGTGGTCGGGCTCTCGCCCTTAGTGGCGCGTCTCACATGCCCAGCGCGGACAGGTTGAGACGCCCGCCTTCGCACGGCGGACACCACAGATAGCTGCTACTGACAGGCCGCGTGAAGCGAAACAGCGCGTCTGTGATGCCGTCTGCTTCCAGACCCAACATGCGCCGCAGCTGTGCCTCAAAGGCGTCAAAAGACTTGCCAAAAGCCACGAACATCAGCCCCGCGTCCGCGCCGCGTACCCAGGGCATGGAGCGGCGCACCACGAACGCCTCCGGGTCGAAGCTTTCCTGAGCCGTGCGCTTCACATGGGCGGACGCTGGCGCATCTTCGAGCTCGACGTTGTCGCTACGACGCCGACCGATGCTGTGGTCCTGTTCCAGCTGAGACATGGCGGCGAACTGATCCAGGTTGTGCTGCCAGCGCTGCACGGCGACGAAACTCGAGCCGTGCATCCCGCCGCCGCCGCTTGAGACCAGCGCGGCCGCTTCCGCTTCGGCGCCAGTCGGGTTCTCCGTGCCGTCTTCGTAGCCTGTGAGGTCTCGGCCCCCGTCGAAGTAGAAGCCGTCCCATGCGCTTTCGAGAACGAAGGCGCCGCCGAGCTGCCGCGTAAGCTCGCGCCCGTGGTGCAGCAGTTTGCCGGCGTCGTCTCCGCGCAGCCAGAGCCACAGCGCTACCGGCGTGGACGGTACCGAAACGCCCGGTCCCGACAGGGCCGGGCTTTCGCGCAGCCCCGGGACATTGGCGCCGACCGCGTGGATCAAGCATGGACCGAGCCCGACAACGAGTGCTTCTAAAGACGCAGCCTGCACCAGACCCTTGAGCCCGGCTGTGGCGTCGGCACCCGGTGCCAGCTGGAACTGCAGGTAGCGGCTGCGCGCCGGCAGCGGCGCGAGGATGCAGGGCTGTTCACTCATCGGGAGTCGATCCCAGCACAACTCGCGGGCGAAGGCACGTGATAGCGCTCATGCTTAGGTGCCGAGAATTTCTCGCTGGACGGAGCCTGCCGCGCCAACGAGCAGATACGCGTGGCCGTCGCGGCGCGAGAAAGCGAAGGACCCCAGGTTGGTGTAGCCGGGCTCTTGGGTTTCGACATGGGTGTGTCCCAGAATCACGTGGGAAGCCTCGGTGAGCTCCCGCACGAAACGCGCTCCCTCCTGCAGGCGTTGCTCGGCTTCGCGGTCGTAGCGACTGACGCCGCCACGCAAGGAAATCGCGAGCGTTGCGGCAGACGCTAGCGCCACGCCTGCGGCCACGGCGTTGCCCGCGAGCGCTAGGGGCAGAGCCACCGCAAGCGTGGCGGTGGGGATGGTGCGATCGAAATAGAGCCGAAGGAATGTGTCACGCGCGTCGAGGTGCCGCGCCGGCAGCATGGCTTCGATCAGCGCGTCGAGCGCAGTCGGCGTTACTCCAACCTGAGCTGAGAACTCTGCGAGCCGGGCCTGCGCGTGGCCGCGCGCGTCCAGCGCGCTCTCCGAGTTGCGCGCTTCCAGGCACAGCTGCGCTGCGACCCAGAAGTACTGCCCCACGATCTTTGGCGCACGCACACCGTAGCGTTTGAAGCACGAGATCAGCCCTGAGAGCGGAGTGGTGTGGTGCTGGTGTTTGAACCAAAGCGCTCCACTTGGTGCGAGGAACCTGCGGGTCAGGGCGATACCCAGGGGTTCGCTGCCGGTCGTGTCACTGGCCAGCGGGTGCACGTCGGCGTTGTCTGGATCGTAGGCGTGCCCGTGTTCGATGTGCACTGCGCCGCGCCGCACGAACCACGGAGCCACCTGCAGCGGAGCAGCGCCGCTCACCCCCAACGCTTCGGTCAGCGACTCTACGCTTGCGGGCTGTCCTAGGGCGGCATCATGATTTCCGAGCACAAAAGTGACTGGAGCGCCGCAGCGCAAGCGACCGCTCAGGGCGTCGATTAGCTCGCCATGAGGGCGGAGAAAGGCCGCGACGCTCGCGGCGGCATCTCCGCGCTGGCGGAGCAGCGACAGGTCCAGGGAGTCGCCGGCGATGACCACCTCCGCATCGGGGTGTGTGCCCACGGCACGCGCCAGAGCACGTGATACGCGCAGATCGCTGCTTGGCGACAGATGCAAATCGCTTACGACGAGAAGCGGGCGGGGCATGCGCGCTGTCTATGCCACCTCTGGGGTCAGAGCGCGAGCAGCGGATCGGGGCGCCTTGGAAAAGGCGGCGTGAGAGCGCGGACTTGCAGCCCCGCCACGCGCAAAGTGGATCCGCATGGAAAGCGATGCCATGGTCTGCGTGGCTATGTGCCTTGTACGTCGGCACGACGAAGAACTTCCCGCGCGGAACTTCTCCGTGATGTGGGCGTCGAACTCCATGCGCGCGATTGGCCACGGGGCATTTGAGAGAGCGCGTACTTGAAAACTTGATGACAAAGGGGTGTAGGTGAAGCTCAAGGATCTTCGGAAAATCGTATATTGCTTGCTCGCTGTTGCGTTTCTGTTGCCGGTCGCGGGTTGCAACGTCCTTGATGACGAAACCGACGCGCCAGGCATTCCGCCGCAACCGCCGGCGCTGATCCCTGGTGAGTGGACCCTTGAGCAGCCGGCGCCCTACGTCGTCGAGCCCGGAATGCGCTTCCAGCTGGTCGTCTCCGGTCTCAGTGTCGACCCAGCTGAAGTGGTGCTCTGGCTCGAGAACGACGTGCCCATTTTCCCGCAGGCCATGCGCGTGCTCGAGGACGGTGGTGACGACTCCACTTTTGCCGACGACCGAATCGCCTTCGATCAGTTCGTGCCCTATGTGACTGCAGGCAGTCACCACGTCACCCTGGGCACCATCGACAAGCCGTATACGGGGAAAGCGTTGCTGCACGTGGTCATCCCGGAACGCCGGCTTTCCCGCCAGTCCGTCGTGGACGTGATGCAAAGTGGCATGCACCGTAGCATCGCAGGTCTGCGCGGTCGGACTGTCGGCGCGAAATCCGAAAGCGTGAAGGGGCTGGCGTACTCCTATCTGGGCGCAAGCGGAGCCGCCGCCCTCACGCAATTGCTCGACGGTGCCGACAAGATTGCCGACAGTTTCGGTGACGACTACGCCAAGCTCGACTCGTCGACAGAGAAAGCATTGCAGTCGATGCTGTACCACACCGGGGTACTGCACTGGGCGGAGCCCAAGCTCGACGAGATCTACGGGCTGCCTGCAACTCCAGGAAGTGGCCTCAGCAATGCTGCCGGCATCGGGACAACTACGCACGCCTTGAAAGTGACGGGTCCCTTCGATAGCCAACGCCACCTGGTACATCAGTCCTATTTCGAAATGGATCTCACGGCCGCCATTGCCGCAGCGAACGGCGAGGCTCTGGGCATCGTCGAGATCGCGTTTGCAGTGACCGGAGTGGGAGCGCCCGTCAGCGCCGCTGTCGCCGTCGTGAACGTCGTGAACGCCCTAGTTCAGATCATCATCGACAACTTCTTGCCGACGGACTTGGTATCCGTCGAAGCCCACGACCAGCGCCAGGTCTTCGACGGTGCCCCCGTGGGTTGGGTTTACTGGGGAACGTTCCAACCTGAAAACGGCAGTGGGGATCCCCTGTCGATCGATACCCTCGTCGCGGAGATCATTTCCTCGGTGATTCCAGGGGGCAAAGGCGTCAAACAGATCGCGAAACTCAAGGAGATCAAACGACTCGCGCTGAAAGGTTTCCAGGCGGCTTTCGGCACGATCATGGCGCGCGCGGGGGTTTCCATCGCCGACCACCTGAAGCTCCTAGAAGCAACACCACCGCTACCGGTGAAGATGGCGATCAACATGCAGGCCTACAGCCTCAAGCTGTCGGATGTGTTGGAGAAGATCCCGGTTTTGAGTGCGCTGGCTAACGGTTTGAAGCGGTTGGTGGACTTGGAGTTCTCCAAAGCCATGGCATTGGATACCAGCACCGCTCCGGCGTGGGCGAAGGCGGCCACCTTCGACATTGACTACTCGCAAGACACGGTCACCATCGGTGGAGTTTCGTGGCCTGCCGGGGTGGACCAAGTGAATCTCGGCATGAACGCGACGCTGTTCGCCTACAAGACCCGCGAGGCGCTATTTGGATTCGTGCGCTACCCGGGGTTCGAGGAAATCAAGTTCAGCCACGCGCCCTTCACCGTGCGGAAGGGACCGGACCCCAAGAACTTCAACGAGAACAAGAGCGATCAAGACTTCATCGTTCTCGGTGTCTATTCGCCCCAGGATCTCGCTGGCGCTCCGAGCCCCGCCTATGTCGAAAGTGGAACAGAACCGAAACGCATGCTGCGCTTGGAGATCTCCGACTTGTTGGCGAACTCGTCTGACGTGGCGGCCTACAGCGTGATCGTCAACGGCACTGCGCAGTTTACCAACACGCCATTCGTCCCGAAGACTCAGCCGCTCCCCCTAGAACTCAAACCTGGGCGCAACGAAATCCAAGTGGTTGCGGAGGCGGACCACAGCGCGACCCTGACCTACGGCAAGCATCTCAAGATCGGCCTGATCATCCCAAGTCTGCAGGTGCATACGATCAGTCAGTTTTGGTTGGACGCTGGCGAGAGTCACACCATCCATATCTGGACCCCACCCGCCGTGCAGCTTTCGACAAGCCAGTAAGCGGGGTCGTTCGGCGGGTGCCGGCGACGCCCGGGGGCCGACCTCCCGGCCGGGGCCTAGGTCTTTATTAAAGGATCCGTGGGCTACCTCGGCTAAATACCGTAGGTTGTCAGGATTTTTCCCACGGCAGCCCTGGGTCAGGACTTGGCCGTGTGGACCTCGGTCTCAATTCGCGCTACGAGGCTCCCTCGCATTGGGTACCCCACCCATTTGGTGGAGTATGCGCTGCGAGACTACATTTTTCAGGAAGTGCACAAAATGGCTGAAGGTACGATTAAGCGTCTGACGGACAAGGGTTTCGGATTCATCGACACGGGCACCGGCAAGGACATGTTTTTCCACATGTCGAATGTCGAGGGCGTCCGCTTCGAGGACCTCCGTCAAGGCCAGAAGGTTACATTCGACGCGGGTGAAGGCCCCAAAGGCCCCCGCGCGGAGAACGTTCGCCCCGTCTGAGGGTGAATGAGCGCCACGAGCGCTGAATCAAAGGGCCGACTCGTCGGCCCTTTTTTTTATTTCCATGCCGGCGAGGGGGTCAGCGTCGCGGACGCGCCTTCATCACGGAGACCCACTGGCCCCGTAGCTGTACGCTCGCATCGCCTTCGACGAGCACTTTGCCCACGTCCTTCGGAACGCAGACCAGGGTGTGGCTCTCTTCGACATGGATGCGTCCGATCACGTTGCCCGGGATGCCCAGATCCCCAGCCAGGGCGCCGACCACGTCCTGCGGTCGGACGCCACGGCGGCTGCCCATGGCGAGGAAGAGCTCGAACTCCGATGAGGCCGGTGCTGCGCCTGGCGCTGGCTTGCTTTTGCGCTTCGGTCGTTTGGCAGCCACGTCCGTAGAGCCCATGGGCGGGCGCTCTTGGCCCACGGGAGCCTTCTCCCCGCGGCTCGCAGCGGGGCTCGCGTTGCGTTTGGTAGCGCGCTTCGGCCCGTCGCGACGCTCCTGTTCGACCGGGCGCTTGCGCGGGCCGGGTCCGAGATTCTCGCCAGGGCGTGCTCTTCGATTCTGCCAGGGCTTGCCCGTCTCCCCCTTCTTTCCCTGGTAGCCGGCGCCGGGCTTGTTTGCTGGACCGCTCTTGCGCACCCAGGCGGGTGGACTGCCGCTGGCTTGGGTGTTCACGGGGATGGATCGCAGCTCCGCAAGCACGCCGATCAGCGCACTCACGGCCGCGTGTGGGCTGGCGCTGTTGAGCAGCTTGTCCGCCAAGTAGGAGACGGGCGCACTATTCGGAGAGGCAAGCCGCCGCTCGACTTCTTCTAGCAAGAACGACTGCTGGCGTCGTGCGATATCCAGGTCTGACGGCACCTGAAACTCCACGAGTGGCGTGTCGAGCATGCGGGCGAAGCGCCCGAGGCGGCCGCGGTCCGCCGGGGCGACCAGACTCATGGCCCAACCGCGGCGACCCGCCCCCCCCGCGGGGCCCGTGGGATGCCCGTACCTCTCGGGCTCCGTCGGCAGGTCCAGGTTGACGACGTGGTTCAAGTGCTCGACGTCCAGTCCGCGAGCCGCGACATCTGTCGCCACGACCGTGTCGAGCCGCCCGTTGCGCAAGCGGTTGAGAACGAGTTCGCGTGCGGACTGGTTCAGGTCGCCGTGCAGAGCGTCCACGGCGAAACCTCGGGCGGAGAGTGCGGCCGCGGTGTCCGCGCATCCGGCGCGGGTGCGTGCAAAGATCAGCGTTGCGCCGTGGGGCTGGTCCGCCAGCACGCGGCTCAGTGCATCCAGCTTGTGGGCCTGGGGCACCACGAGCCAGCGCTGGGTAATATGCTTGGTCGTGTGCGCGCGTTGTTCGACCTGCACCTCGATGGGCCCGTTCAAGTACTTGTTCGCGATGGTGCGGATCGGCGGCGGCAGCGTTGCAGAAAATAGCGCGATCTGCCGGTCCACCGGGCACTGGGACAGAACCTCTTCGACGTCGTCGATGAAGCCCATGCGCAGCATCTCGTCAGCTTCGTCGAGCACCAGCATCTCCAGCTTGGAGATGTCGAGGGTGCCCTTGTGCATGTGATCGAGCACACGCCCAGGCGTGCCCACGACCACTGAGACGCCTTTGCGCAGCGCGGAAAGCTGCGGTCCATAGGCCACGCCGCCGTACAGGGTGACGAGTCGCACCGGCAGCTTAGTGGCGTAGCTGCTCAGGGCTTTGGTGACTTGCACGGCGAGCTCGCGAGTCGGAGTGAGCACAAGGGCTTGCACGCCCGCGCTGCCCTCTTTGACACGCTCGAGTAAGGGCAACCCGAAGGCAGCGGTTTTGCCGGAGCCCGTGCGGGCACGGCCGATAATGTCGTGGCCGCGGAGTAGATCCGGGATCGCTTGTGCTTGGATGGGCGTGGGTTCGTCGAAGCCCAGCTCCTGCACCGTCGCAATGAGGCGCGGGTCGATCTCGAAGTCGGCGAACTTGATGGGTTCTGGAGGCGGCATGGCTGCTCTTTCGGCGCGCATGAGTCGCCGTCGTGGTCAGCGCTCTTCGGTGCCGCAGATCCGCCCGTGAGGCGACCGGCACTACGAGAAGCGCAGCGCTTACTGACGCATTTCGGGCGCAAAGTCACGTCCACTGGCCGAAACCGCGATCAACTCTCGCAAATTAGCCAAATCCGGTCGGTCATGACCCTGGGCCCCCCGGCTGGCGGAAGCCGCCCTTGGGTTGTGCCGGGGACCGGCGCAACGCCCACACGTGGGGAGCTTCAAGGGCTCTGGACGTGAGAGCACACGGCTCGATAGCCCAACCCGCAACAGCCGGCGTGCGCAAAATTGAATGCGCCGCAGAGCCTAACACCGCGCGCGCGGCCGGCGGAAACCAGAGCCGCACCTTTTGCTGGCACAAGCAAGAATGTGCCCTGAGATCAGCCGCGAAAAACCGGCCTTGCACGCGCTACGCCCCGGTGAAAGCGTCCGGGCCGCGGCGCGCTCGCCCGCTGCGAGGGAAGGCCTGGGCCTGCCATGACGTAGCAACGCCGAATTTCCGAGGACACCATGATACGCAAAATCGTTTCGTCTCTATCCCTGCTGACAATCTTCATTGCCGCTTGCGGCCCACGCATGGCACCCGGCGCCGCCGGGAGTCGCGAGTCCGGGCAAAGCAAGCTGATGGACGACACCTTCGCCGGAAAAAACGCCTGCAATCCGGAGAACCATGAGCGACCGTTCATCATCGAGTGGGACGCCACGGACATGAGCCAGTTCGAGTCCATCACCTCCTCGGACGTGGTGCTCGTGAAGTACGAAGGCTGCAAACTGACAGTGCTCGATGGCTGCAAGGACGACTCCGTCAAAGGCAGCTACGGCGCCTACAAACCAGTCGAGTGGACCAGCGGGTCCCTTGAGAAGATGGAGATCAAAAGCGAGGCCGAGCTGTACGCGAACCTGCCCTTGGGTGTGGCCTCGCTCGGCGGACGCGTCAGCGGCGGTGAGCAGTTCCGCATGGAGTACTACGTGGCCGGCACTCGCAGTGCCACGCGCCCGGCGGTGTATGCGGCAGATCTCAAATCCAACCCAGGCTGCGCCGGCGCAACCCACTTCGTCTACGGCTACAACCTCGGCGCGTTCGCCCTGGGCAGCAAGTCGAAGACCAGCGCGGAAATCGAGGGCAGCGTGTATGGCTTCGGGGCCGGAGCGAAAAACAAGCAGGAACAGAGCGCCGACAAGAAGGGCGGCGACTTGGGCATCTGCAAGTCCGACTCGGCAACGGAGATCGAAGGCTGCAAGGTCCCGATCCGACTAACCCTGCGCAAGATCGAAAAGGGCGAAAACCCTGACGTCGCGGCGCGCCAGGCGCCAGAGACGGACGCGGCGAAGAACCTTGCGGCGAAGGTGGACGCAAAGATCGAGGTCGCCGGCAAGGCGGGTGAGCACTGGGCGTCCGCCAATACCAAGATGAACGCCCGCGACGGCAAGGGATGCCTGACGGAACTGGACAAGCACGACAAGCTCGACCCGAAGCACAAATCGACGGACCCGAAGTCCGGCAGGGGCTACACCCGGGCGCGCTGTTTGATGCTCGCGGGCAAGTGTGATGCCGGCAAGCTGCTCAACCGCAAGACCGCGGAGTCCTATGCGGGCAGTCAGCTCAGTCCAGAACAGATCGACAAAGGTGCGGAGGCGGAAGCGAGCCGCTGGTGCCAAGGCAAAATGAGCGACCGAGACACGTTCCTGAAAGCGTTCCAAGAGATCCAGCAGGGCGCGTACATGGCCAAGAAGACGCCGAAGTTCTGCGACGACGCCTATAAGACGGCGAAGCAGTTGATGAAGACTGTCAAGCCAAAAGACGACGACGACACCCAGGTCGCCAATGCCCCGAAGGCGCTGTATCACATGGGCGCCAACTGCGCGGCCCGCGCTGGAGACTGCAAGCTGGCGTGGAAGATCTTCGTGGATGGCTACCCAATCGCAAGCCTGGCCAGCGCGAAAGATCAAGCAACCAAAGACACCATCATGCAGTCCAACTTCGATTCCCTCGTCAGCAAGTGTAAGAAGAAATGAGATGGCGCTCGCTCTGCGGCGTTCTGCTCGCAGCCGGCACCCTCTTCGCATTTGCCGGCTGCGGTTCCAATTGTCCGCCACCGCCTAGCTGCCCGGTGCAGCCGGCGCCAGCGCCCTACACCGCGCCGGCGTACACGGCGGCCCCCGGAGCAGGCGCGCCCAGCGCCACGGCGGGCCCCTTCGCCCAAAGCTACCCGCCCGGCGCAGCCTCGCCCGGCGAGCTTGCGCTGATCACCCAATCTTTGGCCGCACACATTGCCAAACACGACGCGGCAGGCTGCCAAGACGACTTGGCAAAACTGCGCGCCCTCGACCCCGCGCTCGAGTCAACGCTGGTGATGTATCGAGCGCAGTGCGAGATGATTTCCGGGCGCTGCAAGGACGGCGCTGCGCTATTGACTCAATACTTCGCCCAGCAGACCAGGCTCAGCGCGGAGCAAGCCGACCGCAGCGTCGAACAGATCGCGATCATGCACTGCGAGGAGAAACAGCTTAGCGACCGTCAGCGCCTGATGCGCGCGGCCCAGCAGCTCTCGCAAGGTGCATACATCGAGGACCGCACAGACTGCGCGGAGAACATCGCCAAGGTCAAAGCCCTGGTTAAGAAGGTCAAGCCTGCGCGCCCGGATGACAACACGGCTGCCAACTGGGAGAAGTCCCTATTTCACACCGGCGCAAATTGCTACGCGCGCACGGGGAACTGCACGGCGGCGTGGAAGGTATTCGAGGCCGAATACCCCAAGGCGAACTTGGCAAAGCTAGATCCGGCGATGCGACAAAAAATCATGAAGCAGACCTTCGGATCCTTGGTTTCGCGTTGCAAGGACACCACGCTTCCGTGATGCTGAGGGGCGTGCAAACGCCCGCTCTCGCCTGCGGCATCCTGCTCATCGTCTTCGGCTGTGAACAGCGCAACTTGGAGCAAGGGCCGCACGCCTCCGACTCGGCAGATCCGGCGCTGATCACTGCTGGCGGTGCAGACGCGCTGGAGAAAGCGACGATCGGCGGCGAATTGGCTGAACTCGGCGCTTCGGTCAACCGCAAACTGCATCACGATGATGGCAAGGGTTGCTTGGAAGATCTCGACAAGATCGGGACGGCGCTGCGCGCGCAATGTAACAGCAGCCTTGCGGCGGCTCTGTCATGGAGAGCGTCACCGTTACTCGCGATCCCAGTGCCGCGGCGCCCATTGCTGCCTGGTCGCGCGTGGTCACTTACAACAAAGCACGCCACCGATGTGGCGGCGCCGCGTTCTTTCCTTGGGCTGCGTACTCGAGCAGGTTGCGCACTTCGAGCCGATCCCAAACCGCGTTGCCGTCGAACACCGGCTGTCCATCGCCCTGTTCGACAATCGTTGCGGCACGTGCGTCGATGGGACCGTCCACCGCGCCCGCGGCGGAGAACGCAAGCCAGCTGCCCGACTCTGTAGCAAGAGCCGTCGCCGTGCGGCGATAGTCACGATCGAGGAGCATGACGCCGCGATCGTAAACCCGTAGGGTGTTTCCGACGCGCTGCACGCGACCCAAACTCAAAACGTTCACGTCGGTATCGATCAACTTCGCTGCGGAGCGAAAGGGCCAGCGCTGGAGCGGTCCGAGGCTGCGAGACTGGACGAGCAACTCGTCGTTGCTGCTGAAGCGCACAGCCCTCACGCGAGATCCGGCTCCGGTCAACTGGAGCGTAGCGACGGTCTGAAGGTCCGGTACGCGCATGACACGGATCGAACGATTCTCAGCGATCGCAAGCAACCGCCCATCCACCGAACTCGTCACCTCTGCGTGCTGCTCGAATTTCTTGAGCACCCTGCCGCTCGCGATTTCCACCAAGTCTGTAGCCGACTCGCGAGTCAAGAGTGCATACTGCGCGGATACAATCTCGATCCCCCAATACTCGTGCGTCAGCTCCCGGCCGGACAGGCGCCGACCGTCCTTCGCCGAATAGCGCACCAGCTCACGACCGTTTTGGAGCAGGACTTGGCTTTCGTCGAAATCCGCCGGTGGCGCCGAGCTTTCCGGATCTGCCTTGCGCCCAAGGGAGGCAATGCGCACGCGCCCACCCGCCAGCGAGCGAAGCTCCACCACGCCGTCTGCTGTTTGCACCAGCACGTTGTCCCCGCGGCCCAGCGACAAGACGCGTACTTCGCCCCAACTTTGGTGAGTGTGAAGCCGAGTATCGTGGACAAGCAGTTGCGGTCGCGAAGCGTCACTTTGATAGGCCAGCGGCCGAGCCGTGCTCACGAGCAGGTAGCGACCATCCCGCGATAGCGTGTGCAGGAACTGAGTGACATCGTTCGCGCTCACGAGCGCTTTGCGTTCTCCCTTCTGCACGTCCCAGTGCTCGCGGACGCCGTGGCCCGCCAACGCGAAGTGCGCGCCCGTGTCGTCGAACGCGGTGATGTGATTGCCGAGTGCAGCAAACGCGGAGATTTCCTCGCCTTGGCTGCTGCGCACGCGGCTGGCGCTCAGCGCACCACCCAGGAACACCTTGGAAGCATCACGGGACCACTCCGCGTGCGCCGCGGTGCCGCAGTCGGAAAGCTGTGCGGGGCTGGCGGCGGATTTCGATCCAAAGCGCCACGCCTTGCTAAACTCTACCTGCGAACAGACTCCATGGCTGACAATGCTGACCACCCCCGCCGGCACTGGATACCGAGCCAAAACGCCACTCTTATACGCGACGAGCAGTGCGCGCGAGTCCTGCGTGAACGTCAACGCAATCGGTGGCGCCGGCCCCTCCAGGGGTGAGTGCCGGAGCTCTCCCTTTGGTAGCAGGAGTTGACGTGCCGCACGCGACTTCTTGTTCCAAAGTCGTACCGAGCCGTCGCTCACGCCGGCGGCGAGCCAAGTGGCGTCGGGCGACATTGCCACGACGCGAGGCTGTGCCTTTATGGTGATCGTGCTGTCTTGATGAAACGCGCCGGGACCCGTGTAGACGCGCATCGTCCCGAGCGCTTTGCCCGCGACGGGGAAGCGGGCGAGCTGTTTGCCGACAAGATCGTACTCGACGACCGCGCCCTCAGTGGCAACCGCTACGCCGTCGCCTTTCGCCGAGAATGTCAGGTCGAATACGCCGTGCGGCTGCGGCCATTCTCGCACTCGTTGCCCCGAAAATCCGTCGATCAGCCGGAGCGTTTTGTCTGCGGCCACGGCCACGTGACGCCCATCGAAGGACATCGAAAAGGCGTCGACGTTTGCCGGCAAAGCAACGCGCCACCACGGCGATGCTTCCGTTTGTTCGAACTGCTCGACCCAGGTTGTGCTGTCCCCCGGTGTGTAACCACGCGGACGGTGCTTACCCGCCTGACGTACCGCGGTGAGGTAACGGCCACGCCACGCTAGGTAGCTGTAGCTTGGCGGCTCAACGGGAGTGGGCGTCCAGTTGAGGCTTCGCTCCCCCGCCGCCACACGCGCGCGTGCGAACTCACGCCGGGCCCCCGTTTCATCACCGCTCGCTCGTCGCACGCGCCCCAGCGCCACGAGCGCGCTCGGATCGCGAGATTGGCTCAGGATGGTGATCGCGCGGGCGTAGTCCTTGTCGAAAAATGCGGTCGCAGCTTCTCGCAAAGATTCCGCGCTCGGTGGCGCTTCCGACGGGGTTGCGTTGATCAGTCGCTCGATACTGCGCACGGCGCTCGCGTCGAGTTCGCTTCTTGCGGACTGGAGTAACTTCGTCGCTTCAGGCGCGTACGCTTGCGCCAGCGTCCTAAGTTGCTCGATCCGAACCTCCGCCGTTGGCGAGCCCTTTAGCACCTGCGCGTAGTACAGTGACGCAACATCGAGCACGCCTCGCTTCGCGGCCTCGCGCGCCAGGTCCAGCGGCGCTCGCCGCGCATCGCTCGCGACGTCAGTCGGCGTGGCATGCGCGCTCGCGGGCTGTGACAGCACGGCTTGGCCTGGATTCGCCGAGCATGCGCTCAGCAAGACAAGCGTGAAAAGGCTGCGCGTCAGCATGAACGAAACTTTGGCACAAGCATTCTCCGAAACGGAGCAGCACTTGTACGACGCGGCGTGCCGGAGTCTTCCCTGCATGTCCTCCGGCAACTCCGATGGTGCCCCCGTCCAAACACGGTGGCGCCGGATCTGCCGCCATGGACGACAAGAACATAGGTTCCGCCGCTAGTTGCTCGAACGCTCGAACGCTCCCAGATCGAATTTCGCTCCCTGAGGCCGCGCCGTTCCGAGGAAGTCGTACTTGTGCACCGTGTCCGTGCCTTTGTCGATCAACGAACTAGACGGCGAGAGTGACAAGTCGTCTTTCGTTGGGTCCGCAAAGCCGGGAGCCTTCGCCCCATAATTTGCTTTGCTTCACTTGGTCCACGACGCTGGCGCGGCTGCGGCTGTCTGGTTGCCGTGCTCGCCATGCTCGGTCATTGGCCGAGCGCGCAACTCGAGAAGCCATGCCCTTCGGCGGCGGGCGACGCTTGGCGAGCGACCTTGATGGACGGATCGTCTTCGGTCCGGGCCGGATGCAACATGCCGCCGCGCTGAGTTCCTCCATCTCGTGCATACCGCGGGCGTTGCTCATCGCAGACGACCGGTCTAGTGTCCCGCCGTGGCGCTCTTCGAACCCTTGTTCCAAGCGCTCAACGGGAGCGGTGGCCGGTACGTCGTGGTTGGCGGCATGGCTACGGTCTTGCACGGCCATGCGCGATTGACTGCGGATGTCAACATCATCGTCGAGTTCGAGCGGCCGGGCCTGACGCGGATTCTGAACGCGCTCACGAATCTTGGTCTCCGACCTCGGCCCCCTGTGTCGGCGATGGATTTTGCGGATCCGGTGTGTCGTGCGGCCTGGATCCGCGACAAGGGCATGCGCGTGTTCTCTTTCTGGGATCCGAAGAACCCCATGCGGGAACTCGATGTGTTTGTCGAGCACCCGATGGACTTTGAAGACCTATGGTCGCGTTCAGTGCTGGTCGATATTGGTGGGACTGACGCTCGCATCGCGTCGATCCAGGACCTGATCGCATTGAAGCGACTTGCCGGCCGGCCTCAGGACCTTCAAGATATCCAGGCTCTGGAAGGCATTGTGAAGCGTCATGGAAAGCCCTGAAGCAGACGAGCGCGACGAGTGGTCGTGTTCCTGGGAAGGCGTCCGCGACGCGCAGCAAGCCGCCGCGTTGCGCGCGACTCCGGCTGAGCGCCTTGCCTGGCTAGAAGAGGCGATTGCCTTGGCCCACCGCTCCGGCGCGTTGCCCCGCTCGCGCGTGCCTCAACGAACTCCGCTGGAGTGAAGGAACTGATGCTCGGGTTTTGGGGCGCGTCTGAGCGGCACGCCCGCGTACGCTCAGTTGCTCAGGCGCTCCGCGCGCTCGGGCAGTGGTGCGCCTGCCGAGACCAAGCGCGCAATCAGGTCGTGGGGCTCGAGAACAGGGCTCGCGTGCCGTCTCGCCAGGGCTTCTTGAAGCTGAGCTCGAGCCGACCATCCGCGCGCCACGCGAGGCGGTCCTGCGCGACTGGTGGCCGCGTGATGTACTTCGCGAGTCGCTCGACGCGGAGGCGGTCGCGACCGTCCACGACCTGAGCTGCGTGGATGTTGATGCCACGCACTTCGGCGATGGGCTGGTCGGTGATGTCGGAGGCGCGTGGGCGAGCAGGCGGCTCTTGGGGAAGCAGCAGGCGAAGCAGTGGTTTGCCGGCACGATCGCCAGCGACGGAAATGCCCTGCGCCGCGGCAGAGTAGCAGCCGGCAAGGGCGGGCTCATCCAGCGTTGCGGGCGGCGTGAGGGTCGAAGTCGTCAGGGCAGCGTCCCAGCCGACCAGCGTCGCCACCAGCGCATCGCGGAGATCGCCACCCTGTCCCGACGTGGCATAGAACACCATGAAGAACGCGCCGAGCATCCGGACGCGGTCTCCGCGACTGTGCAAATCCGCCTCGGTACGGCCAACTGCTCTTCCGGCGGTGTTTCGCGCGGAGGCATGTCGCGCTGTCCGTTCTCTACGGATGCCCACGAGGCGCCCCAACGACGAGTCCCGACCCGGCTCGACTCCGATGCGCCTGACGGACTACTCACCCACTGGCGCGGAAGGCGACAGGATCAACGGAAGAATCAGACTCGTCGTGCTCTCTACGGGAAGCCGCAATTGGTGCGCCTGCACCAGGATGCAGCGGGTGACCGCGGGGTCGGGCAGGTCGCTTCCGCCGTTCTTCACAATGAAGGGCGCGCCGGAGCGATCGACGACCAGGTGCAGCGCGACGCGGCCGGTCAGCTCGGCATTCCGCGCCTGGCCGTCCGCGTAGCAACGCAGCCAGAGCGGGCGGAGCGGCTCGGTCGCTCTCTCGATGGCGCCCTCCTCGATCGGCTTGGAAGTCACCGCGGCGCCCAAGCGCAGCTGACCACGCGGGGCTTTCGCCAGCGTCACGGGGGTGCTGGGGCCGGCTGCGTCGTCGCTGCCCTCCGCGACCCGGACCAGTTCGCGTACGCAACCGGCGTGCCTGCTATGCGTCTTGTCCAGATAGGCGCGCAGCGCCGGGCTGGTGTTCATGACCACCTGGGTCCGGAGCTGGGTCATGCCAAACTCCCTGGCTTCTCGCTCGGCCGCGCGGTTCTCCAAAGTGTCCGCGACGACTCGATCCTCACGATGCCCGAGGACTTCGTCGGAGAGGCCCCTCGTTTGGCATTCACGTTCGAAGGCCTGGTGGGCCTGGTCGAGCAAGTGCTGCTCGAGACTTGTATCGCGTGCGGCCTGTCGATACAGCAGCTCACCCCACATGCGACACTGGCCGAGTTCTCCAGCTTGACACGCCTGCTCGGGCAGCGGCGGGGCTGGCGGCGACGACGGCGCGGGGGGGCCGGGCGGTGCCGTGACGGTGCTGGGAGTTGCTGGAGGCTGAGACCCTGGGCGTGCCAAGTTCGAAGGGCCGCAAGCGGCTGCCCACCAGGCCCCGGCCAGCAACAGGGCGATCTGGCATCCGTTACCCGTCATCGGATTCAGGCTGTGCGTTCTCACAACAAGCGTCAAGCGCGTCGCCATTCCAGCGAGGGCGTCCGCACCCTGCACCTTGCTCAGCTCTTGGGAGGCGCGGCGCAGCCCGTCGAAGCTGCGACAGTGCTGGGCAAACGCGGACGAGACGCGTCTCGGCGGCGGCGGCGCCAGGCCGCCAAGCCGCCCACCAGCAGCAGCCCCAGCCCGGAAGCCCTCCCGGCATGGCCCAACCGCTGCACCGTCAGTGTGCACAATCCGGAGTCTCCCGAGTCGTGTTTCGACTTGGCGCCATGATCGATGCCAGGCCGCTGGTCGAAGCGGGAGGAGCTGAGCAGGAAACGCCCGCTGCCTCCCGACGCGTGCTCGACGGTGACCCAGTAGGGACCACTTCCAGGCGCCTTCCAAGACAGCCAACTGATCCCCTGTCCCTCGAAGTCCTGGCTTTCTGCGAGCACCGTGACTCCGTCACTGTCGAGGATCTGGAGCCGCGTGACCATGCGACCACCATCCGTGGCCCACAGCCCGCTGGTCATCAAGTACAGCCGCTGCCCAGGGTTGGGATTCAGCTCGTACCAGAGCTTGGGATGGTCCGGGGTCACGTCGCCCCACGCCCCGCCGCCCGCAGGCAGTCCATCGGCAAGGTCCTGCGAGGTTGGTTGCTCGACGACGTAACCCTCGACGTAGGTGATCTCCGCGGTACGCTCGAAGCTCGGAACCGGCTTCGGGATCAGCGGCTCCGCCTCCGGTTCGTCAAGAGGCAGTTCGCCGCCGGGAAGTAGCTGAGCGACGCCAGCCTCCGCCTTGACGCTCACCACGATCGGGTAGTCGCCCTTGAGCGTGCTGGGCAACACACCCGTATACACACCGTCGTCCTTCGTCGCGTCGGCGCCTCCACCGTCATCGCGCAACACCTGGTCTGGAACCGCCATGGCCCCCGCGGGCACGGTGAACTCTGCCACCACGCTGGCGCCGATCACGGGATCGGGTGCGGCCACCCGCGCCGTGAGCCGGACGGGCTCGGGATAGCCTTCGCCCTGCACGCCCAGCGAAACCTCCACCGGCGACACCACGGACGCCCGCTGATACGCCACGTGAAAGGGGCTCTGCACACTCTGCGAAACGCTGGTGGTCCAGATCCCGGGCGCCGGCTTGGTGACGCGATAGAAGACTTCCTCGCCTTCATGCACGTAGGACACGTTCGCGGGCAACGCCTGGGGGTCCAACTCCTTGCCGTCCGGCCCCGTGACGCGGAAGCTGGTGGTGTCGCCCACGTTCCATCCCGCCAGGAAGCGCACCTCCTGGTCCAGCTCGGAGACGTGAACCGACAGAGGTGAGTCCTGGTCCAACCCCAGATCCTCGAAGCCCTGGAATCCCAAGACCTCGCGGGGAACGAGATCCTCAGCGATGTTCGCGTACAGTCGGTCGCCCTTGGTCCCCGGATAGCGCCAGGTGCGCCCCTGAGTCTGGCTGGTTGTCGATGCCAAACCGCTGATGTCCCCGGCACCGGAAATGGCCAGGCCATAGACAGGCATGCCCAGGGGTTTCAGCACACCGGTGATCTCAGCGGAAATGCCGTTCTCTCGGTCGGCGTCACTGATCACCAACGCGTAGCGGCGCTCGCCAAAGTGCACGCGAGCGTCGTCCTTGTCGAGGAGGGCACCCACGGCTTTGGCCAAGGTCACGTAGTAGCCCCGTGGGCCCTCGACGCTGTGTGCCTGAATCGCCGCGATTGCTTGCTGCTTGACGGGACCATCGGGTGCGTCGCTCTCGATCACCGACAAGGGAAAAATGGGATCGCTGTGCCCCCAGATCTGAAGGCGATCCCCGGCCTCGAGGGTGCGGACGAAAGCGACGCCTTCCTGGAGAATGATCTCGCGATCGGTGGGGGTATTGGGGCTGCCCGGGTTCTGCAGCGTGCTGCCCGAATCGTCCAGGATCAGAGCGATGGACTTACCCACCATGAAATGGATGCCAAAGCAGGCGTCCCATCCAGGAGGAGCATTGCCCAAGGGATTGTCGGGCATGGCGCTGCCCCCCAGCGGTGCCCACTTGATCCGCTCACGACCCGCCTTGAGGCCCAAGCTCTTGGCCAGCTTGCCCTCCTCGACCGTCAGGAACTCCCAACCCGACATGCCCCAGGCGCGGTACTGCGCCGTGTGCTCACGGGGATTCTTGCCGTCGACCAGCTTGCTGTAGTCCGCCGGGGTGCTGACGGCGTCGAAGTCTTGAGACCGTCCCATGATCGTGTCCAGCGTCACGTCGGTGACGCGCGGCACGCCGACGTCGGTGGCCTGCTTCTTCACGTCCCTCTCGTGGTACTCGTCGAGTAGCCCAAAGGCGTAGTGGCCGAGTTCGTGCGTGAGCGTATTCGAGAGCCGAAAATCCAGCGCGCGCGCTTCGAACTCGCCCGCTCCGTAGTAGCCAGTAGTCGCGTTGATCCAGGCGTTCGCCTTGCCCAGCCCTCCAGCGACCGAACCTGCTCGCCCGGGCTTCTCGCCTTCGGCGACGCGATGCACGCGGATGTCGGACTTCTGCCACTGCTCGCGATTGGGAAAGACGTAGAGGTTGCAGATCCGAACCCGACCCTCGGTCATGCCCGCGGCCTTCTGGCCAAAGCGCTGGAACGTCGCCTCGAGCATCTGGCGGTTCCACTGGCTGTCCTTGCGCCAGTCCCAATCGAGGCTGACGACCAGATCCATGGTGTCCGTGCGCTGGCGCGTGAACGCATGGTCCTTGGGTTTCTCCGCCGTCGCGCCCGGACAGGCGACCAGCAGAGTTCCTACCAACGCGGCGGCAATGCAGCGAAAACGCATTCCGCCCATTGTAGCGCAGTTCGTCGCAGCCCTCCCACTGGCGGGGTGAGCGCGGTGAGCGCGCACCTGTACCGGCGAGCATTCGGATGCGGTAGGCCTCCAAAAGCATGCGGATTCCGTTGTTCAACCCATCGGACACGCCCAAGGACAGGCGACGGTGGAATCTGATCTACCTGGCGGTTTCGCTCGCGATCGCTGGTGGCGTGACCTACGCGGTACGTATACACGACCGCGCCAAGGCCGCCGACCGCCAGAGCGCTGCTGGCGGCCTCGCGTATCGCATCAGAGCAACGGGTCTTGGTGAGCGCGCCTGCGTCACGGAGCGACTGACGCGCGCCGACTTCGACGTGAGCCCCAAGGGAACCGACGCGCTCGACGTTTACTTGAAACCCGAGCGTGCGAGCATGTCCCCTCGCGTAGTCCAGGAAATCGTGCACGGTGCCTCCACCGCTTGTGGAACCAAGGTCATTCAGACATTCGACGTGAGCGCATGGATACCGGTTCCACGTTCGTCGCCGGAGTGAACCCCGGACGGCGACGGAACGACATGGAAGAACCCACGAAGTTTGCCCGCCGCGTCAAGCAAGCGTGCTGGGCCCTGTTGCAGCATTCCGGTGAGCCGCTCTACATCCTGCTGGCCGTGGAGGGACAAATCCCGCTCGCTTCCAGCACGCTAAAGATCACGCGGCCGAGCTTTCAATTTCAACGAGAACGTCGTGCTGGACGACGTGGAACAAAAGACCTGTGCGGGCTGCCACATGCCACGGGTACGCTCCAGCGATCCCGCCGCAAAGAACGGGCGGGTTGCCTCCCACTTCTTTCCAGGTGGCCACACCTGGTTGCAAGCCATGCGCGGCGACGCGGAGCGACTGGCAGAGGTGGAGCAAATGCTCGTCGGTGCCGCGCGACTGGACATTGCGGCAGTCACGGTTGGCGAGCAACGAGCGCTCTTGCCCGAACTCGAACTCGCACTCGCGGGGGATCAACCGGTCGTTCTCGACGTGGTGGTCGAGAATCTCCGGGTGGGACATCACTTTCCCGGCGGCGTGCGCGATGTTCAGGACACCTGGCTCGATGTCCGCGTCGCCTCCGAAGACGACCAATGGGTCGCGACGTCGGGCGCAGAGCACGAGCGGCGACAGGAGCGGGACGCTCACAAGCTCCGGGCGGCAATCCTGGACGGAAGCGGCGCGGAGGTGAGTGCCCACGCGACGCATCAGTTTCAGAGCGTGGCCTTCGATCACACCTTGGGCGCGGCCAAGCGTTGGCGCAGGTCTGGCGTTTCGACGAAGCCTTGGCGCCACTCGAAGTGGCCGCGCGCGCTGCGCCTCGGGATGATGGAGTCTGGGCGCAAGCGTTCGCGCGGGGAGACGCCGTGGAAAGTTGACGTATTGCTGCCCTGTTTCGCTGCTGCCGCATCTCACGTACACTCGTGACAATGCTGTCGATGAGGCGGGGGCCAAAACCACGACGCACCGCGCGGCGAGTGGCGGCGCTGTGCTTCGTCGTCTCTGCGTCTGGGGCGGCGCAGGACAAGGACGCAGCGAAGTTGTTCTTCGAAGCGGGGGCGGCGGCTGCACAACGACAGGACTATGCGGAATGCGCCAAGGCCTTTGCGGAAGCGCATCGGCGCAACCCGCATAGCGCGGCCATCTACGCGGCGGCACAGTGCTGGGAATCCGACGGAAGCTTGCTGCAGGCTGCACGAGCCTACGAAGAAGCGCTGGATCTCGGCCAACTCGATCTGAAGCAGAAGGAACAAGCGACCAGCCGCCTCGCCGCGCTCCTGCCTAAGCTTTCGTTTCTAAAGTTGACCGGCCCACCAGGCACAGTAGTGAGTGTGGGGGCCGTGAAAGACGCGCCAACGCCAGCTGAGATCATCGTGCAGCCGGGCCTGGTCTCAATTTTCGCACGTGGGCCCGGCGGCAAACGTCAGAGCCTGCAGGTCCAAGCAAAGGCGGGACAAGTGCAGAAACTCAGCGTGGCGTTCGGAGAAGTGCTGGCTCCCACGAACCTAACGCCGGCACCGCAACCACCGGCGCAGGGCGTCGGCAAGACCCTGGGATGGATCGGGGTGAGTGTTGGCGCGGCGGCGGCGATCACGGCGGGTGGGTTCTATCTGGCTGCCCCGTCCTCCCCGGCCGGGAGCCGATGATCCGGCCCGCCGCCGGCCCCCCGGGGGGGAGCCCCCCCGGCCCGGCCTCG
>CALMUT010000028.1 GCA_937872925.1 uncultured Myxococcales bacterium | reverse complement strand
GTCCGGATCTGTGGGAGGCCTGGGCGGGCAACCGCCCAGGCCCACCCGAGCGGCGATTGGCGGCCCTGTGCGTCGCTTCTCGCGCTGGGCGCCGCGCGAGCAATCTGGTGAATAACGACGTTCTACGCAGCGCCTTTCACGCCTCAAGGGCAGCGCGAATACGCGAAAGTACGTCATCGAACCCGGACGTCATCCGCGCTGGCGTCGCTGGCGCGGATCACGCGATAACCCCGCCGCTGCGGCGCCCGGTCCCGACGCGCGTCAGCAGTACGCCGCAGCGCATGCTGCGGGCCATCCACTTCGATGACCAAGCGATGCGACGCGACGACGAAGTCCGAAATGAAGCGACCGAGCACGACCTGGCGCTTCACGTGCACCCCAAGCCGCCTGCCGCGAATGGCGCCAAACAGCACCTGCTCCAGCCGCGAGGGCGACGCGCGCATACCGCGAGCGCGCTCTTGAAGCTGACGACGACGAGACAAACTTTGCGCGGGCCTTTGCACAACACCTCCGAGGTCCCGGATTGGCTGGCGGGCTACGCCCACCCATGCGCCCCCGAGGGGTTCCCTTCGGTCGCAGGAGGCGTGACGCGGCGCGCACTTACGCGCAGCGCGCCAACCCACGCGCACCCGCGCCAGCGCGGCGGGCGAGGTTTGGGGGAAGGCGTGCGGCCGGAGGCAGCGACGCAGATATTCGTCGACTGCGACGCGCAGTGGCCGAGGACGCACAGATGGGGGCAACCCCTAAAGCCGGCGAGCAAGAAGGTCCGCGCAACGGCCCTGAAGGCGCTCAAAGATCTGGTGAGCCGCTAATTCTCGCCCGGCACCCGCTGCCGGGGCCAACCAGCTTGCTGCGGAAGCCTTCGCCGACGAGAACTGAGTCTCGGCATGCCCGCCGCGCCTGCTATACTTTTCGCGTCATGCGCATGCTCATCGTCGGCGGATTGGTCGGGTTGCTTTTCGGCGTGGCCGGCTGCGGGGGCTCGGACGACGCGGGGGCAGCGGGCGCAGGTGGCAGTGGCGGCGCGAGCGGTGGCGGCGGCGCGAGCGGTGGCGGCGGCTCAAGTGGTGGCGGCGGCGCGAGTGGTGGCGGCGGCGCGCCAACGGAAGTCGAAGGCTGCAACGCCAGCGTCGTGCTGCTCGACCCGGGCGCCGACTTCGCGGCGCGCGGGCCGTGGCCGGTGGGAGCGCGCACACTGCAGGTCGGCAAGCTGACGACCGAGGTGTGGTACCCCGCGGCGCTCGGGAGCGACGCAGGCAAATCCGCTAAGACATACGATATCCGAGCTTGGTTGCCGGCTTCCGAGCAGAGCAAGATCCCCGACTCGGAGAACCCGCTGCAACTCTCGACGAGCTTCTCCGATCTGCCGGTGGATGCCGCGCGCGGTCCGTATCCGGTCGTGGTCTTCGTGCATGGCACCGCCGCTTTCCGGACCCAGTCGCTGACGCAGATGGAGCACTGGGCCAGCCGCGGTTTCGTCGTCGTGGCGGCGGATCATCCCGGGCTGTACCTGGGCGACATGCTCGACTTTAAGCTGGCGCGGGACTTGAAGGGCGACCTCGACGCGCTGCTCGGCGCGGTCGCTGGCACGACGCAGGAGCTGGCGTTCTTGGACGGCGCGCTCGACACGGCGCGCATCGGCATGGCGGGGCACAGTGCCGGCGGCGGTGCAGTTGCCGATCGTGGAGGCGACGCGCAGGTACTCATGCCCTTGGCCGCCGGCGGCCCCCAGCCGGGCAGTGAGCTGAGTTCGACTTTGGTCATGGGCGGCCTGGCCGACAAGGTCGTCGCGTATTCCAAGACGGTCGAAGGCTACGCTGCCTCACCCACGAAGAAGCGCCTGCTTGGGCTGGCCAAGGGCAGTCACCTGTTTCCTTCCGACCTATGCTGGCTGAAGAGCGCGAGCGGCCTGAATATCCTGCAAGTCGCGCAAAAGTATCAGATCAAGAACGCCAACCTGGCCGGCGCCTTGTTCGATTGCCCGGCCGATCAGCTGTCTCAGGCCGACAGTCGCGCGATCGTGAACTACGCCACGGCCGCCGCGCTAGAAGAAACGTTGCACTGCAAGAGCGGCGACCCTTTCGCTTCGATCCAGACGCGGTTCCCAGCGGTCAGCGAATACCAGCAGCAGCTGTGACGTGGCCTGCGGTGTGACCGAGTTCGTGGCCCACTATGGGTGGCCCGCGCTCGGTCGAGAAGTGGCCATTCGCTGCTCACCCACGAGCCGAGCATCTCTTCGAGCCTCAAGTTTCTGCGCAGAACCCCCTGGGCCCGCGACAAGGTGGAGGGGCTGTATCTGTTCATGCTCCGAGAGCGCGCACGAAAAGCTGAGCGCGGCGAGCCCTAGAACCGGGTCACCCGCGCCAGCGCGGCGGGCAAGGACAGGTTTGGGGGAAGTCGTGAGGCCGGAGGCAGCGACGAACGTTGTCGTCGACCCGCGTGGCACCCTGGCCGAGGACGCACGGACTGGAGCAACAAGGCGGAATGGCCGCAGAGATCAATTTTCGGATCCCGCTTTCGAGCCGAGCGCGGAGCAACTCCAAGGGCTCGGGTCCCGAGCGCTTGCCGGCATTCGACACGCGCGTGACGGCTCACGACCCATCCCGACAACTTGCGCGGATTCGTGAGCATTTCGAGGGACATGCTCGGCCATGTCCGCAACGCGCTCGCTCTGGTGAGCATCTTTTGGACTTACTTTGCAGCAGCCCCCTTTCCGTGACTCTGCCTGTGTTGGTCGCGCCGCAGGACTCTTCCCCAGCGGGAGACTCCCAAGCAGGTCCAGTTTCTAGCCGATGGCACGCCCTCGTCTCGTTGCTTCGACTCGTGGGCAAGGGCCCGTTCATGTTGATCGCCGTTGGCGTGCGTATAAAGGTTCCGGCACGCAAAAGCGCGCCACTCGAGCTGCCAGCACGCCGCTATCGGGCGAGAAACCTCCAAGGGAAATGCTCAATCAAGCGCCGGTGACTCAAGGAGCACAGCTCAGATTGACTTCCTGATAGTAGCTGGGGCTCACCGTGACGTAGTTCGTTTCGACATAGGTGTTGTCGGTGTCCAGTGAAATGACGTCGTTTCCTTTGTACGTGATCCCGCCGTAGTCCCCAACCGTCGAGCCCTTGCCAAAGGTCCCCGAGCACACCTCGACTTTGCCCACGCCGCCCGCGCCGAAGGAAGTGAACAGAAGGTCGGATCCGCCGGTCCAAGTGCAGTTCCGGAAGTACACGTTGTTGGTGTCGGAGACGATCACGCGCCCGTCATAACCCGCTTGATTGAAGCTGCAGTTCTCGAAGACTTGATTGTCGGCGCCTGTTGCTCCGCTTCCCGGGCCCACCACGACCATCCCAGACTTGTTGCTCGAATACAGCTTCGGGTTAGTGGGATCCGGATCGGTGAAGCTGCACTTCTTGAAGGTGTTGTTGCCGGCAAACCCCTTGATCGCGCGGCGCTCCCAATCCAAAAAGGTCATGTTCGTCCAGACCGTCCCGCTGCTGCTTCCGCTGATGTCGAGGCCGGGGGAAAAGATCGCCACGTTCTGCGCATCCTCGCCCCAACAGTCGCGCACGGTAGCGTTCTTCACGTCCAGTGTGATCTTGGTCTTCGGTACGGCCTTCCAATAGATCAGGTACCCATTCGCCGCTCCCAGCGAGTCCGTCGTAATACCGTTGGACGTACCGACGATGTCGTTCACGTCGCAGCCGTCGAAGCTCCAGGTCCCGTGGGCGTTCGGATCGTCGTAGAGGTTGATGCGGAAGCCTGCCGGGCTACTTGACGTAGGCTGCCTGAACCCAGTGGCGTCCACGTTGGTCAGGGTGACCCGGGAATTGACATCGACCCCGTGGGTGGCCTTCTTGTTGCCGTCGACGAGCAGGCTTCGCATCGTGGTGAGGCCGCCATTGCTGGATCGCTTGTCGATCAGGATCATGGGCTGCAGGGCCGCGGTCGTGACCACGGTTGCACCGTTCCAGTTGATGGTGTGCGCAAACGCCTGGTTGATCTTGAGCGTCGCGCTGATCCGGAAGGTCGCGCCAGGGGCCGCGATCAGATCGCCTTCCGCGTCCAAAGCCGCTTGCAGCTGAGCGGTGTCGTCGCTCGCGCCGTCCCCGGACGCCCCGTACACGCTGAAGTTGACCGCTGTCGAGCTGCTGCCATCCGGAGTGCCGCCATCCGTATTGCCGCCGGCGCTGCCGGAAGTCCCAGCGCTACCTGCCGCGCCCCCACTCGCTGCAGCGGCAGAGCCTCCGCTTCCGTTCCCTGCGGTGCCGCCACTGCTGATGCTTCCGCCGCTGCCGCTCGCCCCGGAAGCATCGTCTCCACCGCAGCCAGACGCTACCAAGCAGCACCCAAAGGCGACGAGGGAAGCCAACAGCCTCAAGCGTCGGTCAAAACGAGCAAGCACGTCAGATCCATTGTTCATCACCCACACGCAAGCACGCAACATGCCACGGCACATTTGGCGGAATCGACACCGAAGCGATGCAAGAACGAGAGCTGAGGGTTCCCCGCGGGAACCCTTGCTTCCCGGTGTCTGGGGTGCACCTGCCCCTCATGCCCGTCCGCCCGGCGAACCCGACGGGTCAGCGTGGCTTCTGCGCGCCCGGAGGCAAGTCGATCTGTGCCGCAAGATCGCCATAAACGATGTTGCGAATAGCATCCGCCCCGAGGAATTCGCGCGGGAATCCGAGTTCGATCCGGCTGACGTCGTTGAGCTTCGCCATATGCGCCTCGTCGAGACGAAAGTCGAGGCAGGTGAGCACGTCCTGGATCTGTTCGACTTTGCGCGCTCCCACAATCGGAATGAGCTTGTCGCCGCGTTGACGCACCCAGTTGACCGCGACCTGCGCCGAGCTTCGATCCAGTTGGTCGGCGATTTCGTCGACCACGCGCGCAATGCTCAAGTTGTGTTCGTTGAGCCGGTCATCGTTGCTGCGCTTTGTGTCTGGCTTGCCGCCACCGCGGGTGTGTTTGCCGGTGAGGACTCCGGCAGCGAGTGGCGCCCAGGCAGTGGTCGCCATGCCGAAAGCATCGGCCATGGGTAGCGCCTCGCGCTCGATGGTCCGCTCCAGCAAGCTGTATTGCATTTGCTGGGCAACGAAGGGTGTCCAGCCTCGCAGCTCGGCGATGGTGTTGGCCCGGGACACGACCCACGCCGGAGCGTCGGAGATGCCGAGGTACAACACCTTGCCCGCACGCACGAGATCGTCGAGGCCGCGCATCACTTCTTCTACCGGCGTCGTGAAGTCCCAGGCGTGGACCCATAGCAGGTCTATGTAGTCGGTCCCCAAACGTCGCAGGCTCCCCTCCACGGATCTTGTCATGTTCTTGCGTGAATTGCCGGAGGCGTTGGGGTCGTCGCCACGCATAGACAGCGTGTACTTGGTCGCAACGACCCAGCGATCCCGGTCGCCTTCGATGTGCTTGCCGACGATCTGTTCGGATTGACCTTCGTGATACTTGTTCGCGGTGTCGAGGAAGTTGCCGCCGGCATCTGCGAAGGCGCTGATGATGCGCCCGCTTTCCTGTTCATCGGCGCCGAATCCCCAGACATCACCGAAGCTCATCGTCCCGAGGCAAACCTCCGAGACGCGGATCCCACTATTTCCGAGTAGTTTGTAGCGCATGGCAGTCTCCTATCACACGAATCGCGTACGGTTTCGCTCTAAGAATGAGCGGTAGGTTTCGGGCGCCCGCCCGGTGATCTGCTCGACTGCCGCTGACACGTCTGCGGCGTACCCATTGGCTTTGACGGCTTCGAGGGCGAGCATCGATTCGACAATCCAATCTGGCATGCCTTGCTCGCGCATCGATGCGCCGAGTTTTTCCGGCGGCAGGTCGATGTAGTTGACCGCTTTGCGGATCACATCACTCACCAGCTTGGCCAGCTCAGCGTCGCTGATTGCCTCAGGGCCTGTGAGCACGTAGCGCTTGGCGGCGTGTTTGACTGGGTCTAGTAGGATCGCCGCTGCAGAGCGAGCGATGTCTGCCGAGCTGACGTAGGCGGTCTTGCCCTCGCCGGACGCCCCATAGAACGCTCCTTGCCCCGCAATCGCCTGACCCTGGAACTTCAACAGGTTGTCCTGAAAGAACGTCGGTTGCAGGATCGACCACGGGATGTTGCTCTCGGCGACGTGCTTCTCTGCGACGCCGTGTTGTCGAGCCATGATGAATCCACTGTCGACGGCCGCGCCAAGCGCCGAGAGCCGAAGCACGAACTTGATGTTCGCCTGCTTAGCAGCCGCGACCACGGCGCCAACGCGCTCGCCGAAGTCTTGGCTGCTCTGCGGGCCGACCAGAAAGACGCGGTCGACGCCCGCGAAAGCCTCCGCGAGGGTGTCCGCTGCGTCCAAGTCGAGCCGAACCACTTCAGCGCCGATCCGCTGTAGATCCGCAGCGGCTTCGGGCTGACGCGTCCCGACGCGTACGGTCAGTCCGCCGCGTTTCAGCAGCTCCCGGGCAACCTGGTTGCCAATTGTTCCTGTTGCTCCCGTGATGAGTGTTGTCGTTGTCATGGGCCTAAACTGAGCCCGGTCGGCAGTTGTAGCAAGTGCAACATCCGCAGTATAAAGATGCACACCGTGCAGTTATCGAGCTTTGACCTGAATCTCCTGGTGGTCCTGGACGCACTGCTGGAGACACGCAGCGTGAAGAAGGCCGCCGCCCGGGTGTCCCTGAGTCCATCGGCGGTGAGTCACGCCCTGTCTCGGCTACGCGACGCCCTTGCCGACCCACTACTGGTGCGCGCCGGACGGCAGCTGGTACTCACCCCGCGTGCCGAGGGGATCCGTCCCAGGGTGCATCGCGCCCTCGAGGAGCTGACCGGCGCCCTGCGCTTCGAGGAAACGCTCATCCCCGAGCAACTGCAACGCACCTTTCGCATCGCAGCGACCGACTACGCCGAGTTGATCGCCCTCGGTCCGATCAGCGACGCCTTGAGCCGGACGGCTCCGGGCGTCACCCTTCAGTCGCAAGTCCTCGGCGCTGACGCCGCCGAGCGACTGCGCGCCAACGACTACGAACTGGCGCTCGGGGTGTTTTTCACTCTGCCCGATGACATCAGGCGCCGCTCGCTACTCCACGAGGAGTTTGTGTGCGTGCTGCGCCGCGGGCACCCTGCCCTCAAGCGCAAGCTGACCCTCGAACGCTACGCTTCCCTCAGTCATGTTCTCGTATCACCCCGGGGCGGGCCGCGCGGCGTCGTCGACGAATTCCTCGAGCGCGAAGGAACCAGCCGACGGGTCGCCCGCACGGTCGCCTCCTTCTTTGCAGCACCGCGCCTCGTCGCAGGCACGGACTACGTCCTGACACTGCCGGAACGCGTTGCTCGCCAGCTGGCCGCAGATCTCGACCTGGTGATTCGACGCCCACCTGTGCCTCTCACTGGCTTCGATCTCGAACTGGTGTGGCACCGACGCTACGACGACGACCCGGCCCACCGCTGGTTGCGCGACAGTTTCGCCGCCTCCCCCTGACCGACCCGCAGCCACGCCTGGATGCCATCTGGAAGCGCGGACCCCGTCTGCCATCGATTTGGATAGGTCGCCATTCGTTCGGGTTCCGCCTCACGGTTCGGTCGGCGCATGCCGTGTCGAAACATGCTCACGGAGCGATGCGAGCAGGTCGCCCCACCACATGCCGATCATTCTCGAAAACGCGGCATCGACCAACCCGTGGCGCGCCGGATGTCCGTCGGGAAGTGTGCTCCACCCACGATGTTCCACGCGTACCATCGTGCCGGGTCCGGACGGCGTGAAGGTTACCTCAACGAGCGTCTTCTCGTGGGGCTTGAAGTTGACGTTCCGCCACTCCAGAGCGACGCGGAGCGGAGGCTCCCACACAACGACCGATCCGACCTCGAAAGTGCGTTCGCCGTCGGCGAACTGCACGGTCTCAAAAAGCCGTCCCCCAAGTCGTTGCTCGAAGTTCAAGCGCCCCGGTCTGGCGCCAGCGATTCGGAATTTCAGGCCTCCGCGCCACCACAGATCGATTTCTCCGGTGAACACCTCGAAGGCATCTTGCACTGAAACGGCCACGTACACGCTTGCTGCCGCTGAATCGCCCGAGGTTGCGCTCACTGCCCGTGGTTTCCGCGCGTCTTCTCGGCATGCACCCTGAACGACGCCAACTGGCCACTCCAGAAGGTTTCAACGTCTTCAACCCAATGGCGAAGTGCATCGAAGGGCTTGCGCTCAAGGCGCAGAAATCGCACGCGGGCGTCTTCGCTCGAGACTTCTTGGGCAACGAGGCCGCTTTCGCGCAGGACACGAAGATGTCGACTGAGACCGGCTGGAGTCGAGCCGAGTTGCCGAGCCAGATCACCGGCGCGTCGGGGCCCCTTCCGAAGGATCTCTACCGCCGCACGCCGGGTCGGATCGGCGAGCGCAGTGAAGGCTCCATCCAAGAGTGCGTGGTTCACGCGTCCCTGCCACGAGTGCGGAGCCGCTGCGTGAACCACCAGTGGTGGCCTCCGATATCGCGACATTCGTACGTGCGGTCGACCCAGTAGTCGTCGCCGTAGTCGTGGGTCTCCGGCTCACGGGTGATGATGGCACCCGCGGCGCGCGCCTGCGCGCAGTGCGCTTCGACGTCGTCGACAAAGACCATCATGTTCTGCGTGTTGGCACCGCTGGCCTTCGAGGGCGGCTTGCAGAAAGGCATCTTCTCGTGCTTCTCGCCGCCGACCATGACGAGCCCGCCGCCAAACACGAGTTCGGAATGCTCGATCCGCCCATCTTCACCTTCGACCTTGAGTTGCACTTCAAATCCGAACGCACGGCAAAGCCAGTCGATCGCCGCGGGCGGGTCGTCGTACCAGATTCCGGTGGAAATGCGGGGCCATCCAGGGGGCGTGGGCTTCATCAACATTTAGTTAACATAAACGTCAACTAATAGCAATCCCATTGGGTACAGAGAGGCGCACGACGCCACAACCGCACACGACCTCTTACGTGCACTCGTCGATCGCCAGCGACTCGCCGGCGCACGCGGTCGCCGAGAACGTTTTGCCCGCCTTTGGCCCCGTGTCGCAGCTGCACTGAAGCTCCCGCGCCCGTTTTTCCCCTAGCACTTGGCCGTGAACTGAGCGCTAGATCGCAAGGACCGCACCATGCTGAACTTCTACTACCAAGACTGCCAGACGACGCTCATGGCCGGGCGGGCGCTTGAGCCTTTCGACATCGACGCTGACCGGCTCGACCGCCTGATCGCGTTGACCAACGACTTTCCCGAGGCGAACCCGCTCAAACTCGTTGCGGTGCCAGTCGCGGACATGACAAAAGCGGGGCCGAAACATTGTGCGCTAGTGGTGGGGCGGCTGCTCATGACAGTCAGTGCGCAGAACGGACCGATGGGCAACGTCTCGCGTGACGACATCGCTGCCGCCGTTAAGCACGCAGATGGCATTCCGGATAGTTTCTGGACGCAGGCGGGCGACATCCTAGGTCGCCCGCTGGACGGACCGAACCGCTGCTACGTCACCGGAACTGGACCGAGCTGGTCCGGTGGGCTTGGTTTTGGTGTCGTGCAGAAGCGCGCGGTGAAGGGCTTGCCCTTCTTCATCGGCCGGGCGCAGGGCGCCATCGACCCAGACAATCAGGCGCAACCCATTGCTGTGCAGAGTGGCGCGCCGCATCCGGAGGGACTAGCGGGTTGGCTTGAATTGGTTAGCGAACGAGAGCGACCGTTCGCCGAGGTGGATTTGTCCGACACTGCCCAGGCTGCCCGCGAGGCGCTGACGCGCGATCTGACGGGACCTTGTCGCTTCTTCCTGCTGAGCTCCTGCGGCGCGCCGTCCTACACCGCGTGACTGACTTCACCGTCACCACGGGACTGGACGGATTGTCGGACATCGCCACGTGTGTCAGCGAATGTGGCAAGGCCAGCGCAGTGTTTGGTCAACGGTGGGCTACCATCGGGCGCGGAGTACTGCAGCTACAGCAACAAGTGCCGTCCGGGAAGTTCTGTATCAGCAACTCCACCGGCTCCGGCTGCGTTTGGCCCTGCGGTGGCTACACACCTCCAGGCTGCCCATCTGAGTGCATTCCCTACGGCAGCTCGGTGTGCTGTGGTGGCGCCTTCTGCTCCGGCGACTGCATCGGCAACCCCTGCTGCTGACTCAGGAGCACGACAGCGCTCGCATCTCGCGCGAGAGCGATCAAGACTGTGGGCATGAGGGTCGGACAATCGGTGCGCTGGTTGGCGCTTGGGGTGCTCTTGCTTGCGGGTTGTGGCAGCGACGATAGTTCGGGAGGCAGTGGGGGTGGCGCGGGCACAGGTGGTGCTGGCACCGGAGCTACGTCCGGCGCCGGGGGCACCGGCGCTCAGGGTGGTGTCGGCGGTGGTAGCGGCGGGGCAACCGGAGGCGCAGCGGGCACGGGTGGCGTGGCACCGGCACCGGGCTGCCCGTCAGTCAGTTCCGATCCGGACATCAAACAGGCGTTGCCTCAGGCCACGGTGGATGTGTCGTACCCCACACAGTCGGGTTCAGTGCTTTCCGTTGCAAGCGGCGCGAGTCTGCAGGCGGCGATCGATACCGCGCAGCCGGGCGATACCCTGGAGCTGGAGGCAGGTGCGACGTTTACCGGGCCGTTCACGTTGAAGGCCAAGACAGGCACGGGGGTGATCGTGATCCGCACGGCAACCCCGGACGCTCAGTTCGTGGCGCCAGGCACTCGAGTGTCACCGGCGCTGAGTGCGAAGATGGCCAAGCTCGTGGCCAAGGGATCGAGCGTGGTCAGCACGGAGAAGGGGGCGCACCACTACCGCCTCGTCGGCTTGGAGATCACTCCCGAGTCCGGGGAGTACATCAACTCCTTGGTGAGCTTCGGGGCGCCCGGCGGCGCGAAGACGAGTGCCGATCTGCCGCACGATCTGATCGTGGACCGTTGTTACATTCACGCGGATCCTGTTGGGGGCCGCCGCGGGGTGAGCCTCAATTCCGCTTCGTCCGCGGTGGTGGACTCCTACGTGTCCGGCTTTCGCGAGAAAGGCGCCGACTCTCAGGCCGTCATTGGCTGGGACGGGTCCGGGCCGTTCGTGATTCAGAACAACTACTTGGAGGGGGCATCGGAAAACGTGATGTTTGGCGGTGCAGATCCCGGGATCCCGGATCTGGTTCCGAGCGACATCTACATTTGCCGCAACCATTTCAAGAAAGACCTAGCTTGGAAGGGCGGCGGCTGGAACGTCAAGAACCTGTTCGAGCTCAAGAACGCGCGTCGGGTCGTCGTTGCCGGCAACGTGATGGAACACAGCTGGGCCGACGGGCAATCTGGATTCGCCGTTCTGTTCACGGTTCGAAACCAAGACGGCTCCGCACCTTGGTCGAGCGTCGAAGACGTCACCTTCTCCCACAACATCATCCGCCACGCCGGTTCGGGCGTGAACATCTCGGCGAGTGACAACAACCACACGTCCCAAGAAACGGCGCGCCTGCTCGTGGCCCACAACCTGATCGAGGACATCGATTCGGGCGCCCACGGCGGAACCGGACGCGGCTTTCAGTTCGTGTATGGAGCAGGCGGCGGCAAGGACATCAAGCTCGACCACAATACGCTGGCTGCCGCCGACGGCGCGACCTTGTTCCTAGGCGACAGCACGCCGTACGGAACGAACTTCGTCTTCAGCAACAACGTCGTGGCTCGTGGGCAGTATGGCATTTCTGGATCGGGACAGGGCGAGGGTCAGAAACCCCTCGACTACTACTTGTCGTCCTACAGCATGAAGAAGAACGTGCTGTTCGGCGGACCAGCGACGGCGCCGAACTACCCGCCTGACAATTCGGTACCGGCGACGGCGGCGGAAGTGGCCTTCGATGCGAACTTCGCCCTCGGAGCCGGCGGCAAGTTCAAGGGATCCGCGACGGATGGCAGCGATCCGGGCGCAGACATCCCGGCGCTGACGACTGCGACGGCGGGTGTAGTGCAGCCCTGAGTTCTCCATCGGTCGTAAACACATGAAGACACACACTCTTGCAGCGGGTCAGCAAACGTGAAGCCGTATCACGTCATCGTGAATCCCAACGCCGGGTTCTTGCGTAACAAGCGGCTCGATCCGGGTGAGCCGGCCAGGATCCTCGGCGATAGCGACCTTGTGACCGTCACGCAGGACCTCGACCACCTGGGTGCGCTGGTGCGGCGTCTCTGTGCCTCCGGGGTGCGCACAGTGGCAGTTCTGGGTGGCGACGGGACTGTGCTTCGCGTTTGCTCTGAGTTTGCGAGTGCTGGCGCAGGGCTTCCGACCGTCTTCCCGATCGGCGGCGGGACATCGAACGCGTTGCTGACGGAACTGCAGCTCTCAGCGCGGCCCGTGGCGCGACTGCAGCGTCTCGCGGAAGTCCTCAGCGGAGCCGCACCCACGGCGATGGAAAGAAACACGCTTCGCGTCAATGGGCGCATGGGCTTCAGCTTCGCCGTGGGCTATCTGCGCAACGCATCCGCGTTCTACGAATCACATCCCGTCGACGGGATATGGCCCTTGGTGGTGACCTTGAAACTCTTGAAAGGACTCATCCTCCGCCACCCGGCCATCCTGCGCTTCCTCGACAACGTGCCCGCGACGATCCACTACGACGACACGCCACTCCCCCTCGATGGCTTCAATTTCGCGTATCTGTCGACGATCACTCAAAACGGGCTCAAGCTGAACATGACGCCATCGGCAAGTGGTGCAGCTGACCAGTTCGAGGCCCTGTTCGCCACCCTCACCGTCGGCGAACTCCTGGGCGCGTTTTCCAGAATGACCCTTGGTGGGGAAATGAACGCACCGCGCCAAGAGCGGCGCCTCGTACGAAAGGTGCGAATCGAGCCCCTGGCGCCGATCCCCTGGTTCATGGACGGTGAACACTTCGAGCCCGCAAACCCCATCGCGGTAGAGCTCGGGCCAAAACTCCGCTTGCTCGGCTGACGACCGCCGCACAAGCGGTGTGCGGGGACCGGTTGCCATGGATGTCGAGCACTCGCGCTTTCACGGTCGGATTGTACTCGCCCTCGCGACCGTATCACTGCACACAGCACACGGTGCGATTTCCCGAAAGGGTAACCGACCCGGTCGTCGTCGCGGTGCCACTCGGCGAGCAGGGGCCTTGGGTCCCAACGGAGTCGATGCGCACGGACTGTCGGTCGGGCAAGCACCAACCCAGGTTTGTCGAGGAGCAAGAGCCGCCGCAACCGGCAGCGTTGCAGGTGGACACTTGCGCACCGCTACACGTCCCGGAAGGCGCATCGCAGCTGCAGCCCACACACGTACGAGAGTCGCTGAGGCCCGTGGCGTACTTGTACTGCACTGGGTACTCCGCGGGGCATGCCACATCGGAGCTGCCGTTCGAGACGACGCAGGCCTTCGGCGGGTAGGGGAACACAGCGGAAGCCACGCAAGCGCCAGCCCCACACGCCTGAGCGGCGTCCGTGAGCTGACAGACTGTCGCGGTGACCTTGAAGCTTGCCGGTTTGGGCGTGCTACTCGCTGGACAGCTGCCAGTTTGGGCCGACGAGGTGAGGGTAACGGCAGCGGTCGAAGGGGTTGGCATGGAGATGCACGAGCCAGGAATAGCAACCGTTCCCGTCTTGATCGTGCCGCCGCAGACGTTCACGCTCCACCATGTGTATTTGACCGCGCAGCCTCCGCTCGCGGCTCCGCAGGTGCATGCTCCGCACCCCGGGTCGATGACTCCGGTTCCGAGATCCAACTGCGAGCCATATCCCGGGGGGCACGGGGCGCTCGACCCGTCTGTGGTTTCCAATACGCGGGCCGCCGTCCAACCGCTGGGGATCGTGGGCACGCAGTCGCAGCTCGACTCGCCGCAGCCCGTGCAGCTGCTTGCGACGCCGCCTACGCCGCCGCCGCTGGGGGTGCCGCCGCTCGCGCCGCTTCCGCTGCTGCCACCGTTGCCACCAGGCCAGGTTCCGCCAGAGCCGCTGCTGCCCGAGGTGCCGCCGGTGGTGGCGCCCGCACCGCCGCCGACGCCCGCGTCGGGAGCGCCCTTCAGGTCGTCCAGGTTCGAGCTGAGCGTGCAGGCGCCCAACCCCAGCCCAACCACGACTCCTGCGACAACGAACGCTCTCATCGTTCTGTCCAGCATACCACGACCGCAGCCATGGTCTCAGCCGTTGTTGATAGGCGGACAGTGCACTAGGGCGCGCCCACGCGCCCCTCACCACGCCCGTAGCGCCAGTAGTGGAGGATGCCGCCGCGGTAGTAGGACTGCCCCCAAGCGTTTCCGACATCTGGGTTCACGCCCAAGTACCAGGCAGGCGCAAACTCGGCGGCCGCCTGGCGACCTTCAACCAAGCCGAAGCTGACGAAGTGATTGAGTAGCGCGACGGGATCCCAACCGAAAGCAGCTTGAAGATCTGGGTAGCGATCATAATAGTAGGTCGGGTCAAACGACGAACCCGCGCGCCTTGCCTCGAATCTACCGTGCTCGGCGTAGTGAAAGATCGCCGCTTCATAGTTCGTCGCGCCGTAGGCGGCGCTCACATCCGGCTGCCAAAGTAGGTAGGTTGGGGGTTCGAAGGTGGGCGACGCGATGCGTCCTTCTTTGATGCCGTAATTCAACCAGTGCCACTCGGCATAGGCATTCTGATCGCCCTTTGTTTGGGCGGCCTTGTTCACGTCGGGATACAGGTTGAGGTAAAACCGCGCGTCAAAAATAAAGGGCAGAAGCCGCTTGTCCTTCGGCTTCGACACGGCGGGCACCGCGTAGGGCGTCTGCCCGAGCGTTGCGCGCCAACATTCGTTGTCGTTTCCGCACCCGGCAGGGGGCGGATCCGCCTCCGGATCCGGCTTCGCGTTGGTCGCCCCGCCCGTTTGGCCCGGCGCCCAGTCGGACTGCCACCCCTTCCAAGTCTGGTACACATTGGTGGACACCCCGTTCATGGATCCACTCTTGTTCAGAGACGCAGCGTGTGAGCTGCTGATCTGAATCAGATGTTTGCAATGGTCTTCATCATGCGGGCAAGCGGCTGCTACGGAGTTCGGCTTCTTCACGAACAGTCGATTGAAGGCCACGTGCCCGAAGTTGCTGGCGCCACGATCATCGATGAAGATTTGATGCAAAGCTTCCAACACGTTCTTTGAAATGTTGGTGACGCCGTCTCCCTTGTCGCCCCAAAACGTGACATTGGCGTGTGCCGGGAAGTCGCCCTTTTGCGCTTGGATTCCGCTAACCAGGTCTTTCAGACCCGGGCAGCCGTTCAGCAGATACTCCTTGGCAGCGACGACCGAAATGTTCGGATCATTCAGCTTCGACCAATCGCTGCAGGCTTGCACTTTACCATTGTCGAAGTGCTTGTAGATGAAGGAGAACTTCCCGGTTTCGGCCCGCAAGTCTTGCATGGTGGCGCGAAAGCCCCGACCGCAGTTGCTGGCGCTATCGATGTTCTTGAACTTGTTGCCGAGTCCGGCGCCGCCCACGAACAGTGACCGCTTCCTGAGCCAGTTGTTGTTCTTCGCGTTGATCTTCTTGGCGATCTTCACGGCGGAGTTTTTGACTTGGCAGGAATTTTCGAGGTGATTTTCGACTAGGGCAACTCCCTTGACCAAAGATTTCACGCCGCGCGAATCGAGTTTATCCAGCAGCTCCTTCAGCTCCACGCCGGCGAACTGGTCCATCTTTTCCGTCGTAGTTAGCTGCTGCCGCTGCATGATGAACACAACGGGCTTCTTGTTGCCGCAGGAAGTGTTGCTCTTCAGCGCCTCCAGAGCGTCGGCTATCCGACCGTTGATCTTGTTGCGGCAGGCCGCATTCGATATTCCCGCGCATGGCCCGTCACTGTCGTTCTTGCCGTAGCGCATGATCTTCGGCTCAGCCTTGCGGATGAAGATCGCCCGGATGCCGTGGTTGCAAATCTTCTTGATCGCTTCTGGGTAGGTCAGGCCCTGCGGCAGCTCTAAGCCCGCGCTACTGGCCTGCTCATTGACGTCCGGCACGAGCGGGTTCCACCACTTCACGGCGTGGATCGGAGCGCCGTTGAGCCCCATCTCCTGATCCGCGGTGTCGATGGGCTCAGTGGTCTCCGCTGCTACACAGCCGCCCAAGGCGGCCAGCGCAAGCACCAGCACGGAGCACAGAATCAATCGCTTCCAGCAGTTGCCGACGCTTTGCGGAAGGGTCTTTGCTGACGATTGGGCTTCATTCATCACGGCGGTCCTCCACTCTCACCTACAAGGACGGCTTTAGTTCGGCACCATCGTCCCACTTGTTGTTCTTCCAGACATTGCCGCTGGCGCTCGAGTCAAAGGACGTGATGGCACCGTAGACGCCGCACTTGCCGTTCGGGCCGCGCTCGAAAATGTTGTCGATGAAGCGCACCTGTGTCGCAAGCGGGTAGGGCTTACCCGTGCTCTCGCCGCCGTAGGCACAGTAGCTGATGCTACTGTCGTTCGCCTTCATCAGGTTGTTCTCGACGAGCACGTCCGTGATGTTGTCGAAGTCTCCGAAGAGCGATAAATCCGCCGTGCAACCCCCACCCGTGCTGTTCAGGATCGCGGTGCAGTGCAGGGTGTTGTGACGCACCACCATCTTGGAACCACCATTCGAAAGGAAGGCGTTGTTGTGGGAGGAGCCCCCAGCGGGATTGTGCTGGTCGTGAAGCCAGGAATCTTCGACGGTGCAGTTGTAGCTGCAATGGACCGAATGCTGGCCGCCGGTTACGTTCACGCGCCGGGCTGTGATGTTGTTGCCCCAAAGCGTGCCGCCGACCCAATCACCGCCCAGCACACTGGAGTCGGAGATGGTTACAGACCCTACCTTGTCGTCCGTCACGTCGATGCGCGGCACTTTGGACCGGGTGATCTCGACGTTCGGCGCACGAATCAGCAGTGCAAGGCACGCTTCGGTCGCATCGACAGCATCGATCTTGACGGTGTCTTTGATAAAGCACGGCCCCGTGTACTTCGTGAGCGCGGTGCCCTTGGGCACGCCGGTATTGTCCGCGTTGGGCCACGCGCTCACGCCACCGCCAGTGCCCGCGCTTCCGCCACCAGTGCCTGCGTTTCCGCCGCCCGCTGCTGCGCCTGCGCTACCGGCCATTCCGGCGACGCCGCCCATGGCACTGCTTCCGCCCGAAGAGCCACCGCTAGCACCACTGCTGCCGCCCGACCCGCCAACGCCCCCGCCCGCGGCGCCACCAGTTGCGTTCGCAGCCTGGGTTGCACTGTCATCGCCCAAGCACCCGCCCAAGCAGAAAGCGAGAATAGTAACCAACTGCACCAGCCTTTTCATTGCCTCAATTCCGCCTTTGCTATGCAGCGCACCTCCACGTTCCGCGCGCGGAGGCGGAACGTCGAAGAAGCGCAAGTCTGTGGGTAGTCGTCGCGTTCAGAACGATGCAATTCAAGTGCCATCCCGGAAACGTCTGCTCGACCGTGCTTTCCGCGATCCTTTTCGGCGAGAGGGGCGCGGTGCCCATGTCGCCGGTCACTGGACCCCCGGACGACACCCGCGACTGGTCAGTGCACCCCCACCTCAGGGCTTGCCGGTGCCTGGGCCAGCATCAAGACGCTATTTGCAGTTGCTTGTGCTCCAGCCCGACTTTGACCCGTTGATGCCAGTGCCCTTGTCGTTGCAAAACTGCTGACCCGCTTGAAAGCAAGTGCCGTTGACCTTGAGCGCACCGCTGATCGTCTTACCGTCAGTGCATATGGCGCAGCACACGCGGCACTGACCGCCGGGTTTGCTTGCCACGTCGCAGGAACACGAGTTCCCGGTACAGCCCGTGCAGCACTTGGCGACCCCGCTGCTACCGCTACACGCGGCTGGTCCGTCGCAGCACGGGTCTCCGTTCTGTCCGCAGCGCTTGCAAATCCCACCGACACACACTTTTCCGGCATTGCACAGATCACCTTCACAACACCGGGTGTCCGTCTCGCCGCAGGTGACGCAGGCTGCCCCGACACAAACCCCGCCGAAATCGCATTTGCCCTGGTCACAGCAAGGCGTCGTGAGCTTGCCGCACTCCAAACAGACGCCGGACGTGGAGCAAGTCAGTCCCGGGCCAACGCAGGCCAGCCCGCAACAAGGTTGGCCGGCGGAACCACAGGTCTCGCACTGAGAATTGGCATTGCAGGTGGCTCCTGGCGCACAACCCAGACCGCAGCACTTTTGACCTGGGTTGCCGCAATCCGGCCCCGCATCAAAGACGCCACCGGCTTGGCCCGCCCCCAGCCCGGCGCTGCCATCACCGCCGTCGTCCGCGCCCCCAGCTCCAGGTTGGGAGGAAAGCGCCTCCGTGTCGTGCGCAAAGCTGCAGCCGTGCGCGCACAAATACAGCGCGGCGGCAAAGCAGATATGGGCGAACTTGGAGCGCATACGACAAAGTTTAGCATGCTGCGGCGCGCGGCGGGCGCGCCGGCAGCACAGACCCGAGCCGTCCGACCGCTAAGCATGCGCCGAAGCCTATCTCTTGGGCCAGGAGCTCCGTCAGGCATCCAAGCCGCTTGCAGCCCGGGTGCGTTTTGGGAGTACGCGGCGCGTTGTGAGCTCCAGCGCACTTGAAAGAAAAGCATCAGTAGTGAACCGCCGCGCGGATCGCGCGATGGTCCGAGTAGTTGTAAGCCGAATCCCCGCCGGCGAACTTCTGCGCTGCTTGGTCCGCCTCTTCAAAGGAAATCGTGTGCGGGCGCGTGATCATCGGCAGACAGCCGTCGCCTCGTTTTGCGAATAGGTAGTCGATGCGAGCTTTGCCGGTCTTGTTGTCATCGAGACAGGCTTTGATCGGACCGCTAGTCGCCTCGCAGTGCGCGAAGATCGCATCTCGGAATCCGAGTTTGCCACCCAAATCGCCGTTGGCTGCCCGGTACCAGTCCTTGTAGCCGTTGCTGCTGTTTCGATCCGACTCGTTGGCATCCCCGCCCCAAATCATCAGGTCCCCACCGAACCCGGCCGACTCGAGCTTCTTGGAGAGCTGCGCGACGTTGTGTTCAGCGCACGCTGGGTCGGCCCCGGTGCCCTGAAACGTGGCCCAGTGCATGGATGCCACGCTGACGTCCCTATTGGCGATGGTGTCCCGAAACTTCTGCATCACCGTGATGGTGCGAGATTGGAAGTTGGTCTTACAACTTCCGGAATAGAAGGACTGGACCTGCCAAGTCGCCTTATTTCCCATCGGTTTCAAACGAGCGGGTCGGTAGATGATCGCGTTGGTTTGGTAGTCCTTGGCCGGACCACAAGGCGAGTTCATCTTCTTGGGACTTGCTTCCGCGATGATGCCTTCAAACACGCCGGGCAGGTTGTCCGTCATGTACTTCACAAGAAGATCCAACTGCGCCTTGCCCGAGATCTGCTGCACAAGGAACAGGTCCGGACTCGGCTGAAGTTTCATGTAGTAGTACAGGTCCTTCCAGTCGCCTTTGCATTGATCCGCCGGCGTCTCGAGATTCTCAACGTTGTTCACGTAGACTTGAAGAAAGTCTGGCGAAGCGTTCACGCCCGTAAATGCTTTTGGCTTGGCGACGCTTTTGGGGCAGTTGGCTCCCCCGCCTGCGTCGGGCGAGAGGGGCGCGTCCCCCGCAGTCGCGTCGTCTATGCTTCCATCTTGGTCGCTCGCTTCGAACTGCGAAGCATCCTGCACGGCGCCGTCTTGCAGGTTGGCGTCGCTCTCCCAGCCTTGGCCATCCGCGCCGGCGTCGACGGCTGGCACATCGTTCAGCTCGTCGGAACCGCCGCCGCAGGCGAGCGCAAGACTCGCCAAGGCCAAACTGCAGAGTCTCCTAGCTTTCATGGGGTCGCCTTGGAGGCGCGCTGGGCGCGGGGCTGGCGCCTACGCCGTGAGAATGCGACGCCTATCAAGCAGAGCAACAACACACCCTTCGAACGGGGCGCGCGCGAAGCGACGCTGGCGCTGCAGCCGCCCTCTTCGCTGGCGCCTGAAGCGCTTGGGGCTGGCGTTTCCCCGCCCGTGGCGCCGCCCCAGGCGTCACAGCCCAATCCCGTTCCTTCGACTTCGCTGCTGCCGGCGGCAACCGTGGGGCAAGCGTCTTCGACATCGTTCACGCCGTCGCCATCGTCGTCCTCGTCACACGCGTCGCCTGTGCCGTCGTCGTCCGTATCCGTTTGATCGGGGTCCGCAACTTCTGGACACACGTCGTCCGCGTCCTGGACGCCGTCCGCGTCCATGTCGTTGTCGCAAACGTCGCCAACGCCGTTCTGATTCGCATCTAGCTGGTCTGCGTTTTCCAGCCCCGGACAGTTGTCGTCGACATCGAGCACGCCGTCGCCGTCGTCGTCCGCGTCGCACGCGTCGCCCTTGCCGTCTTGGTCTAGGTCTTCTTGCTCGGGGTCGGACACTTTTGGACAGACGTCGTCGGCATCGAGCACGCCGTCGCCGTCGTTGTCGTCGGCGCAGGCGTCACCGCGACCGTCCTTGTCCGTGTCGGTTTGCGCGGCGTTCTTCTGTTTCGGGCAGTTGTCCTTTTCGTCTTTAACGCCGTCGCCGTCGTCGTCGCCGTCACAGGCGTCGCCTTTGCCGTCTTTGTCCGTGTCCGACTGCCCTTTGTTGGCCACCTTGGGGCAGTTGTCCTTTTCGTCTTTAACGCCGTCGCCATCGTCATCGCCGTCGCAGGCGTCGCCTTTGCCGTCTTTGTCCGTGTCGTTCTGGCCCGCGTTCTTGTGCTTTGGGCAGTTGTCTTTTGGGTCGTTCACGCCATCGCCGTCATCGTCCCCGTCACAGGCGTCGCCTTTGCCGTCTTTGTCGGTGTCGTTCTGGCCCGCGTTCTTCACATTGACGCAGTTGTCGTTCTTGTCCGGCACACCGTCGCCATCTTTGTCCGGCATGCCGCCGTGCTTGACCAGATCCATGTACAGGGACCAGTTCCAGCCCGAACCGGGATCCGTGTGCGTAGAGCAGTCCGGCGCTTCTCCGTGGCCCAAGATGTGTTTGCGGTCCCGGGGGATCCCGTACTTGTCGCAGAGCCAGGCGCTCAGCTTCGCAGAGCCCTGATACAGGTTCTGGGTGTACCACTTCTTTGGGGCATCGACGTAGCCTTCGTGCTCGATGCCAATGGTATTCGTATTAAAACAAGCGTCGTGCCAAGCGATGTCGCTGTCGTCCACCATCTGAGTGACTTCCCCATCGCTAGAGCGCACGACGTAATGTGACGAAACATTGGCGCTCGGATTCTTGAACCAGGAGATGGTGCCCGCGTAGGAGCCCTGTGTCGTATGAATCACGATGAAGTCGATCTGGCTCGCGCCTCTGGAAGCAGGTGAATAGTTGCTGGAATGCGCAGCGCTCCACTTGGCGCCTGGGTACCCAAGCCCTTGCACGACAGTGTCGAGAGTGTCGCTTTCCACCCCGCTACCAACGACTTCGATGCTGCGACCCACGTCGTCCACCGTCGAAAAGCCCGTGGCCAGCAGGCGCAACGTCGCTTCCACCAATGCATCGCCACCGTATGCCGCGAGTGCAGGACTCCACTCGGACGCTTGCTGCGGCGCGATACCCAGCTTGCGCGCTTCATCCGACAAGAGCGCGGCGCCCGCGCGCACGTTCGTGCGTGGATCCAAGCGCACTTCGCCCTGCGGAACCGTCAATAGGGACGCTGCATCTTCCACCCGCGTGAGCTCAGCGCTGCCAATGCCCATCAAACCGGCAGCCGCGGGTTGGTGCTCTGCCTCACCGGGGTGCGCGTGCCGAGGGTGCAGGTTCATGCTCATGCCGCTTTGGACCCAGGCAACCGTGGCCAGTAGCTCCGCCGGCACCCCCGTCTCGCGCTCTGCATCTCGAAAGAAGGCGATGAGCTCGGATTGTCCTCGAAGTTCAGCACGCCTTTCGGGGTACGGTGCGGGAGGAGCCGCGCAGGCCGTCAGGATCCAAAAGAACAGCGCGAACCCGATCCAATTCCTCTTCGAGCGACGAGACATGGTCGCTGTCTTTGCAAACTCAGGACCAACGCGGTTTGCGCCTCCGCATCCCAACTTCTTCGCGGGATCCGGCGATGTTCGATGCGGGTCGCCTGGTCACTCGACCCCCGGGCTGGTCAGCGGACCCCCACCGCAGACGACCACGGTCTCGCTTCGCTCCGGTTTTGGGGCCTGGGCGCATGCCTCACTGGTCTGGCAGCGCGAGCTTTCCCACAACGGGGAAGTGATCAGAAGGGTAGCGACCGCCCACGTTGTAGTGATCGATCGAAGCCGACAACACGTTCTGTTTCTTGCCTTGCGCCAGGACGTAGTCGATCTTGTTACCACCAGTACCGCCCTTGAATCCGTGCGCCGTTCCCACCTTGGTCTCGTTGGGATGCACTGCGCGGAACGTGTCCAGCATGGGCAGCGGGTTGTTTTTTCCGCCGATCTTGGCGTTGCCCTTGAGGAACTTGATCACAAGATTGCCTTCGCCCGCGTTCAAGTCTCCCATCACGATGAATCGGTCCTTTGGAGCTCTCTTGGCGACTACATCCATCAACAGCGCCGCGCTTTTCTCACGCGAGTTCTGAGAGATGTGATCGAAATGCGTGTTGTAGACGTACAAGCCGTAGCCACTACTCTTCTCGACGAAACGGCCCCAGGTCACGATGCGCGGCAGCTGATTGCCAAAGCTGGTCGAAGCGGGCTTGTTCGGAGTGCCTGAGAGCCAAAACGTGTCGGAATTCTTCACTGCAAAGCGCGCGGACCGATAATAGATCGCGCAGAACTCCCCACCTTTTCCGCCATCCCGGCCAATGCCGACGCGCTTGTACCCGGCAATGGCTTTGTCGATCTCTTGAAGCTGAAACAGACGCGCCTCTTGAAGGCCAACGAAGTCGGCGTCCTGGTTCTTGAAGACGTCGAAGACGAGTGATTTGCGTTTGGGCCAGGAGTCGGGGCCGTCGTTGGCCGTTCCAAGACGAATGTTGAAGGTCATGAACTTGACCTTTGGACCGGGGATCGGTGGGTTGGCCGTGCCGCCAGCGCCGGCGTCGCCACCACCGCTGCCACCTGGCGGCGCCCCGGCTTGACCCGCAACCCCGCCTTCACCGGCATAGCCACCCGCACCCGCGCTGCCGGCTGCTCCAGCACTTCCGGCCCAGCCTGCTGCGCCACCGGCGAACCCGGATCCGCCACCGGCATTGTCCGCGTAGGCGTTCGGGGAACTGTCTGCTCCGCAGGCCGCACAAACTGTGGCAACCCCGAATAGAACCAGCAGCCGCCAACTGCAATCAGACCCTTGGCTTTTTTTCGGTAGCACACTTGGCATCGTTGCCTGCTTTCTCCTTCATGAAATCACGGACAGTTCTGCGACTTCACGCTGGTACCAGCGCCGATGGTCGAGTCCTCGGTGAACTTGAACGGGACGCTTTGGCACCACCAAATCCCGCAATTCTTCTGGACCTGAACGTGAGTGTGGGGGCCCGTGGACCAGCCGCTGTTGCCGCTCTTACCCAAGATCGCGCCTTGCCCCACGCTCTGGCCCGCGCTGACCGTGGGCTTCGAAAGGTGCATGTACAGGCCCACGCTGCCATCTGAATGCAGCACCTCCACGGTATTTGCGAAGTTCGCGCAACTGGAGCTGCCGCTGTTGTAGCAAGGGCTGCCTGGCTTCGACACGTAGCGCACCCGCAGCACTTTCCCGCCGCGCATCGCGCGAACATTGGTGCCAACCGGCATGGGAAAGTCGTAGGCATAATGGTCCTTGCCCGTGTGCGAGCCGGTATTGTTGCCGTTCGAACACGTGCGCGTGCTGCCGCAGTCGTAGGGCAGCTTGTAGTCGTTCTTCGTCTTGCAGAAGTCCGGCGTCCCGCTGGGTGCTTCTACGCAGCCCAGCGGGCACTTAGTTTTGACCGTCCATTTTCCGCCCGGGCAGTATAAAATGCTGCCGTTTTGCGCTGGCAGGAGCGGAACGCGGCAGCCGCGCTTTTCTGCTTCCTTCGCAACACCGGAACCGCACCAGGCAACTTCGACGAAGCACTTGCACACGGGAAGCTCACACTCATCGTTCAGCTTCTTCGAACCAGCGTTGTACAAACACTTTCCGGGACAGTCCTCAAGCACGGACCACTTGTCGTTTGAGCACTTCAGGAGTTTTGCGCCTGTGCCGACGCTTTTCGGCAAATCGCAACCGGCCTTGTCAGCCTCCGCCTTCGCGCGACCAGAGCAGTACGGTCCGTCGCCAAAGAAGCAACCGCACTTGGGCACTGCGGCGTCAGCGCCTGCAGCACCAGCGGCGCTTGCTCCGCCGCCCAAGCCGGCCCCACCGGCGCTGCCGCCAGCACCGCCACCGCCGGGGAACCCGCTAGCGCCGGCGTGGCCGACCCACCCGGCGTCCGTTCCTGCGCCGGAGATGTCGCCGCCTTGCCCGCCGTATCCCGCGCCGCCCAGAGGACCGTCCGCATCCGAGGCGCAGGCACTGGCGCACACGAGTGTGATCGCCGCCCACGCAAGATTGCTACTGCTTCCCATGCCCGACGGTGTGTGCAAGTCGCGCGCCACGCTAGCGCCATGGCAGTTGCTTGCGAGTTTGCCCGAAAGTGCAGGTCAAAACACATCCAGTGGGGGTCCAGTGACCAGCGAACGGCCATCGCGAGTGGGGGTTCAGTGACCAGTGGCAAAGCTTTCAAATCGGGTGGTGTCCTGGTCAACTGTCGCCGCCGCCACCGGCCGGAATTCGCGGCGGAGGTCGCGCACTGAGCCATGTCTGATCTTGCCGAGCTGATGCCAGCGCCGCCGCCGCGCTCAACGGAACCTTTCCGACCACTGCTGAGGTCGAGGCGGAGCCCGCTATTGGCGATCGGCGCGTTGGTCGTGACGGCGTGTAGCCCCGCCAACCAAAGCAGTCAGGGGCCCGGCCCTCATCCGGCGCAACAGGCAGACGATGACGTGTCCAAGCGCGAGAGCCCGAGCGACAACACCAGCTCCGGATCCGGATCCGACGCCCCAGGCTTCACAGTCGAGGAAGCGAGAGAAATCTGCGCAACGATCATTCGCAAGACGAGATCGTGCAAAGAACTGTACCTACCGGCGTTGCTCCGCACCCGCGCCAAGTACGACCAACCTCCCGGCATCGCCGCGCGCTACAAGGCCGATGGGGAAAGCGAGCTCCTGCCCATCGCCTCCAAGGAGTTCGACCACGACTTCTCAGATCTGGGAATCTCAGAGCGTTGCGGCGCCTTGCTGGCCAAACCGAAAGCGAACCGCGACGCGATCCTGGCGAGCGAGCGGACCTGCTTACGAGAGGCCGAAAACTGCCCCGAGTTTGTCGCGTGCAACGTCGCGCTGCTCGAAAGAAAGTGGGGCGCGGGTACCATCACGCCGCCTCAAGGCGAATAGAACGCAGTCCGCAATCAACGATTGTCCCCTAGTCACGCAGTGAGTCCTCGCTCGGAACCGCGTTTCTGCTGTGCAGCGGTGCGGATTGTCAGGCGGGACTGACGCTGGGGTCGTTCGGAGTGGGCGTCAGTAACGTGCCGCCTGCGCTACTGGCAGCAGCTTTGAGGAGCACCGATCCGCACGATCGTTTTGGGTGCTCCAGCGACCAAGGCAAACAGCACGTTCCCCTCGTTAGCCAGCGCGAGAATCGGACCGCCAAGTTTGGCCAGGGCGGTTGGTTTGGAGTCCTTCACAGCCGGCACGCGGACGACCTGCCCGTCCACGCTGCCCGCGTACAGGATCTTGTTCTGTAGTGCCAGCGCTGTGATCGGCGCAAACGAAACGTCTTTCTCGGTGAGTTTCCCAGTTGCGCCGAGTGTGCCGTCGCTTGCGAAAATGTCGCTGCCGGCTCCCGCCGTTGCGAAGTACACTTCGTTGTCGCTGACAACGACCAGGGCATCGGAGCTGATGTCGAACAGGTCGTCCATCTGAACCAAGCCGCTGCCGCCGCTTTCCGGCTTGATGAAGCTCCCGAACGCCGTTTCGGACGTGTAGAAGACGCGCTTGTCTCCGGAGCGGAGCTGTCGGATTTGGTAGGTGTGGTTTAGCTGGCGCTGTGCGCCGCCGCTGCGATCGATACGGGTAACACCTAGACCCGGGGTGACGAAGACGTGGCTTTCGTCTACGGTAAGCGCCGAGATCGGAAAGGTCAGAGAGATATTAGCCGGGAATTGCTCTGCAACGACGGTCGTGTTGACCGCGACTCGGACGACCCGCTTATTCGCCGCGACGAATAAGTCATTCCCAAAGACGAGGGCGGCGCCGAGTGGAACGCTGTGCGTAATGTCCGTGCCGGAGCAGTTCAGGTTATTTGGAGTGCAGAGCGTGATGAGTCCCGCGGTGGCGCTCGGAAGAGCCCTCCCGGTGAGCACCAAACGGTCCGCATCGGTCCATAGCACCATGTCCGCGGCGTCAATGCGCGGGACGACCGGATCGGTCGTGGGACTGCATGGCGCGCAAGTCGCACCACCAGCGCCGCCTGAAGCAACCACGCCGCCAGTGCCCGGCGTCGCGCCGGCGCCGGAGCTGCCGCCCTGGCCAGCCGTGTTTCCCGCTCCTGCGCTGCCGCCACTGGCCTTGCTGCGCGACGACGTGCTTGTGCACGCGCAAACCAGGACACAGAGTGCGAGCAGGCAGAAGCGCATCTCGCCATTTTACCAGAGCCCTGGCAGCAAGCGTGAGTTTCCGTCGCCGCGTCCAAAGGGGGGCGTGAAAGCTGCTACGGCCAGTACCGCTATTCGTCTGAAAAGCGCCCGCGCTGCTGGAAGGTCGCGGCAGATCGCGAAGCGCCACGAAACATGCAGCCGTCGAAATGAGCAGACTAAGCCGGCCTTTCTGGCGGCGGCCTCAATCGCGGGGATCAGCTGAGACTATCCCCGACGCGACGAGCATGTTCAGCGCCCGGCAGTCTAGGCCGGCCCCTGACGAGTCGCTCATTTGCAATACTCCCCATGCACGGTGAACGGGCGAAGGGATTGCTCCCCGGAGAGCAGCTCCTCCAAGCGACGCGCTGCGGCGGATTCGTCAGCCGCGCCCGCGACATCGTCGCGAACGACGACCACTTGGAGGCACGGTTCAGACTCGAAGAGCGCGTTTGTAGTTCCGACGGACTCACGCACCACGATCGAGAGACCAAACTCGGCGACCGATCGCTCGGCGATCTCGAGAAGGCGCTCGCGCCGACGCGACGAATCGCCGGGATCATGGTCCAAGACCGGCGCCGGAGCCCAGCCGGCGCGAAGGGCGGCCATCGCGACCGGCGGCGCGCCGAGTTCCTTGGTCGTCACGCTCTGAACCATCTTCGCAACCAGCGATCGCAGGGGAAGGCGTCTGAACGCTTCGTGCACTTCGACCGGATCGGGCCGGACAGACGTCGCGTCTTCTGGAGCCAAGGGGAGCGTGCTCAGCACCAGCGTGCTGAACTCGGTAGAAAAATGGGTCGCCGGTAGGGAGGCGTTCACGCGCGAGCGCGGATCCGGATGGGGATAACAGCGGACCGTTCCAAGCGTGGCACCGAACGCGCCAGTCATCGTCATCAGGGCCACGCCGAGGCCGCGGGCGTCCACGAGCTCCTGGGTCATTCGCTCGAGCGCCTGCGCGACGATCGCCGCGCCTGACGACTCTTGAGACGCGGCGCACTCCGCCGCGATCATTCTGAAGAAGCCTCGGGGAACGCGCCCGTCCACGACGAGCGCCAGATCGGGCCATGTCGCCGCACTCAGCAAACGGTCATCGGTTGAGTGCACGTGGCTTGCGTGGTGTTCGGTAGGCGCCCACTTGTCGAGTGCGTCCACTACCCTCGCCCGCTCAAGACCGTGCTCCGTGATGGCAAGCCGCAACAGTTGAGCTGACGCCTCGGTCGGTGGCGCCACGTAGCGTCGATGCACCCGGTAGGCGGAGATCCCACGCGCGCCCAGATGTGCGAGGACAAACGCCCTCGCCGCCCAGAACGAGCTGGACATCAGTGCGTCGCGCGGCGCGGCGCTTGCCCGCTCAACCATCGCCTCGTGGGTGCGGGCGAAGAGCTCGCCGAGAAGTTCAGGGTCTCGGCCGCAGGCCCGCACGTCGCGCCGGGCGTCCGCGAGCTCTGGATGTGTCGGTAGGAGCACTCTCGAAGCCATTGTGGCCAGGGCCGCGTCGATCGACCCCGGCCAGCGGGTGGACATGAAGCCCTCGCCGTCCGGAACGAAACGCTCGGTCACCGGGAAGCGGTTTGCGAGCCGCGCGAGATCCGCGTCGGAGAAGAGATCGGCCAGGAGCGCGATCGACCCACCGGCGCCATCGCGCCAGGCGACCGTCACGTGTCGTCCGCATCCGAGGCGAGTCGATACACGCCGTCCACCACCTGAACTGCCGCTGTTTTCCCGACCGCACGATTGCCTGCCACAGTGCGCACCCCATGCTCTCGATGGTACACGGTGACGGTCGCATGGCGGCCCTCGCCCTGCTGCTCCGCGACGACGAACGCGTCGGCGTCGAACTCGCGCAAGACGAGCGCGTATCCCTCCGCACTCCATGCCTTCGCTCGCTCCTGGACCTGGCGCTTCTCTGCGTTGTTCGTCGCGAGACCGAGCGCGATCGAGTACGCAAGTGCCGCTGGGTCCGGGCGACGGAAGCACAAGCACATGAACGCGTAGTTCATCCACGCTCCGCGCAGCGCGCGTTGGAACTCCTCGCTCGAATCGCCCACGACACGGGTCGATTCCGTCGCTTGGTCGAAGGCCAAGTACATCATGGTGGAGCGCGGCTCAGGGTCCTGGCGCATGCCGTACCTGCGCAAAACCTCCGACTCTTGCATGAGCCGATACACGCGCTGCGCCGGCGTAGCGTCGGCGTCGACATGTCCGAGCCCCTCAAGGCAGCCTTCGAAATCGCCGGCGTCCAAGAGTCGCTGACACGCTTGGAGACGGCAACCGTTGGCTTCGACCGGATCGCCGATCGCCTTGTAGAGATCCGCTGCGTCGATGTAGACAGTCGCCGCCTCAACGAAATCTTTCGCGTTGGTGTAGACGAGCGCCAAGCTGCTCATGGCGTCGGCGACCGCGCGGCTCTCCGCGCCGTGCGCCTCCGAGTCGAAGTCGATCGCCTCGCGGAACGCGGTAGCTGCCTCCGCCCAGAGGCCCTCCGTGTCAAAACAGATGCCTCGGTAGAAGGCGACCTTGCCCGCGAGTTCCGCGCGGCCGTTCGCCGCGGCCAGGTCCTCGAACGGGTCGAGCAGCACATGGGCTTCCTCAAAATCGCGCTCTGCGATGGCCTTCCGAACCGCAAGCACCACTTCACTCCAGGTCTTGGTCGTCACGTTCGTTGCTCTCCGCGCCGACCTCGGGAAGAGCCGGCATGGTCGCTATTGTCCACGAGGTGAGTATACTCGCGACGCGCCCAGTTCCGCCGTCCGCCCACCCGCGCGCCGCGTGCCATGTTCATCTAACCACCACGCTTGCTGACTGGCGAGCCCTGAGCGCCCACAGACCGTCTTCAGAAAGACGCGAGACCCACGCGACCCTTATCCACGGGTTGGATAGAACGTAGTCCACAAATAGGCCGATTCGAGAGTGGGCGGGAGACAGTCCCTTGCACTAGGCTGGACTGGCGATGCGTATATTCAGCGGGCTCTGCCTGGGGCTATTCTTGATCGGCTGCGCTGCGCCCGACAAGCCGCCCGCCGCCGCGTCTCGACCGCCACTGCAAGCAACTCGCACCGGCCAGCTGAAAGCGGCGCCGCCCCAAACGCCAGCCCCGCGCGCGCTGTGCGCGCCGCTGAGCATCGACGTTCCGCCTCCGGATCATGCCGCTGTCTCGGCGCCTCAGATCCCCCTGGTGGATCTTTCGGACCAAGAGCAGATGGCACCCTTCTATGAACGTTTGGCCCAACTGGCTCGTGGCACCGCACAGGATCATGTGCGCATCGGCTTCTACGGTGACTCCAACGGCACCCGCGACTTCATCACGGGCGAGTTGCGTCGGGTATTGCAGGGGCGCTTTGGCGACGCAGGCCACGGCTACATTGCGCTCGGGCGCCCGTGGAGCTGGTACTTGCATATGGACGTTCGGCACAATGCCGATAAGGACGCGTGGAAACTCTACAACGAGTCCACGATTCAACTTGGGGATCGACTCTACGGCTTTGGTGGCATCGCGGTGCAGAGCCAAGGCAAAGGCGCACGGACTTGGGTCGCCAGCGCTGTGGAGGGCGCGCCTGTGGGCACGCGTATCTCCAGCGTGGAAATCATGTACCTGCAGCATCCCGGCTACGGCCGGTTTTCGGTTGAACTGGATCGTAAAGCCGTTGGAGAGGTTGATACGGCGAGCGAGCACATCAGCGCGGGGTCCAAGCGGTTCGAGTTCAAAGACGCGCCGCACCGGATCGACTTCATCGCTGGGGAAAAGTTCGTGCGGTTGCTTGGCGCAATTCTGGAACGAAAAGAACCCGGTGTGGTGGTGGATGACATTGCCGTCGGGGGGGTCAACAGCGAACTCATCGCGCGCAGCGACCGCGACTTGACCGTGCAGACTCTGCGCATGCGCAAGCACGACCTTTTCGTGCTGCTGACGGGCGCCACGGAACCGGATTCGGCGAAACACATGGCCGCACTGCGCGAGATTGTGCAGCGCCACCAGGAAGCGAGGCCCGGGGTTCCTTTTGTGATCATGACGCCGCCGGATCTTGCGGGCGGTACCCTGAAAGCGCCGACGAAAAGCGTACGCATTGGTCAGATCGGAAAACAAAAGCTCAAAGTCGCCAAGGAACTCCGCACCATGTTTTGGGACTTCCGCGCTGCCATGGGCGGTGAGCAGTCCATCGTGCGTTTCGCTGAGAACAAGATGGCCTGGACGGACTTCATTCACCTCACGGAAAAGGGCGGCCGGCTGAAGGGAGCCCGCTTCGCGACCGCGCTGCTTCAGGACTTTCAACGCTACTTGACCGCGCACCCCGCCGCGGGCTGCCGTGCTGACGCGCCCGCGCAATAGCCACACGCTGATCGATCCGGTGAGCAACGCCCGGCTTCCTCCGAAGCCGCGCAGCTCACTTCAGCTTGAGTTGCATCACCTTGCCCACGTCGGTGGACGTGCCCTGATTGACCCACGCCGGCGGCGACGAGCACCTAGGAACAGCCCAAGCAGCGCGAGCCAAGCCAGCGGCCGGCTCGCAGAACCGCTGGCTGCGAGCGTGCAGCCGCCGTCGTCGTCACCTGAAGCGGGACGACCTTGCGGGCCTGCGTCGGGCTGCACGCCGCCATCGGGCAGGGGCGTGCCACCGTCGTCACAGGGAACGAAGCTGTATTGCGTGATGCTGTGGCGGAAGTCCGCCTGCTGTGCGGCGGGTTCGAGCACGACGTCCGTGGTTTGGGTCGGGTCGTAAATCGTTAGATCGATTTTGGTCAGGCGGTCGCCTGCGGCGGCGATCTTGGCGAACTGCGGATAGGTGCTCATGTCCGAAGCGGTGAGCGTGCCGGAGTAACGCAGGTCGCGGCCAACGCCGTTGCCAAGGGGAAGCGTACGCTCGCTGTCGGCGACCGCGAAGACCCGCCAGTGCAGTGGGCCGACGCCACCCACGCCGGCAATGCGCGTCGGGATCACGGCCTCCGTCGAAGTGAAGGAGAGGCTCAGCGGCCCCAAGTTTCCGCACAGCAAACTGCCCGTGGGTGGCGCCTTGTCGTCGGCGGTCACCTTAAACGCGACGAAGTGCCAACCTTTGCTCACGTAGTGCGCGAAGGCATTCACGGAGCTTTGGTCATAGGGAAAATTGTTCGTGGTCAGCCAATCCGTGAACGCCGCTGTGGTGTCCGCTTTGAGCAGCACCCAGTCGAAGATGCCGACTTGACCGCGATCAATCACGTTAGCCGATGGGGCGTCCGCGTCCGGCGGTGGCGGCACGCTGCCACCATCACCGGGCGGTTGCGTACCCTCGCACAGCACCTTGTCGATGATCGTGGGCTTCGTGAGCGCTTCGAGCTGTTCGAAGAGCGCCTTGTCCGCCAGGCTCGGGTCTTTGGTGAGCACGTCCGGCACCGGTAGAATCAGCCCGAAATCCTTGGCGGCGCCGCAAAAATGCGGGCCAAAGACGTAGGTCTCGACGCCCGCTTTGTGGGCCACGACGATTTGCTGCGCAGCGTCGACCGTGAGGCCGTTGCCAAAACCTCCGCCGCAGGCGTGCGCGATTGGCTGCGCGCAAAAGCTGCCGGCGAGCAGGGTCATGGTCAATGCGACGACTCGTTGGAACATGGAGCCTCCCGTCACTTTCGGCGACTAGCGTCTAACGTCTAACGTCTAGCGACTAGCAATGTTCGGGCCATGTGTCGGTCGCGCTGATGGCGCTAGGCCAAGGCGAGAAAAGCCGCCGTCTTCTTGCGTTCAGTGGCACCAAGTGCGCGCGCTGACGCGGATCGTCTTGCCCCTTTGGCACAGATGCCGGATTTAACTTGGCACACATGCGCCGCCTTCGCGGACTCGCGGAGTCATGCCCCCCCGTCACGCGCCCATTTCATCCTCGGATACCTCGCGGCGTCACGCTATCCCTCGTCACCCTGACGCTTCTTGTCACCCCTCTATCCGCGTGGTGGCCCATGATTTGGGCTTCAGGAGCGGCACGGCAGCCCAGGGCCATACGGCACGGCGCTTGCTCACTTCCCGCCGTCAGGAAAGCGAGTGACGAGTATGATTCGAACGCCGAGTTCCGTCGCCCTGTGCGTGGCAGTGCTGGTGAGTTGCTTCGGGACGACGGCAGCGGCAGCGACGTACTACGTGTGCGACAGCGCAGCCGACTGCAACGCCGGCGCCGGTAGCGGCTGGTCGACGGGCAGCGATGCGCGCTCAAAGACCCAAGCGCAGAGCCGAAGCACACCGTGGAAGACCATCGACCACGCCGAAGAGAATGTCGGGCCCGGTGACACGGTCATCGTGGGCGACGGCACCTACGGAAGCGCCGCGCAAGAATGGAACGAAGTCGTGCTCTACATTGACGCGAGCGGAACCCTGGCTGCGCCGATCACGTTTCGCGCGGAAAACAAGTGGGGCGCCGTTCTCTCCGGCGCCAACACCATGCACGGGGCGATCTGGCTCAATTGCCATGCCTCGCCCCCTGCCTCTCACATTCGCATTCAAGACTTTGAAATCGCGAACTTCTTCGAACTGGGCGTGCGTTCCAAGGACAACAACGGAGCGCCCTACAATACGCGCTGCGACAACATCGAACTGAGCGGACTGCGCGTGCACCACGTACGCCACAGCGGAATAGAGCTGGAAGCCACGGAGAACTCCGTGGTCGAGCGGAACGTGATCTTCGACGTGTATGGCGGCTTGCCCGACGCGGTAAACCAGTATCACGGCGTATACGTATCGGATAACACGGACAAGATCCGCGTGGTGAACAACCTGGTCTACGACATCCCTCACGGCTGGCCCGTTCACGTCTTTGACGATCACAACCATGGCGGACCGGCATCCAATCACACCTTCATCAACAACACCCTCGTCAATACGAACTCCGAGCGAAGCGGCGGCATCGTCGCCTTTGGCGCCGGACACGTCATTCGCAACAACGTCCTCTACGAAGCTGTTAGTGCTTCGGGCTACGAATACGCGATCGCCGAGTCGGCGGGATCGGGCGTGGTGAGCCTTGCCGAGAACAATCTCACGAACTTGCCGAAGCTGTGCAAGGCGGGCTGCCCGGGCGCGTCTATGGCGAACAACACTCTTAACTCGAACCTGACGAATGAGTTCACGGATCCCAAGACCGCGGACTACACACAACGTCCCGGGGCCCTGAGCATTGATACGGGCACCGGCGTCGGCGCGCCGAAAGTTGACCTGCTTGGGGCCTCCCGCCCCCAGGGCACGGCCACGGATATCGGTGCTTACGAGTTTCCTGACGAGCCTGCGGACGCGGGCCATTCGGACAGCGGAGCGAGCGATGCCTCGTCCGACCCGGATGCAGACGCGGGCGAGCCAGACGGAGCAGCAGCCGGCCCCGACGCAGGCATCCCCAAGGACGCCGGTACTGGGATGCCCAGCACGCCATCGAACGGCGCGTCGGACGACGGCGGGTGTCAGTGTTCCGCACCGCTTGGCAAGTCCAAACAGCCCGTGGGCCTGCTCCTGGTCTTTCTGTGCGCATTGCTCGCGCGGCGCCGTGTTTCATGCACCGAACGGCGGCTCAAGCCGCCGCGCGACGGGCGGTAGGCGGCAGCCGCGCAACGGGCGGCTCGAGCCGCTTTGTCGGCACTGCCGAGAGCATCGAATGGGCGCGCCCTAGCGCTTCACAACGTCGTATGCGTCGGCTCCACGTGGTTCCAGCGCGAACGTGCCCGCGTCGTCGCATGAAAGGTTGACGCCTCGAACTGAATCGCCGCTTGCACAGGCGTCTTGGGGCTTACCGGCTCCCCAAGATAGCCGATCACATGCACGGACTTGTGCTCACGCGCTTTCAGATCCCCGCTCCAGGGTTCGCCACTTCCACCGCGCACATACCAGCGACTGATCGGAAAGGGCACGCTGCCCACGATTGCCGGCTGCGTGACAACGCGATCTGAGTCCGTCAAGTTCTCGATCTCCATCGACAAGAGAAAACAGGCCCGCAGCGGCTTCTGACGATTCTGGACCCACTCCGTCGTTTGCCCATGAACGATGAGCTCCATGCCCGCGCGCAGGCGCCCCCCTTGCATGACTCGCAATGCTGGCCGGCCGGCGCGGCTGTCAGCGGTGAGCAAGGAATTCATCCCCGGCGCGGCCACCTGCCTTTCTTCGGGGCTCGCGCCCTGGGCGCCTCTCGGTTCTGAGAGCCCACCTTCAAAGTCGAGCAAACGCAAGCGGTGCGAGACCATCGCTTCGGTGATGTATCCGGCGGCTTCCCGTTCGGCAATGGCGGACAGGGACTTGTCGATCGCGCGGCGAGCTGCGTTGCCTCCCATGGAACGCAGATCTGTGAGCATCGCTTCGGATCGATCGCAGCTGCAGGGGCAGCCTCCTTCTTTGTTGTCTGGTTCGACGACCCTGGCCTTCTTCTTCGTTTCAAAAACCCCACTGAGGGCGAGAACAGCGACAACGCCGAGGACGACAAACACCGCGAACGCGATCAGACCCCGCTGGCTTCCACGTTTGAAATCTGGAGTCGACTCAGGAGTCGTCGCAACGGGCGCGGTAGAGATTGGCTCACTGCCGTCCGGGCTACTTGGCGACTCGGGCATGTCGCGAGCATCTCATCGTCTGGCTCGGGAGACTAGGCTGCAGCAGCCCGGGCCAACGGCGACGTAAGTGCCGCGCAGTCGGACGGCGCTGGGGCATTCCGGACCACCACCGCCCCCCTTCCGACTGCGCGGCGAAAGCACTACTTCTTAGCTTTGGGGTCCTTTCCGGAGGGTGCGTGTTTCTTGGTTTGGTGGGTGTTCTTCTTGGAGGGGGCTTTCGCGGCGGTCGGGGCTTTCTTGGCGCCTGCGGCTGCAAACGCCGGTAGAGCCATCGAGGCAGAGGCGAGGCCGATGCTCGAGGCAATCACGATGGAACCGAGTTTGTGTATGGACATGTGCATGATCTCTGTCGTTCTTTGACGGGTTTGGAGGAAGACGCTGTTTTTCTGGCGCTGCGAAGTATGCGACAGAAACAAGTTGAAATGAGGAGCGGGTTGCCGACGCCGCGAGGCCTCGCGTCAGTAGCGAAAATGAACTGGGACGTGAGCCGGTAGGTGCTCGGACAGACTTGCCAGCACCGCGTGTCGCAGAGTCTCGGTTTCGAAAGGCTTGTCCAGCACGCAGTAGGCACCTAGCTTGTGTGCGCGATCGATCGTGTCGGAATCGCCGAACGCGGTCATGATGATGACAGGTACGTGCACTCCCGCCTGGCGAAGTCCACACAGCACATTGAGCCCGGTGTATCCAGGCATGCGGATATCACTGACGATCAGGTCCACTTCCTGTAGGGCACCACACTGAGCCAGGTCTTTGGCAAGCACTTCAAGAAGCTCTGTGCCGTCCTCGCTTTCGATGACGCGATAGCCGTCGCGCCGGAGCGCGCGGGCGAGCAGACGCCGCAGTTCGTCGTCGTCCTCGGCCAACAGCACGCACGCGGGTTCGACCGCGGGGTCGGCGTGTTCTTCGGCGGGTTCGGGCTTTCGTTGCATGTTCGTTCTCCTGATGGGAACTCTTGCATCGACCGTGCCGAAGTGAATTGCGCCCATACTTGCGGGAACCTGTAGGAACGCCTGGGGCATTTTTCCCAAATGGGGTCAGGTTGCCCCCGGGGGCTCAGAGCCCGGGACGACGCGATACTGCTGCAAGCGGCGGTACAGCGTCTTGCGATCCATGCCGAGCACCTGAACGGCACGACTAGAGCTGCCTCCGACGGCTTCGTATACCCACAGAATATAGCGCTTCTCTATTTCGGAAAGGGGCGGCAGGTCCTCCAGGCACCGCGACGTCGGCAGCACGGGCTGCGAGTCCTGCTTGCGCAGCTTTTCTGGCAAGTCCTCCACCACGATCTGCTCATGCTCCGTGAGTGCTACGGCACGTTCGATGCAATTGCCGAGCTCGCGCACGTTGCCGGGCCAATGGTGGTGCAGCAGCGCAGCCGCAGCGGCCGGTGACAGCCCCTGGACCGGCTTGCCGGTTGCGGCGGCGTAGCGGTTGATGAAATGCTGCGCCAGCAACAGCACGTCGTTGCCGCGGGCGGACAGCGGCGGCAGGTGCACTACAACCACGTTGATGCGGTAAAACAGATCCTCGCGGAAAGTGCCCAGCTCGACCATATGCTCCAAGTCGCGGTTGCTAGCGGAGACGAATCGCACGTCCACGGGCACTTCAACATCATCTCCGACGCGCCGAATGCGCCGCTCTTGAAGCGCCCGGAGCAATTTGGGCTGAAGCCCCAGCGGCAGCTCGCCGATCTCGTCCAAGAAGAGCGTGCCTCCGTGGGCGCGAGCGAACAAACCATCACGGTCCGTGACAGCCCCGGTGAATGCGCCGCGCCTGTGCCCGAAGAGCTCGCTCTCCATCAGCGACTCGGGCAGAGCGGAACAGTTGATTGCGACGAACGGACCGTCTCGCCTGGAGCTGTGCTCATGGACCATCCGAGCGGCGACCTCTTTGCCTGTGCCGCTCTCACCGCTGATCAACACCGACACGTCGGTGTTTGCAACACGTTGCAGCGTGCTGCGCACGCGATGCATCGGCTCGCTGTCGGCAATCCAGTCTTCGTTCACACTTGGCGCCTTCACCAGCTCTCGTAGGCGGTGCACCTCTTGTTTCATCGAGCGCTGTTCCAGAGCCCGTTCCAAAGAAAACATCAGCAGCTCCACGTCCACGGGTTTGGTGATGAAGTCCGTTGCGCCAGCGCGTAGGGCGTCCACGGCCGTGTCGAGGCTGCCGAAGGCCGTGAGAACGAGCACCGGCGTGTCACGCCCGGAAGCGACGAAACGCTTGCACAATTCGAGGCCGCTCATGCCGCGCATTGAGATATCGGTAATCACGATGTCCGCATCGCTCTCGCAAGTCGCGGCCAGCGCTTCTTCGCCCGAGCTGGCAGTTCGCACCTCGTAGCCACGGCGCTGCAACTGAGCCGCAAGCATCTTGCGTAGATCAGCGTCGTCGTCGACGACGACTACGCGGGAAGGCAAGCGCCCTCCGCCGGTAGCAATACGGTAAAGACGCTGCCACCATCCGGGGCAGACTCCACTCGAATTTCTCCGCCGTGCTCCTGAATGATGCCGTGAGACACGGCCAGCCCAAGACCGCTGCCCGCACCCACGTCCTTGGTGGTGAAGAACGGCTCGAATAGGTGTTCGCGAACTTCGGCGGAAATGCCCGAGCCGTGGTCGATCACGTCGATCCGCAGCATCTTTTCGTCCGGCTTGGAGGCGTCTCTTTCGGCAGCCGAAACGCGGACTGTCACGGGTGCCTGGCTGGTGGTCGCGTCAACAGAGTTCTTCAGCAAGTTTGTGAGCACTTGAAGGACTTGGGACTCGTCCACGCTGGCGAAGAGGCCCTCCGAGTTGCCCAACACTTCGAGTCGGATCCCATGCTTGCTGGCCATGGCAGAGAGCATGTTGGCCGCTTCGCGGGCGATCCGCACCAGGTCCACGCGCGTTTTGTTCGGCTTGCGGCTCCGAGAGAAGTCGAGCAGTTGCCGAATGATAGTCGTCATGCGCTCCGACTGGCGCCGGATGGTCTGCAACGAGTCGATGATATCGACCGGAGTCGAGACTTCGCCGCTTTCGAGCATCTTTGTGTGACCCAGGACGACGTGCAGCGGGGTTCCCAGTTCATGGGCCACGCCGGCGGCGAGGCGACCCACCGTGGCGAGGCGTTCCGCGTGACGCAGTTGTTCTAGCGCGCTGAGCTTGTCCTGGATTGCCTGCTCGCTGGTTCTTCGTGCTCGCGCGAGTTCCTCACTCATCAGGTTCATGTCGGATGCCAGCTCCCCCAGTTCGTCGCGTTGCGAGATCAAGACCGGCGTGTCCAAGTCCCCGGTGCCCACCCGGCGGGCTTTGTCGCGCAGCGCACGAATCGGGCGCCCCACCATCCAGGTGCCCAGCGCAAACGCCAATGCCGTGCACACGAAGCCCACCGCCAGCGTGACCACGATCGTGTGCGACACGGTACGCTCCCGATAGCGCGCCTCTCCAGCAAGGGTTTCCGACAGCTCTAGTGCCGCCTGCGTGTCGTTCGGAGTGCGAAGGGATACGAAGGTGACCAACGCCGGGACGGCTGCCTCGCGAATCGTGTGCACCAGGTTGCCTGCTCTCAGCCGCTGAAGGTCCGCCGTCGCCAGCACGGAAGTGCCCTCCGGAGAGTTCAGATCCACCCATTTCACCTGAACCGCACTCGCCGGCGTGTTGCTGTGGGAGACCACATCTTTGGCGATCGCCTGCCCGGATTCCCGCCAGGCTTCAGAAACGGCCGCCGACAAAGCGTAGCCAAGCACTTCGTGATCGCGCTTGACGTCGTCACGGAAGAGCTCGCGTTCTTCGACGATTCGGAAGATGGCAACCAAGCTGATAACGGACCACACCGCCAGCGCGATGAGCAGGGTGAGCTTGCGAGTGAGTTTCATGCCGGTCCCCAAAGACCCAACGACGCTGTTCAGAGCGCGCGGCTCGACGCAGGTATTCCCGGCAGGCGGCTTGCACTTTGCAGTGGGTGGTTCGGATCTTCTTAAACGGCGTGGTGCTGCGGAGCGGCCTTTGGGGGCCCGGTCGGCTTGTCGACAGGAGCGGTCCCAGCAACAATACGCCATGTCCAAGGCAAGGAACGCACATCACCAGTGCATCGTTTGCGGTAAATCGGTTTCGCCCAAGCTGTCCACTCCGACCTCAGCCCTGCGCCTTGGCTTGGTGGAGCACATCGCCCAAGCTGCTGACAAGAGTCTGGAGCCGACGGACCGCATATGTCATTTTTGCCGCGATTCCGCGCGCGTGACACACCTCGCGGAAGCGCTCGCGAGTCAGCGCGGGCAGTTGTCCGCGCTTGAGACGGACATTGCCGGAAAAGCCGCACAACACGAGACGATTGCTGAGCACATCGGGGAGGCCTTTGACCAGGGGCAAACGCTGGGACAGCGCCTGGCAGATCGAGTCGCCGCGGTGGGAGGGTCCTGGCCCTTCGTCATCGGTTTCGGTGTCACGCTGGCAGTTTGGATCGTACTAAACACCGCCGTGCTCGGCCGTCACACCTACGACCCGTATCCCTACATCTTGCTCAACTTGCTACTCTCCTGCTTGGCAGCGATCCAGGCTCCGATCATCATGATGAGCCAAAACCGGTCGTCTGCCCGAGACCGCCTGCAAGCGAACGAAGACTTCAAGATCAACCTCAAGGCGGAACTCGAGATCGGGCTGCTTCACGCCAAGGTCGACCATCTGCTGCACGAGCAATGGGAACGCATGGTGGAGATGCAAGAAACCCAGTTGGAGCTATTGGCTGAGCTCAATACGCGACGCTGAGGGGCGCTCAAGCCGGATAGGACAGAGTAGCTGCGGCCCGGCTCGCTGACGTTCTGCAAACACAATGTACCTTGTACAGCAGCGCGTCCGTCAGGGGTGTTTTACGCACTTACCCGGATAGTCGGCCAAGGCGCATAGGGCGCCGCAGGGGCAAATAGACTCGCCTTCACAGGTAGCGCTCGGGCCGCACTCCGCGTCCTTCCAACAGGCCCCGCTAGCGGGCGCTTTGCATACGCCAGCAGCGCATACCTCGGCCCCCAGGCACTCCTTGTCAGAACTGCAACAGAGCGGTCCTGGCGAAGGCGAACACTTGCCAACACTCCCACCGCAAGCGCAAATGGCGCCGCAGGGGCAGACGCAGGCACCCGTGCAAGTGGAGGTCGGGCTGCAGTCCTTGTTGCTCCAGCATTGTCCGGGCGACAGCGGTTGTTCGCAGTTGCCTTCAACGCATATCATCTGACCCGCGCTGCTCGCGGGGCAGTCCGAGTTCTTGGTGCAGCAGCCTGGCCCAACGGTGACGCATTTGCCGGGTTGGTCGGGGCCGTCGCAATCCGCATCGCACGGACATACGAAGGCGCCGATGCACGCGCCTTGAACGCCTGCGTTGCAGTCCTTGTCGCTCCAACACTGTCCTCCGGGTGGAGCTTCTTTGCAAACGCCGGCAATGCACTGAGGCGGGGGCCCATAGGTATAGCTGGGGCAGTCCGCCGCAGTTGAACAACAACCGGGTGAGGCTCCGTAACCACCAGTCCCCGCGCCGCCTCCGGTTGCGACACCGCCACTTCCGCTGACGGCAGCGCCGCCCCCTGCGCCTCCCGAGGTCGAGCCGCCGGCCCCGCCGCCGGAAAACCCACTGCTTCCCGAGTTGCCCGCAGCGGCGCCACTGCCCCCCGAACCCTTGAGATCTTTGTCCGTGGCTCCGCCACAGGCGGCGAGCAGAAGTGCGGCGAGGGCGTACGCGGTTTTCATCGCCCGCCCAGGAATGCGAGCTCCATGCCAGGAGTGATTTGCCCCGCTTCTCCCCTCGCGCGCCAATCTTCCCGTGGCCAGGCCGGGCGCGGAAGTCCGGATTGTGCCATTGGCACACAGATGCGGCACCGGGTTTCCTCGGCAAACTCTTGGCTCAGGCTGAACCGTTGCGTTTAGCGCCGCAACCAAGTTCGGTACAGACGCCCTGACAGGTGCTGCACGCTGATTTCCGCTTGCGCCATGTCGACACGGGCGCGGGCGACGCGCAATTGTGCCCGCCGCACTTCGTCTTCGGCCTGCTGCACCGTGATCGGCAGGCCCTGACCCAGTTCGAAGCGCTCCTTTTCGGCGGCGTGGGCTTTTTTGGCGACTTCCAGGGTGCGTTCCGCCAATTGGTGGCGTCGCTCGGCGGCACGCTGCTCCGACACGGCAAGAATTGCCTGGGACGCAATGCGGTCACGAGTGGCGCGCACGTTGTGCTCGGCAATCTTCACCGCGAGCACAGCGGAATTCCGCTGGGCGTTACCACGAGAACTGGTCAGAGGCGTCTCAAAGGTCAAGCCCACGTGCGCGGTGAGCCAGCCCATCTGCGCCGCACGCGCGCCGGCCTTTGGGATCCCCGTGCTGACGCCTTCGGTTTGCACGAAGCCGTCCAGATCCAGACGTGCACGCGATGCTTCACCCGCAACTTCGGCGCGCGTCTTTGCCAGCCGTACCTGGGCTTCGGCTTCCGCCAGCTCCACGGACCCGGAGCGCAGTGACGCCTCGATCTCCGTGCGCGATGCAGGTGTCAGCGATGTGGGCGGAGCGCTCGAAGCAACCAAATTCGAGGCGTCCGTCATCGTGCCCATCAGCTGCCCCAGTGACAATCCACGTTGCTCTTTGCCGATACCCGCCGACACCACACTCTCTTCGAGTTGTGCGACGCGCGTGGTGAACGTCAGCACATCCGCCGGGGCCAGCGCGCCCTGACGCACGCGTTCTTTGGCCTCTTTTTCTTGGGCTTGAGCCAGCTTGAGAGCGGCGGCCTCGATGCTTTCAGATTCGTTTGCGTACCACAGCTCCCAATAGCCAAGCAGCACGTCCCGAATCAGCGCACTTGTGACTCGCTGCTTGGTGCGCTCAGCCAGGGCACGGCTGACTCGGGCAGCGCGCAGCTCCGCCTCCCCCACGCGCGTGCCAGCTCCCCGCATGAGGGGCTGCGTGACGGACAAACGCCCGGTCACGCCATAGCCACTACCAACGGCGCTGCCTGAAAACCCCTGCTGCGTCTCATTCTCGAAGCGATCCCCCTGCAATCGAACTTCACCGGTGGTGCCCGTGGCGAAGGTTCGCCGCAAGGAACTGCCCACGGTGTAGGAACGGCTGATGCTGCTCGACACGTTGTCCCCCGTCGTGAGTCGCGGGCTCTCGCTGCGAGTCACGCCGGCGTCCGCCCCGAAAATGTACGGATAGCGGTCCTCTTCTGCGAGCACGTCTTGGCGGGCTCGTTCGATATCGAGGGACGCTGACTTCAGGTTCCAGTTGTTGGCGAGCGCCTGCCGCACTGCCGTATTGGCATCGATGGGAGTCTCCGCCTGAGCCGTGCCCGTGCCCGCGAGCAGTAGCAGGGAGAAGACGCGGGGAAGGATCCGATTACTCATGACGCAATGCCTCGATGGGGTTGAGCCGCGCAGCCTTCTGCGCGGGAAGAAAACCGAAAGCGACGCCGATGAATGCGGACACACCGAAGGCCAGCATCAACATCGTCGGATCGACGACAAAGGGCACTTTCAACGCGTTCGTCACCGCGTAGGAGCCGGCAAGGCCGAAGCCCACTCCCAACAAACCGCCCAGCATGGACAGCGCGATGGATTCGACCAGAAACTGCAGCAACACCTCGCGGGCCAGAGCCCCGATGGCGAGGCGAATGCCGATCTCGCGGGTCCGTTCCGTCACGTTGACCAGCATGATGTTCATGATGCCGATGCCGCCGACCAACAGGCTCACGGCGGCAATCGCGCCAAGTAGTGCTGTCAATGCGCCCGTGGCACTGGTCACCGTTGCTGCGATCTCGGCCATGTCGCGCACGTTGAAATCGTCTTCGGCGTCCTTGGCGACCTTACGCCGGTCGCGCAGCAGCGCCTCAATCTGGCCCTTGACGCGCGTGGTATTTCGGTTCTTGGCCACGCTGACGTAAACCTGCTGAATGTCGTTGCTGCCAAGCAGGCGCCGCTGCACTGCGCGCAGGGGCATGAGCACGATGTCGTCTTGGTCCTGTCCCATGCCTGACTGCCCCTTCGCCGCCAGGACCCCGATTATTTCGCAGCTCACCTTTCCTACGCGAATCGACTCCCCCAGAGGGTCCGCACTGCCGAATAGCTCCTTGACTACGGTGGCACCCAGCACGCACAGCGGCTGACCTGAACCCCCTTCAACGTCTGTCAGGGAACGGCCTTTGGCCACCGCGTAGGAGCGGACGTCCAGGTAGGCCGCAGTCGATCCCGTGACGCTCGACTGCCAATTCTTGTTGCCCCACACCACCAGCGCGCGCGAACTCACCGTCGGCGCGACCTGCTCTGCGCCAGGGACTTCGCGCTGAATTGCGCTAATGTCGTCCTTGGTGAAGCCGCTTGCTTGACTGAAACCCGTGGACCGCCGGTCTCCGCCCGGGGAAATGATCAGCAAGTTGTCGCCGAGCTTGCTGATGTCCTGGGTCACCTTCGCGGTGGCGCCAGCACCGATGGTCGTCAAAGCGATCACCGCGCCCACACCAATCACGATGCCGAGCATCGTAAGAATGGACCGTAGCGTGTTTCGGCGGATTTCTCGCAGTGCCATGACGATGGTCAGCCAGATCATGTTGCGGACCTTTCCGAAAGCGGGCGCTTGGAGATCGCACCAGCAAAGTTGACGTCTTTCGGATGGCCCTGATCCACGATCTTGCCGTCTTTGAACATCACCACTCGTGACACGAAGACCGACATATCTGGCTCGTGGGTCACCATGGCGATGGTGATGTCGCGCTCCTGGTTCAGCTTGACCAAGAGCTCCATGGTTTCGATCTTGCGGGCAGAGTCCAAGTTGCCCGTCGGCTCGTCCGCTAGAAGGAGTGACGGATCACTCACGAGCGCGCGCGCAATGGCCACACGTTGTTGCTGCCCGCCGGAAAGCTCCGATGGCGTGTGATTGGCGCGGTTCGCGATGCCCACCGCATCCAGGGCCCACATCGCTTTTTCGCGTCGTTGGCGTGCCGGGACGCGCCGATACACCAAGGGCAACTCGACGTTTTCCAGCGCCGTCGTACGCGCCAGCAAGTTGAAGCCTTGAAAGACAAATCCGATGTAGTGGCGGCGCAAGAGTGCACGCTGGTTGTTGTCCAGCGCGCCCACATCCACGCCACGGAACAGGAAGTCGCCCTTCGTGGGCGCGTCCAGGCAGCCGACGATATTCATACAGGTCGACTTGCCCGAGCCGCTGGCGCCCATGATGGCCACGAATTCCCCGTGGTCGATGCGCAAGTCCACACCATCGAGCGCGCGCACCTCGGTGTCACCCTCACCGTAGATCTTGTAGACGTCTCGAAACTCAACGACGTAGGGCTTGATCCGAGGCGAGCCCGTGGCCGTCACTTCGGCGCCTCCAACACGTCGACAATCACCGGCGTGCCAGGCTGTAGCTCCTTCGACAAGATCTCGGTGCGCTGTCCGTCGCTCGCGCCGATCAGGACGCGCACGGCCTTCGGCTTGCCGGCTTCCACGATGTAGACTCGCCCGCGATCCTTGCGCTCGCCGCCAGCTGCACCGCTCCCGTCCGGACGCGGCCCCCCGGCACGTCCGCTTCCGGCGGGAGCCGCGCCGCCCGAAGGACGCGGGCCGCCGCCACCACCCCGCGGACCGACACCGCGCATGCCGCGCACTCTGCCCCCCAAGCCGGGAATGCCCAGCCCGCTGGACTTGGCCCCGCCGCTCTCTTCGCTGTCGCCCTCGGGCTTGAAGCGCAGCGCGGCGTTCGGCACGCTGAGCACGTCGCTCTTTTCGTTGACGACAACGGTGGCCGTCGCAGTCATGCCTGGGCGCAGCAGGCGCTCGGTGTTGTCGACGATGAGTTCCGCTTGGTAGGTGATGACCGTCGTGCCCGCTTTGGGCAGGTTGTGTAGGCGCTTGACCGTCGAAGAGAAGGTCTTTTTCGGGTAGGCGTCCACGACGAAGGTCGCCTTCTGGCCCTCCTTGACCAGGCCGACGTCGGCTTCGTCGACGTCGATGGTCAGCTCCATCTGATTCAGGTCTTTGGCCAATGTGAACAGCACAGGCGTCTGCAGCCCGCTGGTGACCGTCTGACCCAGCTCGACGGAACGCGCGAGCACGATGCCGTCGATGGGCGAATTGATGATCGCCTTGCCCTTGGTGGTCTTGGCGGATTTCAGGCCCGCGCGCGCTAGACTGATCTGCGCCGAAGACGATGTGGCGCTGGACTTGGCACGCTCCAATGCTGCGTCGGCGGTCTCCAACTCCTGGCTGGATGCCAGTCCGCGCTTGTGCAATTCGCGCGTGCGCTGCGCTTTTGCCTCAGCTTCTGCAATCGTCGCTTTGGATGTCTTGTACGACGCCTGGGCGCTGCGCAGCTGGGCCTGGGACTCCTCCACGCGCGCTTCGAACTGCTCGGCGTCGAGCTCCACGAGCAGCTGCCCCACGGTGACGGTGTCGTTGATGTCCACCGTGACTTTGGTCACACGCCCGGTGACTTCCGCGCCGACCTCGACGGCGTCCAGCGGGCTCAGTGTGCCCGTGGCGGTGACGGTTTGGCGCAAATCGCCGCGCTCGACGTTCTCCGTCGAATAGGTTTCGACCTTGTCCTTGTTGGATTGGGTGCGCCACACATAGACCCCACCTGCGGCCGCACCCAAGAGGACCAAGGGGACCAGAATTCGCACCAGCCAGCGGCGCACGCCCCGCCCCTTGCCAACGCCCAGTGTTTTCAGAACTTCCGGTTCAGCTTGATTGTCTGCCACGCTCGTATCGCCTGCTTCCGTGTTCCCAGTTGCCAGGCAGAGACGCCCGCAGCAAACCGTTCCCTACGCCACGCCTAAGGAATATTTTCGCCAATCTTCAACCATCGGGCACAAATCCTGGTGAACGCGACCCCGCGCGCGGTTTTTCGGGCAGAAATACTCAGAAATCGGACGCTTCGTTACCGCTTAGGACCACGGCCCCGACCACCTCCGTACCGCCCGCGCCGCTCGATCAGCTCTTCAAACTTGGGTTTCTGCGCGTCCGTCAGCACAGAGCGGATCTCGTCGTCTGTCTTGGCGCGATGCTCCGCCACGGGTTTGCCGCAGGATTCCTGCATTTTGTCCATCAGCTGCCGACGCTCCTCGCCACGCCGGCGCAGGATCTCCTGCACCTGGGTCTGTTGCTCGGTCGTCAAATCAAGGCGACGAGTCAGCGCGCGCATCTTGCGTTGCTCGAAACCTTCTCGACCCATGAGGCCGCGCATGTCGCGCTGCGCAAACGCAAACGTCGCCCCACTGCCGGCAACTCCGCCGACCAAGAAAACGCCGACCAGCAGCCCGATGGCGCGCGTGCGTTTCGAAATCACCATTCGATTTCTGCCGTTTCCGTGCTCGCCAAGAGCTCTGTGTTGAGCTCTTCAGACGAGACTGCCCACACAACCGCCACCACCGCGGCCAGCGCGAACGCTGGCATGAGCCACCTGGCGGACGCCGTCACGTCCGTCCAGATGCCTGACGGCGTGACGCTCGGCAAACTTTGCATCACACGGCTTGAAAACCGGGCGCTTGCGCCGAGGGATTCCGTCTCGGCCGCAAGACGTTTCAGCTTGCTATCCACTTGTTCGTCGCCTGCGGTCACGTTTCGCTCCTCTTGCTGCGTAATGTTGCCCGCGCACGCACCAACCGCTGTTCCACCGCGCCTTCGGTGGTCTCCATGATTGCCGCGACCTCACCAGTAGTCAGACCCTCCACTCCTTTGAGGATGATGGCGGTTCGCTGGTCCTCGGGCAAACCGTCTAGATAGTCAGAGAGTTCTCGCAGTGCCATCCGCGCCTCGAGCTGCGCCGCATCGCTTCCCCCTGGCAGATCCGTCAAGACGTCGTCGCCAACCTCCGCCTTGCGCTTGCGCTTGCGCAACGCGTCGAGGGAGGCGTTGGTCACGATTCGGTACAGCCAGGTCTTCACAGAGCTGCGCCCATCGAACTCGTCGGCTACGAGTGCCTGGTACGCTTTCACGAAAGCCTCCTGAACCACATCTTCTGCATCTGTAACGTTTCCGAGCATGCGGGCACTCAGGCGAACGAGCATGTCGCCAGTCTGTTCTACGATGCTCTGGAAGGCGCCCACATCGCCCCGTGTGACGCGGCGACGGGCCTGTTCGAGTGAATCCAAAGCGGCTCTCCACCTAGTGCGATCACAGAAGCTAGACGATGGCCGGACCGCGTTTCCTACAGATCAGACTGGCATTTGTCGCTCCCGCCTGGGGACCCTAGGCGTAAACCTCTGAGACGACTGGCCTTTTTGAGAAAATCCAGGAAGCCCGTAGGAGTTCGAGGCTGCGGCGCGTCTCACCCATATGAAACGCACACTGATTCGCACCGCTCTTTCGACCCTCGCCATCACTTCTCTCCTCGCTACCGTCGGCTGCAGCCAAGGTCCCGTCGACACCAAAGACTTCGACGAGGCCCAAGAGCCCCTTGCCGAGCAGCCAGCGGCCCCGGCTGTCGAAAAGCAAGCCCGCAAAGGCTGCCACGACCCGGCCGCGATGATCGAGAAGCTCGACGAAAACAAGGACGGCGTGCTGCAACTCAGCGAACTGCCCGAACGCAAAGCACGCTTTTTCGAAGGCGCAGACACAGATAAGGACGGCACACTTTCAGTCGCCGAACTCGAAGCCCATAGGCTAGCCGAAAAGGGCAAGCGGTTCGCCCGAATCGACTCCGACAACGACGGCTTCGTCACGGAGGCGGAGGCGGGTCGGCGTTGGGACAAGCTCAAGGTCGCCGACGCCGACAACGACGGCAAGCTGACCCAAGCCGAATTGGAGCAAGCCCACGAAAACGGAACCCTCAAGTTCAAGGGCCGACATGGCAAACACGGCTTCCGTGGCAAACACCGCATGAACCCCGAAGCGTGGTTCGACAAGCTAGACGAGAACAAGAACGGCACTCTTGAGCTCGCAGAAATCCCCGAGCGGAAACGGTCACACCTTGAAAAGGCGGACAAGAACGGCGACCAGGTTCTGAGCAAAGATGAACTCAAGGCCCACTTCGAGGCCAAGCGCAAAGAGTTCGAGCAGCGGAAACCCGCCGTGGAGATCGACGACGCGCTGAGCCCCACGCTCTGATCCTGCCTTCGGGTCCCTAGGGCTTTTCTCGAGCGCGGCGACGCAGGAAGCAGCCGGCTCCGGCCAAGCACAAGGAAAGTAGTAGCAGCGAGTCCCCAGCCTTCACGTACAAGGTTGGGGATTCGTCGTTAAGGGCGGGCGTCGCGAACAGCACACCCGGGGCGTCCGCCGCCCCCCGCGCGCGCACCGTTCCCGTCGAATCGATCCACGCGGGCACACCGAGATTGACCACCCGCACAAGATCCCGTCGCGTTTCCACCGCGCGCAGCGCTGCTAGGCGCAGATGAAGCTCGGGCTCGGCGGTAGCGCCGAACCAGGCGTCGTTGGTGACGTTCACCAGCAGATTGGGCGCGCGCTGCGCGATGCGGCGGCCCACGCTGGGCAGCGTGTCTTCGAAGCAATTCAACACTCCGATCTTGGCCGCGCCGGTGTGCAACAACTGCACCTCCGTGCCCGGCACCAGGCCGCCAGCGCGAAAGAACCAGCGCCGCAAGAACGGCAGCACGCCCGAAAGCGGGATCGCTTCGCCGAACCACAGCAGCTCCATTTTCGCTTGCACGGTCTGCGTCATGCCGTCGCCGTCGACAATGGTGGCGGCGTTGAAACGCGCGCCACCGGGCGCGTCCGCGAGCGCACCGAAGAGAACCGGGCCGCGGACTCCGCGGCCAACAATCCCGCGGCGCCCCCGGTGCATGCGGTGCGGCGATGCGGCAATGCGATGGGGGTACGCGGCTTCGTGCCACAACGTCAGCTCGGCGCCCTGCGCTTCACTTTCGCGAGTGAGCGAAAGCAGGCGCGTCAGGATTTCGTCGCGGGCCGCGGGTTGCCAGCGCAATCGCGCTTCGACGGCGGGCTGCACCATGCCGATCCGCATGCTGGGGCGTGTGGCGTGCTTGGCGCGCTCGGATGCCATGCGCGCCGTACCAAATCCGAGCATGACGCCCAGGGTGATCCCGGCGAACAACATCGGTCGCTGCGGCGCGATGCGCTCTCCGCCGAAGTAGCGGCGCAGTGGCTGTGCCAGTAGTGCCGCGATCAGCGCTACCAGAAAGGTCACACCGCGCTCGCCTACGAACTCCGCAAGCTGGACCAACGCAGGCCAAGGCGAAAGCAGTGCGCCCGGCGACCACGCGATGACCAGGGTCAGACTGCTGGCAAGGGTGACGCCCGCGGCAAAGGCCACCGGCTGCGGCAGGTGCACGCGCCGCGCGAGGGTGCGGAATAGCAGCGCGCCCAAGCCCCAGGGCACCGCCTGGCCCGCCGCCAAAAGCAATAGCGCGCCCACCCCACCCGCCACGCCGAGGGGCGTGAAGCGGTCCACCACGCCCACGATAAAGCGCATGCCGAGCACGCTGGCGCAGGCGGCCCAGAGCCATGCTCGAAAGAAGACGGTGCGACCACGCGCGGCGTCACACAGGCTGAGGTACAGCAAACCTAGGCCGACAAACACCAGTGGGTACAGGTCCGTCGGTGGCGCGCACAGCGCGAAAACCGGCCCCCCGAGCGCAGCGGTCCAATGGTCGCGGTGTTTTAGATGCAACGCACCAAAACGCTAGCACGCTCCGCTGCTTTGATGACAGGTCGTCCTGGGTCTACACTGCAGGCATGGTTTTCGACGTCGAGCGATTCCTAGCACTCACGGCAGGCATGGCGGTTTCCGTCGCATGCGCTCGAAGCTCTGCACCCGCGAGCAGCCCGGAAAGCAAGCAAGACGCGGCGGTCGTCGCGGTGCCCACCCCGCAAGAAAGCGAACCTGAAGGTGGCGAAGAGCTGGTCGCCGTGGTCGAAGACGACGGACGCGATCCGCGCGCCGGTGAAGACGGCGAAGACGAACTTCTCGACGCGTCAGACGAAGGCGCTCCCTACGAGGAGTACGGTGTGATAGGCGCACTCACCGGCGGCCCCATGCTCGAGGGTGGTCTGGGACTACGCGGTATCGGATCCGGCGGCGGCGGCTCGGGCTTCGGCGCAGGCGTGGGCGTCGGCAGCCTGAGCGCCGCAGCCAAGGCAACACCAAAGGTGCGACTCGGCGCCAAGGCGATCCGAGGCAAGCTCGACCCGCAGGTCATTCAGCGTGTCGTACGCTCGAAGATGAGTCGCATCCGCGCTTGTTATGAAAAGGAGCTGCTGCGCGGGGACTTCAGCACGAAGATCGTGACCAGCTTCGTGATCGGCTCAAGCGGGCGCGTCACCAGCATCAAGCTGAGCCAAGCCAGCAAACGCGGCTCCCTCGACAGCTGCGTGCAGCAAGTATTTCGAACCATGCACTTCCCCGCGCCCAAGGGTGGAGGCATCGTCACCGTGAGCTACCCGCTGGTTTTCAGCTCCAAGTAGCGTCTGTCGCACCTTGTGGGAGTTGGACCCACTTGATCTATGTCAGGCGGACTTGACCGATGTCATCGCGGTCGGGACGGCCTCGACTCACAATTGCTTTGGGGAGAGTTGCCCATGCGAAGCCGAATATTTGCCGTCATTACCGCACCCGCCGTCATCCTGGCCACCTTGGTCTTCACGAGCTGTTCGCAGCGAGAGGTGGAGCCCGGCGGCACCTACTATGAGCGCAAGATCGCTCCCATTCTGATCAGCCAATGCGCAACTAGCCCAACGGGTTCCAGTTGCCACGTGACCGCCGACGATCGCGGCAACGCGCTGGGCAACCTGGACGTCACCACCCACGAGTTGATCGCAAAGCGGCGCGACCTACTCACCAACTACGGTCCCTACGGCATGCCGGCGCTGTTGATGAAAGCAGTGCCCGACTACAGCATGCGCATCACGCACTGGGACGGCACTTACGACACCGTCACCAAGGGCGTGCCACACGCGGGAGGCACGCTGATCGAGGTCGGCACGCCGAGCTTCTCCACACTTTCGCGGTGGATCGAGCGTGGTGCGACGGAAAACAACGTCAGCCCCAAGAAGACCCAGCAGGCGACTGAACCCTGCGTGGAGCGTGTCGGTCATGACTCCCTATTCGATCCGACGAAAGACCCCGGCACGCCTGACTATCAAGTGTTCCTTGAGCAAGTGAACCCTTTCCTGGTCCAGAACTGCGCAGGCGCGAACTGCCACGGCGTTGCCGAGGGCGCGATGATGCTCAGCTGCGGCAAGACGGACGAGCAAAAGCGCTGGAACTACTTCTCGGCGAAAGACTACGTCGCGACCGACGCTTCCCAGAGCGAACTCATTCGACGCGTGCTCGATCCCGCTTTCGGCGGCACCTATCACGAGGGCGGGCACTTCTTCGACACGCCCGAGGACGGGCAGTACAAGGCGATCGAGGATTGGGCCCGCCAGCTGGGCGGTCCCACGAACATCCCGCCGGATCCCGGCTTCGAGTTTTTCGCGAAACGCGTGCAACCGATGCTGGCCAAGCGCGGCTGCTTGCAATTGGGCTGCCACTCAACGCCAGCGTTCCCCGGTTTTTCACCTCGCGGCGGTTCGAATGGCTACTTCAGCTTGCCCACGACGCGCGCAAACTACAGGCAGTCTCTCAAACAGCTCGCGATTGAGTCGCCAGACCCGAATGCGAGCCGGCTCCTGCGCAAGAACCTGCCGCCGGCACCCACCGGTTTTGGCATCTTGCACCGCGGCGGTCCTCTGTTCGCGGCAGGGGGCGATCCCTCCGTATGTGACCGCACTGCCGCAGAGACAGGTCCCTTGGATGACCAAGATCCGTACTGCGTGATCGTCACCTGGCTGGAGAAAGAACAAGCGGATCGACAGTCCAAACTCGCACCGCTCTCCGGCATCGTCTACGTGCGACGACCGCCGGCGGCACTTCCCGCGCGGGTCGTTGATTTCGAAGCCTACAACCCTGGCGCGGACCTGAGACTCGCTGCCGCCAGCATGGACGCGACGGGCAACGTGACACTTTCGGGTGGCGACACCAGCCTCACCGCCGGCTGCGGCCTCGCCACGGCGAGTGCCGACATCCGTCGCCCCCAAGTGGCTTGGGACGGAAGCAAGATCACCTTCGCGGCGCGCAGCGCGGCGAGCGAGCCGCTCCGCGTTTACGTCATGAACGCAGACGGTTCGAACTGTGCCGTGGATTCCGCAATCGACGCTCCGGCCGTAGATGACGAAGGCAAGGCCGTGCCCACCAATGGCGAACTGGTGCACAACTTCGACCCAGCCTTCGCCCCCGACGGCACGCTGGTCTTCGCCTCCACCCGTGGCAACACCATGAACACGGCCGCCTTCGACTATGCCGGGCCGCAGCGCACTCCGGCGGATCCGGCGAAGCTGAACTCGAACCTCTATGTTCTAGAAGGCGGGAAGATCCGCCAGCTCACCTTCCTCTTGAACCAGGAACTGCAGCCGTCCTTCAAGAGCAACGGCCAAGTGCTCTTCACCACGGAGAAACGCGCGCCGGGCTTCCACCAGTTGGCAGCGCGCCGCATCAACCTGGACGGCGGCGACTACCACCCGCTGATCGGACAACGCCAAAGCTTCGGCTTCCAGCAGGTCACCGACATCATTCACCTATTCGATCTGAACTTCGCGGTCATCGCCAGCGAGTTCGGCGCGGTGCATGAGGCCGGAACCCTCGTCCTCGTTAACCGCTCCCTAGGCCCAGACCATCGCAGCGAAGATCCCGACGACTACACCCAGAACCCGGACGCGATCACTTACCCGTCGCCAAATTTCTTCCAGCGTTCGCTCACGTTCCTCGACTCTGCGGCAACGGGACGGGTGACGGGCTCGACGAAGGGCGCCTACCGCAACCCGGCTCCCCTGCCCAACGGGCACCTGCTCGTTAGCTACGCCGCCAACGTCGTTGACCTGTCGAACTTCTCCGGGAACTTCGACGTTGTCGTCGTCAACACGGCAACCGGAGCGCGCACACCCCTGCCCGGTCTGTCGGACCCTAGCCAGGACGAGATCTGGGCCGTGCCGGTCTACGGTCGTTACTCCCGGGGCGTGTTTCGCTCAAGTCCCGCGGACCCGACGGGCAGCGCCGTGATCTACACGGAAAACGACGGACAGCCCCGCACAGACCGCGCGCAGTTGACGTACCTGGACTTCCCGCTCATCACGAGCTTGATGTTCCAGAACACGCGTTCCGGACGCTTCGTGCCCAAGATGAGCAGTTTCGATTTGTGGGAGAGCCTGCCCCCGGAAAACGAGAAGAGCCTCTCGGATTCGAGCGCCTACATCGTCGACGACAAGTACGGCAAGCTCTACTCCCGGCGGCGCTTGGTTGGCAACGTACCGCTACAGGGTGATGGCTCGGTGCGGGTGCAGATCCCGGGCGGCCTACCGGTCATCATTGGTACCCAGGCGCAATTCGCTGGGGAGAACTCACCTTCCCTGCACCACCAGATGGAAGAGGTGCAGTACTACCCCGGAGAGTGGGTCACCCTTTCCTTCCGACGCGAGCTCTTTAACGGCTTCTGTGGTGGCTGCCACGGATCCATCAGTGGCAAGGAGCACGACGTCGCCGTCAATCCCGATGTCTTGACCCAAGCGTCCAACGCGGCCGCCAAGAAGTCGGTGCCTCTGGACGTGGTCAACGCCAAGCGCGGCGACTCCAAAGCGCCCCCCTACCCGTGATCACCAATAGAATGTAATGCCGCCGCGCAGCAGGCCGCCACCCGAAGTGTTAGTGGTGCGGCCGGTCTCTGGATCGATGAACTCCGGTTCGGTGCGTGCCCGTTCGTCGGTGCGCCCACGCACAAACCCAAGCACGTCTACGTTCAGGGCCGTGCGTTTGGCGATGCGGAACTCCACGCCCATGCCGAGCTGTCCGCCAAAGTAGCTGTATTCAACTCGCTCTTCGGATTCGATCAAGCTGCCGTCAGCCAGCTCCGTGACATTTCTGCGATTCACGCTGGCGCCGCTGAAGCCCAGTCCGCCGAGGGCGTAGACCTGAACCTTGTTCTTCGGATTGATGAAGACCATGCCGTTGAGCAGAAGCGCAGTCTCGCCGCGCTCATTGCCCAGGTAGTCGATGCCGCCGATGAAATCCAAACCCGCATCGAACGCAAAATGGGGCACGGGACGATAGCGTAGACTGAATCCTAGGCCGCCCATGCCCGCCGTCTCGTGTGGCTCTTGACGCCGACGGTCGTTGGCGCCGCCCATCAGTACGCCCTGCGCGTGCAAGTTGAGGCCCCACTCTTTCTTGGGCCGGCGCTTCTTCTTCTTCTCTTTCGTCGGCGGCTTGTCGACGATCAGGATCTTCCGCGTGCCGTCCTCTTCGGTCTTGGTCACCACGACGGGTTTGTCCGCCTCGGCCTCCGCTTCGGGCTCGGCGCCCGGGTCCACTTCGGCCTCCGGATCCGTCGGCGGCGTCTCTTCGCAGAACCACCCACCCGGCGGGCATTCAGGCTCTTCCTCGGCAACCGCGACGGCGGGGACCAGAAAGACGGAACAAGTTAGTAAACTGGCAAGCAGGCTGCGCGGCATCTTGGCTTCCTCGGATCTATCAATAAGCGACAGCTGACAAACGGTAGCAACCTGGGTGCCAGGTGCCACCCAGGCAGAATCCGCGAAAATCTGAGGTTTTTTCGGCGCAAGCTGTGGAGCGCAGTTTACAGACACCTGGATCCGGCGCTACTCGCTGTTCTGTGCCGAAGGTGACCATCAAGGCAGGCCACGTTCGCCCCGTATGGGCCGGGCATCCTTGGGTATTTGCCCAGGCCGTCGCACGCATCAGTGGGGGAGCGGTCGCGGGCGACGAAGTCGATGTCGAGGACGAACGTGGCAACTTCCTGGGGCGCGGTCTGTACTCGCCGGGGTCGGCGATCGTCGTGCGCCTGTGCACGCGCTCCCGCGACGTGAAGCTGGATCCGGCATGGATGGCAGCACGCATCGAAGCGGCCATTGCCCGGCGCACGCGGCTTGGGTTGCCATCCGAGCAGACCAACGCCTATCGCTTGATCCACGCCGAGGGCGACGACTTGCCGGGGCTGATCGTGGATCGCTTCGGCGACGCCCTGGCAGTCCAGTTTGCGACGATCGGCATGAAGCGCCGCGAAGGCATCCTGCTGGACGCCCTGGAGCGACTGCTTGCGCCGCGCAGCATCATTGATCGCAGCTCGGAAAAGGCCGCAAAGTTGGAAGGCTTCCAAACCAGCAAGGGTGTCGTGCGCGGAGAGGACATCAGCGCGCTGTCCTTTCAAGAACGCGGCATACGCTTTCGTATCCCGCTTTCCCTGGGCCAGAAGACGGGCTTCTACCTGGACCAGCGTCCGCTGCGCGGGCGAATCGAACTCCTGGCCAAAGGACGTCGCGTTCTGGACACGTTCACCTACGTCGGCGCGATTGCGCTGGGCGCCGCGCGTGGTGGCGCGACGGAGGTGCTGGCGGTGGATGAGAGCGCGATCGCCGTGGAGCTTGGCGCCGAGCTGGCCAAGGAAAACCAACTCGAAGCGAACCTGCATTTCGAACGCGCCGACGCCCACGACGTGCTGGCGCGCGCGGGCCGCCAAGGCGGCTATGATCTGGTGGTCTGCGATCCGCCCAAAATGGCCCCGAACCGCGCCGCAAAAAAGCGAGCCGAGGGGGCGATGCGGCGTCTGGCGGCTGCCGGCGCCAGCGCAACGCGCCCCGGCGGCCTGTTAGTCCTGTGTTCCTGCTCCGCGGCCATCGGGGTGGACGAATTGACCCGCGCTTTGGCCCTCGGCGGGCGCGATGCGGGCACGCGCCCCATCGTCCTGGAGCGCTGGTTCCAAGGCGCCGATCACCCGGTCCCGGCGGCGTTCCCGGCCGGCCTGTACTTGGCGACCATCATCGCCGAGATTGCGGCACTTTAGCGGCGATTCCGGCTGCTTGTCGCAGCCGACCTGGGCTTCCGCGCAGGCTCTGTAATGGCGGCCACGCCTTGATCTTGGTCAAGCTGGGTCCATGGCGCGGCACAGCTATCGAACGATTTCCGCATGGAGCTCCCTGGGCATCGCCGCCGCACTCGCGGTGTCCGCGTGCAACGGGGTTATCTCCGATCCGGGCGGAGAGCCCGGCTCCGGCAATGGCAGCGGGCCGGGCAAGAGCAATGGCGCAACGCCGCCGGGGACGATCAACGTGGCGGCGACCGGACTGGGTCGGATGACGCCGACGCAATACGAGAACACCGTGCGCGACCTCTTCGCGTCGCCGAAACTGGTGCTTTCCCTCGACCCGGATACCGGCCAAGCCGTGTCGCGGCTGGCGGCCGAGAAGTTCAACACGGCCGCGGAAGAAATCACGGCCAGCCAAGGTAGCTGGGGCGATCCCATCTTTCCTTGTGACACCAGTGGCAGCGAGGATTCCGCTTGCGTCGACACGTTCATCAGCGACTTCGGCAAGCGCGCCTTCCGACGCCCTGTGACCGACGAAGAGAAGGCTTGGCTGCGTGGCGTGTACGACACGGCTCGCAAGGGCCAAGGCTTTCGAGACAGCTTGTTCGTGGTGCTGCAAGTCATGCTGCAATCGCCACAGTTTCTCTACTTCCTCGAAGTGGGACGCCCGAGCAACGGCAAGATCGCAGAAGGCGTCAAAGCGCTGACCGGCTTTGAGCGCGCGACGCGATTGTCGTACTTCCTGTGGAACACGACTCCCGACACGGAGTTGCTGCTGGCCGCGGAGAAAGGGGAACTCGAATCAGCGCAGGGGGTGAAGACGCACGCCCTGCGCCTACTCGCGGACCCGCGCGCCCGAAGCCAAATCACGAAGTTCTTCATCGATTGGCTGGAACTGACGGGCACGAACCTGCATGGTTCGTTGGCCGAGGCAGCCAAAGATCCGGCACTGTTCCCGGAGGACAGCCCGTCGCTTCGCGCTGCCATGGAAACCGAAGTTGTCGCCCTCGTGGAGCGGGTTGTGCTCGACGGCGACGGAAAGCTGTCGACTCTCTTGACGACGACCGAAGCCTACGTCAACGAACCGCTGGCCACGCTTTACGGCGTTGCGGGACCAAAGGGTGCACAAGACTTTCAGTGGCTCAACCTTCCGGCCACGGAGCGCGCGGGACTGTTCACTCGGGCGGCCTTTGCCACTTTGTACGCAAGCCCGCAGGTGAAGTCTCCGATCCGACGCGGGGCCTTCCTGGTGGAGAAGGCGCTATGCGTGCATTTAGGAGAACCGCCCCCAAACGCAAACGACGTGCCGGTGACCGGCGGCTCCGTGGTCTCCAACGGAAAGACCGTGGACTTGACCGTGCGCGAGGACGTGGAAGCCAAGACCAGCGGCCCGGGTTGCAACGGATGCCACCAAGTCCTCAACCCCATCGGTTTCGCCTTCGATCTCTACGACGCGCTGGGCCGCTACCACGACAAGGAAACCGGAACCGGTGCAAAAGGTGCGTTCAGCCTGCCCGTTGATGCGAGCGGCGGCTTTCCTGTTTACGACGAGGAAGACAACGTCACTGGCAAAATCCCCGTGAACGGCGCCGTTGAGTTCTCCGAACAAATGAGCCAAGACGCCGCGGTGCAGCGCTGCTTCGCGCGCAACTGGTTCGAGCATGCGTTCTCCCGGTTGCCCGTGATCGAGGATACAGAAAGCATGCGCCAGCTCAGCGACGTGATGCAAACGAGCGGGCGCGTGGACGACTTGATCATCGCGCTGACGGTCAGTGACGCGTTTTTGTACGTGAAAGGAGCGCCGTGATGCGCGGGAAGCAAAGTCGACGAGCGTTCCTGGTAGGTGCAGGTGGAGTGTGTGTGGCACTCCCATTACTGGAAATAACACAAGGCCGCGCCCACGCCGCAACGCCGGCCGCTCAGGCAAAGCGCTTCATCGTGTTCTTCTCCCATGGCGGGTCCATCAGTTGTCGCGACCGCAAAGGCGCCAAGCAGGATGGCAAGGGCACGCATCATGGGCAAGACCTTTGGGCGCCGGCGGACCCCGGTCAGAGTCTGGTGCTTGGCGAAGAAGCATCCCCCCTGGCAGCTCTCACCAACGAGCTGATTCTTCTTCGCGGCGTGGACAACATGGCCGGAACCCTTGGACCCAATGGCGGATCCCACGGGCATGCCAATGCCACCGCGCTGACATGCGCCGACGCAGGCGGAAAGGTGGCTCAAGGCCCATCCATCGACCAAGTATTGGCAGGCCGACTCAGCACGGACGCACCGACGGCATTTCCGTCGATTGACCTGCAAGTGGGCAACGTCGGCTACGGGACGCCGCTATTTAGCGCGGCGCAACAAGTGGTCTCGAGTGAGACCCTGCCCCAAGCCGCGTTCGATCGGCTGTTCAAGAACGTCAATCCAACTTCCGGTGGACCGGATCCGGCACTGGTCGCTTTGCGCGCGCAGAAGAAGAGTGTGCTCGACGGGGTCCTTGACGGGTTCAAGCTCTTTCGCACGCAACTGGGCAGCGCGGATCGGGTAATGCTCGACGCACACGCCGAACACATCCGAAGCATGGAGACCCAGCTGGCGACCCTGGGCGAAGTCACCGCGTCCTGCACCTTGCCGGGCATGAGCCCAGCGCCAAGCAACTACAAGGACGCGGAGAAGGTGGCACCGTTGATGGTGGACCTCATCGTGCACGCCATGCGCTGCGGGCTGACCAACGTCGCGACGCTCCAGATCGGTGACCTCATCACCAACTGGCTGCCGACCCCCTGGGGGGACAACATAGCCCACGGACTCGGGCACGCGGCGCGCGACGTCGGACCAACGGGTTCGAAGAAGGCGCGGGTGAATGACTTCTTCGGGGAGATCCTGCCGAATCGGCAATGGCGCATGACCATGTTCGCCCGACTTCTGGACGGCTTGAAGAACACGCCGGAAGGAGCCGGCAACATGCTGGACAACAGCGTCGTGCTTTTCACCAGCGAGTTTTCAACGGCCAGCGTGCACTCGGTGCGTGACGTGCCCGTACTCTTGGCAGGCAAGGCCGGTGGACGCTGGCAGACCGGCCGTCACATCAACTACAACAAACACGCCGCGAGCAACCCGAATACGCTGCAGTACAGCACCGACGCCTCGACCCACAACGTATACACGTCGATCCTCCAAGCTTTCGGCTACCCGGACGCGCACTTCGGCAACGACGCTGCGTACAAGAAGGGCCCGCTCGCGGAACTGGGCTGATTCGTTCTAGAAGTGCGTAGCGCCCAAAGTCTCAACGACCGAAAATTCCGGATCGCGCACGGGATCTTCCCGCGGGTCGCGAAGCAGGAAGTAACCACCCACCGCGGCTCCCACCGTGAGCGTTCCCGCGGCCGCCCAAAACCAAGGACTCTGGAACACGCCTCCCTTTTCGGGCTCGAGCTCGACGCGGTGGCGCGTGGCCGGGCGGAGTTCGATTTGGGTGTCGCGATCCCCAGCGTCAGACCGCAGACGCACTCGATACTTGCCCGGCTCGAGCTTCTTCACGATGCGGCCGCGACCACGGGCAACGCCGACGATCTCCAGTGAGCCCTTCGGATCTTTGGCGACCAGTTCCAGCGTGCTCATCCGCGCCGCCCGGGACAGCACTAGGGTCGTCGCGACGCGCTTGCTCTGCCCCGCAGCAACCGTCACCCGCAGCTCGCGGGGCGAACGGAGTGGCGCCGACACGGACACAAGACGCTCTCCTGGATTCACCTGCACCAGCAGTTGGATGCCCTCCAGGGCCTCGCCGGCCGCACTGCCATCCACCCGCACTTCGGCGCGGGGCGCCCCCGTCTGAACGACGCTCAAGATCGCGATGTCGCGGCGCGCTTCCTTTTCCAGCTGCGTGGCTTGTCCCCGCATCTCCGGTGGCACCGCACCGTACTTCCCCGCTACAAGACCCTCGAGCACTTGAGCGGCCTCTTTCGGTTTGCCTGTGCCCCGAAACGACACGGCCAGGTTGAACGCAGCGCTAGCCTTGGGCACGAGTGCAAGAGACCGACTGAAGTGTTCTTGCGCCTCGGCAAAACGCCCTACAGCCATAGCGGCCTTGCCGCGTTCGAACAGTTCCTTCGCGCTCGCTTGTTGGTCCGAACTCGGTTGCGCACTCGCGAACGAACACCAGACGACGCAGGCGATCCAGGTCCACCAACTACGAGCCGCCGGTACGCTCATCAGTAGTCCTCCCAAACGGGCACGCCTTTTGGTTTGGGCGCAGAACGCGGTTGCGCGGCAGGGCGAGTAGGTGCTGTCGCCTTTGCCCTCTCCGGCACCGACTTCGAGGTTGCGGCTTGCGTCGCGGGTACCCCCGACGCCTCGGCCGGTGGACTTGGTGCTGCGACCACCGGTGGTGTAGCTCTTTCCGAGGTCGGGATCGCGCGCAATTCTTGGCTGAGCGCCGCCGCGGACGGTATGGGCGAATCGCTTCGCACGGCAGATGCTTCCGGTCCCGCGGATGCCGGTAACGGGCGGAGACGCGAGAACGCGAAGCCCGCCAGCGCTCCGCCCGCAAGGAGGGCACCCAGCGCCAGCAGCGTCCGTTTCGGCCAGCGCGGCCGCCGCAAGGTGATTGCGCTTGCGTTAGACGCTGACGCGAGGTCGCCGAGCCGCACGGCGTTTGCCCGGGCGCTTCGCACGCTAGCAATGTGTGCCTGCATTTCGGCCCGCTGCGCCGCAAAGTGCCTAGTCAAGAACTCTGCAACGTCCACTGAATCGCCACTAGCCACCACGCTGGCCAGGATGGCTTCGAGTCGGCGCGAGACGATCTTTGCGTCTGGCGGACGATCCTCTCGCCGCTTCGCCAACAGTTCGAATAGCAGTTCGACGAGCTCGGGTTCGGCGTCGTCGCGATAGTCCGCCAAGTCCGGTGGCGGCTCAGACAGAATTCGCCGTGGACCGTCCGTCCCGTCGCGGCTCTTGTACAGGCGGCGCGCGGTCAACAACTCGAAAAGCACGACGCCGAGCGCAAACAGATCCGCGCGTCGATCAGGCTCCTCGAAACGCAGCTGCTCCGGGGCCAAGTAGCCCAGCTTGCCTTTCAGGACGCCGGTAGACGTTCTGCTGGTCCGGCCCATGGCTTTTGCGATGCCGAAGTCGGTAACCAGCGACACTCCGTCGAAACCGACCATGATGTTTTGCGGGGACACATCGCGGTGCACGAGCTGAAGCGGCGTGCCATCGGCTCCACGCAATTCGTGGGCAGCGTGCAAGCCTTCCGCAGCGTGGATCACGATCTTGAGAGCAACCTCCATGGGGATGGGTTGCGCGCTCTTTTCGGAGATCAGGGCCGCAACGGTGATGCCTTCCACGTACTGCATGACCAGAAACGGGCCCGATTCGTCTTCGCCGATGTCCATCACGCTGACGACGTTCGGGTGTCGCACCAGGCCCGCGATGCGCGCTTCGTCCAGGAACATGCCGCGAACTTCCGGATCGGTGGCGAACTCCGCCTTGAGCCGCTTCACAGCAAACAGCCGCTCAAAGCTGCCCTCTTTCCGAACAGCCAGGTCAACGCGTCCCATGCCCCCGGAGGCCAAAGCGCAGAGCGTCTGGTACGACCCGGTGTTGGAATTGAGCTCCTGCGAATTTTCCAAGGAGATCAGTATACTGCAACTGACGCCATGCACGCCCGGGACGCCCTGTGGAATACGGCCCAGTCCAGCCACGACGGCATGGGCGCTGGGGACTTCACGCGCGTCGGACCCATCCTGCGCGCACTGGAAGCGACTCTGAGCCCAGTAGCGCGCGCGTGGGCAATTGCACTGCGGACGCGCCTGGCGCTCACTGCGCCCCGCTACGGCGCCCCGCCCAAGATCGGTCACCTGGCCGATTTCGTTGACGGGCCACCTGTCGCGCGCCACGCGGCCGTGCTGGCCGCGACAGACGCCCTGCGGCTGGCAGTCCTGGGCTTCGATGCAGGGCGCGTTGCCGAGCTCGCGCAGATCGCGGAGCGGTTGCAGGTCGGACTCGGGGATGAAACGGGGCTGTTGGCAGAGTTCTGCAGGGCGTGGGCCAGCTACGTCAGCGGCAACGCGGCAGAGGCCTACGAACAGAGCCACCAGGCCATGCAGGGCGCCCTTCGTCTCAAGTCCGCTGCTCTGGTCGTGGAAGCCCAAGCCCTGCGCGCACTGTCGGCGTTGGAAGCCGGAGACGTCGCGGAAGCGCTATCGCTGTCCCGACGCGCTTCACTGGCCGCACGCGCCGAGGGTTTGCCGCAACCCGAGTTCTTTGCGCACATCGTCCTGGCGAGAGCGAGACGTCATGCCAGGCAGTCGCACCTTTCGCTGCGCATACTGGAGGCACTCCGTAGCGTTGTGACGGATCCCTGGCGCGGTTTCTTGTGCTGGGAGTGGCTGATGGCCGGCGGAGACGAAGCGCCCGCTTTGCACGATCTTGAGTTCGCAGGGGATTTGGCAGTTGGGACGAACTGCCATGCATTGCTGTCGCTGCTGCGAGATCCCACAGCCGCACAGCACGAAACCCTGAAACAAACCCGCACCGCGTTGGCTCGCCCGGACGTCTTTTTTCCCGCGTCCCGGGACGCGCTGACGTTCATCGCGGCGTCGGACCCGACGGTTGACCCGCCCAATGCTTCGCTCGCAGCTTGGAGGTCCGGACGCGACGTCCTGATCCCCGCCGCGCTCCACGGCTTGCGGCTGCGAAGCGACCTCGTCGACGTGGGCGAAACTGCCGCCGCCTATGTGCTCCGAACCTCCGACGGCCGCGCCGTGCGCATCCTGCACTGGGGGCTGGATCGCGTCGACCCAGGCGCGTTTCGCTTGCCTCAATCCCAGCGCGCCCAAGGTCGCGTCGAGACCGTGCTCGCGGTGCTCGCTCTCAGCGAGACTGCGGTCATGCCCGAGGCGGACTGCTTCGCACAAACCTACGGCTTTCCGTTCGTGCCGGAAGTACACCGCGGAGTGTTCGACGTGCTGTTGCACCGCGCACGTGTCGCCCTGGCAGATGCTGGCGCTATCGTCAAAGAGGAGCACGGCCTGCGCCTGGATTCCGATCGTGCATTGGTCATTCCTGACCCACGGGTGTCTCAACGGACAGCCGACCGCGTGCTGCGCCTGTTGTCCGAGCGGGGCAGTGCGAGCGCCAAGGAAATGGCGAGCACACTGGGGATTTCCCTGCGCGCTGCCCAGGGCGCGCTGGCGGAGCTCTCAGAACAGGGTGCATGCGATGCACAAAAGCGCGGACGCGCCGTGGCATACGTCGTTGAAGACACCGTGTTCTCGGAGCCAACTGCACGCCTGCGGGCGGAGCAACTGACGGGGCTCACCCACGTGAGTCCGCAGGTGTAACGAGCGGGGCGCATTGCAGCGGGGATTTCCAAGAGCTCCTCACAGGTTGTTCTTTATGTGGCGCCCAAGCTAGGGGAGGCAAACCCGCGCCGGTTTGCCGGTCGGGGTCGGGTCTCCCTTCGCTGGCGCAGGGACGCCCAGCTTCGCTCCCCAGCACCAAATCGACTCCTCGTTCGCTTGCACTGCGCAGCTGAACGCTTCCCCGAGAGCCGCAAGAGACCACTGAGTGTCAGCTGCAGGTAACCCACCGAAATCCACGCGCTCGGGCCGCAGCGCGTTCAGTGCGTTGCCGCCCAAGCCGAGTTGAGCATTCGTATTGTCGCCCCAACAGTAGAGCTGGCGCTCTGTATCCGTCGCGCAGGTGTGGCTTCGCCCGGCGTAAACGTCCTGCCAAGTCACATTCGAGCCTACTCGCACGAGCTCCGGGATCTTGTTGCGCGAGCTGCCATTTCCGACCTGTCCGAACTCGTTTCCGCCCCAGCAATACAGTTCGCCGTTTTTTCGAAGCGCGCAGGCGTGGAACCAGCCGGCAGCCACTTTTGTCCAGTCGGAAAAGCAGGTCTCGGTGGCTCCAGGCTCGCAGCCCACGCGTGTCGGCACCAAGAAATTCCGCGAATTGTCAGAATTCCCCAGTTGATAGACGTCGTTTCGTCCCCAACACCAGAGCGCGCCTTTGTCGTCGATGGCACAATTGAAGTCTCCACCCGAACCGATGGTGACGTACTTCGAAGAAGCTGCGTTGGCCGCTACTGGAACCGGGACAAGGGCGTCAACGGTATCACCGGTTCCCAGATCGCCAGTCGCGTTGCCGCCCCAACACAGAACGTCTCCCGCCAACAGCCCGCATGAATGCTCGAACCCGCCGCCCAGCACAGTAAAACCAGCTTCGGTCACTGTGTAGGGCACTGCCACCATGTCGGATTTCGGCGGCCCGCCCAGCTGTCCCTTGGAGTTTTTTCCCCAGCAACTCCGCTCTTTGCCGTGGGCGGCGCAGGTGTGGAAGTCACCTGCGGCCAAAACGTTTGCTGTCACCGCGGGAACTAGCACCGGTGTGGGCGAGTCGGCGCCGGACGGTCCAGTTCCAAGCACTCCCCCGCCGCTGCTAACTTTGGTCGCGCCCCAACAGTAGACGGCACTGCTTCGAGTGGCAGCGCAAACATGCGAGGCGCCGGCAGCAACAGCCAGCATGCGGCGATCCTTTGCCAAACGACAGACGCCACCTTCACAGGAGTCTCCCGGGCATCCGCACGGATCTCCTTGGAGATTGTCGCACGTGGTCGTGCAACGCTGGCACTCGCCGCACGAAGGTACCGACGGGCCGCTTAGCTCCGTCGGGCGTGCGTTGAAGCAGGAACCTCGGCACGTCCCGGAAAAGCACGTTCGGCCGGTCCCACAATCCGGCGCCTGCCCGCCCGAGGACTCGCTGCACGCGTCGTGAAACCAGAGCTCTAGTTCGCGCAATTCGTCCTCGACATAGCCCGAACGCGCCTCGATGCGCGCTATCGCCTTGTCCGCCTTCAGCAGCTTGGCTGTGACCGTGAACCTGCGGGTGGCATCCTCGCCGCTTGGGATCAAAGGCACCCGCGCCAGGACACTCAAAGCCGAGCTAACCGGTTTGGTCCGCGTCAGCACGGTCTGCCCTTCGTTGTTCATGACCTCGACGCGAAGCGCATCGGCCGCTCCCAGCACACCGGGCTCTGCGTGTAGCTCGACAATCACCTGGGTTGCGGTCTGCTTCCCGCAGCCCACCGACGCGAGCCCCGTGGCGGCCAGTGCGCAGAATCGACGAAGGCGGTCCGGCATTTCTTTTGCAATCGTAGCACGGCGTTCCTGCGGTAGCGGGGTAGCGGTGACATTCGCACGGCGCGACCGAGCGCGTCGACTCCGCTGCGCAAGCGTGCCAGGGATGCAAACGCAGGCCGATTCGCTTTGGCCCCCGATGGCGTTCCGCTGCCAAGCTGCGTGGGCAAGTGCGCTCCTGCTGCTCGCCGTCAACCTCGCTGCGGCGCGACGGCGACGTGCAGTCTTGTCGAGGAACTCAGCGCTCCGCTGCGCGATTCGCAACCGCGACGGAATTGCTGACGAAATTCCTGCGAGCACAGCATGGACTCCGCACGAGGCCTCAGCCGGGACATTTGGCCACGACAGCGCGTATCTTGCGACGACTGGCGACCCGGACGCGCATGGGAATGCATGCGGTTGTTCGGACCCAACGCGGGGAGAAGCTCATGAAACACACAATACTCGTACCCTTGATCCTTCTGGCCGCTGTGGCGCTTGCGAGCGGCTGTTCGAGTTCGGAAAGTTCCTCGCCCGGCGACACCGCATCCAAGGACGCTCGCCGTGTGGCAATTGGAAAGGCGGATCTCCTCGGCAGTTGCCAGAGCGGCGGTCAACCCATATGCGGAGGCAAGGCCCCCGACGGCAACTGTCACTGCGACGCGGCATGCGTTTCGTTCGGCGATTGCTGCGCAGACGCAGCCGGCGTGTGCGGCATCGGGGGCGGCGAGTGTACCGACAACAAGCAGTGCCCGAGCGGCCAGTACTGCGCCTCGACGCACGGTTGCGCGACGCCGGGCAACTGCAAGCCCATTCCCATCGTTGCCTGCGCGCAGGTGGTGACGGAATACTGCGATTGCAAAGGCGTCACGCAAACCGCGTCTAGCGGTTGCATTTGGGATCGCTATGATCACCTCGGAAAGTGCGCACAGACTCAATGCGGCGGTATCGCGAACCTTCCTTGCGCCTCGGGAGAGATCTGCGTCGACGATCCGAGCGATACTTGTGATCCGGACAATGGGGGCACTGACTGCTCTGGCGTTTGCCAACCGAAGATCGGCTGCGGTGGTATTGCCGGGATCCCTTGCGGACCCAATGAGATCTGCGTGGATGATCCAGCCGACAGCTGCGATCCCAACAACGGTGGCGCGGACTGCGGCGGCGTCTGCGTCGCAAAACCGAGCTGCGGTCAGGTCATGTGTGCGCTGGCCTGCCCCGCTGGGTTCAAGAAGGCCGCCAATGGATGCCCGATCTGCGAATGTGAAGCGGCCGATTCATGTAGCGGCTTTTGCGGAGGCAAAAGCGGCGACGGCAGCTGCTTCTGCGACAAGGACTGCCTCAAGTTCGGCGATTGTTGTGGCGACTACCAGGCGATGTGCACGGAAGCCCGAACGCCGGCCTCTGGCCAGTGCATCAAGAACAGCAACGACACTTGCACCACAGATGCGGACTGCGTTTCGGGCGGGTGCGGCGGCGAACTCTGCTTCAATCCTGCGGGGGGGACCGGTTTCAGCTCGTGCGAGTGCGCAGGCCCCGGCGCCGGCGCTGCGGGCTGCGGCTGCGTGCAGGGCAAATGCAGCTGGTTCCAGTAGTCCTCCGCCGACGCTCAATTCCTGGGCCACCGGCATTTGGGTGGCTCCTGCGCGGCGGTGGCCAGGATCCGCGCTGGCTCTGTAATGGCGGAGGCGCGGGGCACGCGGTACTCCGAGGACATGCGTATCCGTTCGCGTCGCACCGCCCTGCTCGTTTCCTTCGTGCTCGCTAATACCGCATGCTCCTCTTCGGATGACGCGGGTGCGGGCGCGGGCGGCGCGGGCAACTCGGGAGGGAACGGAGCCTCCGGCGGCGCGGCAGGCGGCGGCAACGCGGCCGGCGCCAGCGGGCATGCAGGCGCCGCGGGAAACGCTGGGTTCGCTGGCTTCGGTGGCGGCGGCGCGGGTTCGCCCGGAAGCGGCGGCACGGCTGGCAGCGGAGGAGGAGGAGGAGGAGGAACCGGCGGCTGGGCAGGCGGCACGACGGGGAAGGTTCTCGTGGACGACCCCACCGCGGCGCGCACCTGGCCCGCTGCACACGGCGACGCGCTCATTTCACTCTGGCACGACGACGCGATCGCTGCGCTGACCATCACCATCGACGACAACACGGCCCCGGATCACACCTGGTGGCTCCAACAGGCGCAAGCTTACGGCTTGAAGCTGACCTGGTTCGTGATCACGAACCATATTCCGTCGAGCTTCGGTGGCACGTGGCCGGGTTTTGCCAGCTTGGTAGCTGCTGGCCACGACGTGCAATCGCACACGGTGTCCCACCTCAACGACGGCTTGACTCTCGACGACGAATACAAGCTTTCCCAACAGGACATTGAGAAGAACCTGCCGAACGTAAAGGCCGTCACCTTGGCTTATCCCGGCGGAAACCACCCGATTTCCAACGACCCCAAGGTCGCCGCAAAATACTACCTCGGCGCGCGAAGCGGCATTGGGCACAACAACAAGATCGGAGCCACCGACTACATGATGGTGAATTCCATCAGCGGGCAGCTGAATCTTGCGACGGATCACTGGGCCGGGCTTCCGAACATCGTGGTCAAGAATCCAGCGCAAGCCAAGTCGTTCCGAGCCTGGCATTGCGTGCATTACCACTTGATGCAGGACAAGACCAACGCTCTAGCTGGCTTCCAGTGGATCGCTGCACACAAGAACGACCTGTGGGTCGGGCTATTCCGGGAGACAGTGCTGTACGGTCGAGAGCGCGAAAGCGCCACCCTCAGCGTGCCCCATGTGTCCGCAGACAAGGTCGTCGTGGAGGTAAAGGATACGCTCCCCGACAGCTCTTTCGACTTTCCGCTGACCGTCAAGATCGGCCTGGATGCCACGTGGATGGGAGCAACCGCATCGCAGAACGGCAACGCCGTGGCCGTGAAAATCGTCCAGCACTCCGGAAAACCCTTTGCCCTCGTCACCGCCGTCCCAGACCGGGGACCGGTGATTGTGTCGCGGAAATGAGTGCCACTGCAGACGGCGCGCCCAAGCTTCGCCCGCGCCCACCTGGGCCACCCTCGCATCATCTAGGGACGGTGACCGTGTCGCAGCCGAGTTCGATGCGAACCTTCCCTGTCGACCCACCAACGTGCTTGCAAGTCTCAGGGCAGAGCGAGATCTCGGTGGGGTTCTGAGGATCGTCGTAGTACCAACCGCCCTGGGTTGGGTTGCAAAGCGCCGGGCCATCGACGTTGAAGATCAGCTCCGGCGCACCAGCCTGGGGCGTATGTACGACGTTCACCCGCAAAGGATCGAAGGTCTCCCCAGGCGGCGGCGTCGGGACCTTGAACGTACAACCGAGCGCCTGACCTTGGATTGCTTGGATTGCAGCGAGGAACTCCTTGCCGGCATTCGTAGGATTCACAATCAGTGCGGAGCTGGTTCCTCCCGCCTTCGCGATCTGATGCAGTCCGCCAACGTTGACGCCCGAGTTGTTGATCCCGATGACGAACGTCTTCACGGAAGGGCTTCCCGCTGCGGCGGCAGCCGCAACGTTGGCGACGTTCTGGATCGTGCTGTTGCAGTTGTTGGGGTTGCCGTCTGTCGCAAGCACCAAGATGACCTGCCGATCGGGGTGCGTCGAGGCATGACTGGCGGCATACTGTGCCGCTGCTGCCATTGCGGGATGCGTGGGCGTGCCGCCCCCCGGCGAGGTAGCTTTGAGTGCAGACGCAATCTTGGCCTGCACCGCGGGCAGTGGCTCGATGAGAACCGATGGCGGCGAGAAGTCACTGATGGAGCACAGCAAATTCTCGTCCGGAGCGCAGAAGCCGAACACATCGACGCAGCCTGGAGGGCAGTTCGGCCCTGTGTGCCCGAAACAACTGCTCGTGGCGGTGGAAACCGGTGGAAACAGCAACAGACCCACACCCGTGCCAACGGATTGCGGCGCGTTCATGAAGGTCAGGAAGGCCTGTTCGGTAGCGTCCCAGAGCGACTTGCCACTACCAGTTTGGTTCTTCATCGAACCGGATCGGTCGAACACGATGTGCATGTCGAGGGGTACGTGCTCGCCATCGTACTGGCTTGCAGCACATGCAGCGTCACCGAGGCTGCCCCCGCTCGCACCCGTGCCAGCGTCTGCTCCGCCGAGGTTGATCGGACCGCCCGCTCCGGAACCAGCGGCGCCCGCACTGCCTGAAGCGCCCTGTGCCCCAGTGCCTCCATTCGGGACAACACCACTGCCGTCTGTGGTTGAGCTGCAAGCGGCGACGATCGTCGCTGCCGGCAGCACGTGTAGCCATGTGAGATTTCGAGTCACCATGATCGTGACTGTGCCATACACAGTGATGCAGGTTGGCCGCGCGGAGCGCCGCTTCTCGTCACTCCAAGAACCCAAGTGGATCTGCAATGTTGCGATTCCGCCCAGCGGAGTAATTCGTTACTGGCGCGCAATGCAGTTGCCGAACAGATCATCGCCGTGCGCGGGCCCTCTGGGGCTACTGCGTTGCTCGTCTTGGGCTGCGGCAAGAAGACGGCGACCCAGGTCATTGTTGAACTACACGCGGAACCGGGCGTGCTGGTGCGCAATTCGCGGAGACCGCACGCTTTGGTGTTGGGGGCAAAACACGGCGGGGCAACTTGGCATCGGCCGCAACAAGGGCGATTCCGCTGTTCCAACGCGGGTTTGTTTTCCGCCCGACTAATACGAAGCGCCCGGAGTACGGCTCGACTCCGAAGTGAAATTATCGCTGCATCGGATCCGTGGTCGCCCAGGCTCAGTGAATCACTGGCTTTCCGTCCTTCTCCCAGACGTTGCCAGACCAGATGCCACAATTCCCGGTGGCGGGGCCGTACACGTAGTTGCCGAACACGTTGTTCGTCACGTGCATGCTCTTGACGCAGTACACGATGTACGCCCCCCCCCCGATGAGCCGATTACCTTCGACGTAGATAAGAGTGGTGATGGGTTGAGAACCACCGCCGGGAAAAACGCACGCGATCAAGCTGGCCAAGCGCCCGTTCCACTACCGGCCGTTCCGCTAGCGCCCGTTCCGATCACCAGCAGTGCGAATCCGAGCCCACGCGTTCTTACGGCCCCTACTTGGGGATCACGACGGTGCTGCAACCGAACTGCACTTCGATCTTGCCTAGGGGGTCGGCTTGAATGCTCTGGCAAGTGGTGGGGCACACCAGCACGGTCCCGGGGTTGATCTCGTCGTCGTAGTACCAGCCACCCGCAGGCCCACACTCAGCCGCGCTGCCCACTTTGCCAAATGTTTCAGCCGGTCCCGTACCCGGTGTGAACACCACGTTCACCTCGCCTTTGTTGAAGGTCTGTTCGCTGGGCGGCGCGGGAATGGTCCATCCACAGGACAACTTGCTCGCGGCCACGATGCTCTGAGCTAGGCTGTCGAACACCGGCTTGAAATCCTGCTTGCACAAATCCCCAGCGACGCCTCCGGTCTGCGTGACGAGTTGCTGATAGACCGTTCCGGGGCGTGCCGCCTGGGGGCAATCAGTGAAACAGAAGATGCCGTACAGCTTCCACAGCATGGGCTTGATGTACGCCGCGTCCAGCTGCTCAACCTGTTGGGTGAATGCTTGCGCAGACAAGTCGGAATCGTCGTCGGTCACGACCGTGAAGATCTTGAGTGACCCGGGGCGTAGCGCATCCCTGTAGTTGGGAAACTCGGAGAGGATGATGGCGAGCGAGTTCCTACTACTGACCTTCTGGTAGACGTGGGCAAATCCGGGCAGGTTCGTGTCGTTGGGGCAGCTGCCAGAGCCAAGCGGTGAATCGATACAAATGCCCAAGTCCGGACCGAAACCTATCGGTGGTTTGCCAAATTTCTCTGCGATCAAGATGATGCGCGCGTCGACTCCGGCCTTGGAGATTTGGTCCGAGAACTGATTCATGTTCTGGCGCACCGCACTGGTCTCCTGCAGCATGCTGCCCGAGGTATCGATGGTCCAAACAACGTCTACGGGCAGCACCGCGTTGGAGGCTTCCTCGCTGACACCCGCGCATTGAGTGCCAGGCGGAACACCACCGGTTCCTCCAGGTTTCGGATCGATGGTGGACCCACCAGAACCGCCGGTTCCTCCCGTTTCTGCCGTGCCGTTGCGTAAGCCGGAGTCATCCGTCGTGGCCGCAGAGCATGCGGCCGGGATGAGCAGCGCAGCAAGCGCAAGCAACGCTCCCGCCGGAAAGTTCCCAGGAATCGGTTCACGTCTTTGTTCGAGCCTCTTCACGACACAACTCCTGTTGGCGGGCAGCCGTCTAAGCGTTGCACCAGTCTCGTGTTCAACCAACTCCGCTGGGCGCGCGTGAAACACCAACGAAATCAAGAGGCAATCACGATTCGCGCGCTGATGTTCCGCTGACACGTGGGCACCCAACGACAAACCGTGCACTCGCGGAGTCCGGGGGCCAGGACGGCCCAGAAACTCACAGCTATCAGCGCTGAATCGCCCCGAGATTCCCGAAGGCTCCAAAAGTTGGGAGCAAGACGGAGAAGCAGCGGCAATGATGCGACCCGTCCCTCGCGTCGAACACCCTCGCTCCGAGGGATGGCCGTCCGACTTTGCGCGCTTGATGGACTCCGCTGCGCGTTGCCATGAAGTGCGGAAAACGACCTGCGACTTGCGGGCAACCCACGGCCTTGTTCCGCTGCGCGTTCATCCCGGGGAGCATGAGCAACTCGACCCGTAGAATGGCCTATGGATCTACGCAAGATGACTTGGGGCTCCGCCTGCCTCGCAGGCCTTCTTTCGGCTTCCGGTTCCGCGTCCGCCGACGCACCCTCGCATTCGTCGGCCAATCTCGAACGGGGGTTCTGGCTACGGAGCGAGATGGGCTGGGGGTCGGGTACCATTCGCCGCGAGCACAACAGTGAGCCGATCGATCAGACCCTGGAGTCGGACGGGCCTACGCTAGCCCTGGGAATCGGCTACGCACCTGCACGTTGGCTGGCCGTGGGTTTTCATGGCGACCTCTCCATCGCTCAAGCGACGTTGGAGACGCCCACGAACAAGCTCCAACTCTTGCGAACGAACGCCTTCACCGGCGTTGGCGTGCAGCTCTATCCATTCGAGGAATTCGGTCTGAACTTCGGCCTCGCGGGGGGCTGGGCATTCGCATACATGGACGATTCGGTCGACGCCTCGTTGATGATGGGTCCCGGACTCTCTGTGATTCTCGGTCTGGACTCTAGAATCCTCCAGGTGCGTCAGGGGACCGGAGAGAAGCAGACGGGGGCGCGCGTCGCGGGTAAACTGCTAGGGGCTGGGATTCGGTTCGATTGGGCCCCTCGCGTGGAAAGCGACGACTATGCAGGAAACGCGCACATGGTGTCATTCGTGCTGACAGGCACGCTCTGACCGCCACGGCCGTGTGCTGAGGCGCGGCGACGCTTCGCGATGGAACGCGACATCCTCAAACCGGAGCGGGGCAACCCGCTTGGCCATCGACACCAAGGAACACTAGCAACACAGCCCATGCGCGCATCAAGTGTAAGTGCGTGTTCGAACCGCAGCTGTCAGAGTCGACCCCATGCAAACCGCACGTCATCTGTTTGTCCTCTTGGTGTTGGCGAGTTCCGCCGCGTGTAGCGGCGAGTCCGATTCGAAGGATCCCGCAACTGGGGGCGCGGGCGGGGGCAGCGCGGGAACTGGGTCCAGCTCCACAGGCGGCAGCATCGGATTCGGAGGAAGTGCCGGCTTCGGCGGAGGTGCCGGAACGGCGGGCGGTGCCGGCTTCGGCGGGGGGGGGGGCCTGGGGGGGGGGGGCGGGTTCGGCGGGGGGGGCGGGACGGCGGGGGGGGGGGGGGGCGCCCCGGGGGGGGGCCGCCACCTGCTTTCAGGGGGCGGCGCCGGGGGAACTGGCGCGACGGCGGGCACTGGCGCAACGGGTGGCACTGGCGCAACGGGTGGCACTGGCGCAACGGGTGGCACTGGCGCAACGGGTAGTACCGGGGGCACTGGCGCAACGGGTGGTACCGGAGGTTCTTCCGGGCTCAACAACTTCGTGACGTATCTGGGCGGCAACAACTTTGAACAAGCGCGCGACGTCGCGGTCGACACCCAAGGCAACATCATCGTGGTGGGAGGAACGCAGTCGCCCAACTTTCCGGTCACTGCGGGAAGCTACGACACGACGTTCGCGACCGGTGGCACGTCCCTCGGCAGCGGTGGCCCAATGGATGCGTTTGTTGCCAAGTTCGACAAGAACGGCAAACTGCTGTGGGCGACTTTCGTAGGCGGCCCCAACTACGACCGCGCGTATGGCGTGGAAACCGATGCTGCTGGCGACATTTACATTGGCGGTCGCGCCGGAGCTGGGTTTCCGACGACGCCGGGCGTGGTGCAACCCAACTTCGCGGGCGACGCCTCCCCGAACAATCTGTACGGAACCCAGGACGGATTCATCGCCAAACTCTCGAGCGATGGCAAGAAGCTGCTGTGGTCCACGTACCTGGGCGGCACGGGAGGCGAATTTCTACGCGACATCGCCATCGATGCTCAAGGCAACGCCTACGCCGGCATGACCTCGGTCAGCCCCGGCTTCCCGCACATCACCGCGGGAGCGTTCGACACCACACACAACGGCGGGCTCGACAACGCAGCGGTCAAAGTCTCGAACGACGGCAAACAGGTGATCTACGGCAGTTACCTGGGCGGCTCCGGCAATGAAGGGCCGGCCAGCGTCAAAGTCGACGCCAGCGGCCAGCTCTATTACGGCTCCAACACCGACTCCAACAACATGCCCGTCACGGCATCGGCCTACCAGAAGACCCGCAAAGGCGGTCGCGAGTACTTCCTGGCGAAGTTTGCGGCAAACGGCAAGAGCCTGATTTTTTGCACCTACTTCGGAGGCAGCCAGGACGAAAACGCGGAGACGCACACGCTTGCGATCGACGCGCAGGGCAACGCTGTGATTGGAGCAGTGACCACGTCAACGGATCTACCCACGACGCCGTCCGCGCATCGAAAGACCAGGAGCGGGCCCTCTGACGGATTCCTTGCGAAGATTTCGAGCAACGGATCCACGCTCCTCGCATCCACCTATGTGGGAGGCAGCTCGGGCGACGGCGTGCAGGGTGTCGCCATTGACGCTGCCGGCAACATCCTCGCGGGTGGCACCACAGGCTCGTCCAACCTGCCTGTAACCGCGACTGCCTACCAGTCCAAATACGGCGGAGTTGCCGACGCCTGGGCGACGCGCATGTCGCCAAACCTGGCGACCGTACAGTACCTGACCTACTTGGGCGGCAGCGGCGACGACGAAGGGCGATCGCTTTGGGTCGACGCCGCGGGGAACATCGTGTCAATCGGGCAAACCGCCTCCAACCCACTTCCGACCACGCCCGGCGCGTTCCAATCGAAGTACGCCGGCGGCAAGGACGACGCGTTCCTCGCGCGCTTCGTAGTCCCCTAAGCCTATTACTCTCGTAGTGCGTCGTCTTGTCGCACCCCAGTAGGCGGCGGTGCCACCGGCGTTGACGAGCGCGGACACCGATCAGACCGGCGAGGCGCCGCTGTCAGGCCGCAATGCTTTTCGGCACGGCACGTGCTTTATCGCTCAAGATGCAGTGTGGCCTCGCCCCATTGGTCGCCCTTGCAATGGTCGCGATTGCCCGACCGGCGGGAGCACTTACGTGCCACATCCGTGCTTCACAAATCGCTGTTCCTCCAGTTGGCTGGGAGCATCCGGCCAACGAGCCACTGGTCACTTTTGGCTTTTGGCCGTTGGCCGCCACTTCGCTCACAGACTCCCATCATCGCCCCGTCGACACCCGCGAAGTGTTTCGCACGAACCCCTATCCCTGTGGGATTCGCTACGCCGTTTGGCAGCCCAAAGCTCCTTTGAACAGGTGCTGCACGCCCAAGTAACCGCACCGTACCCTCCCGCCCGGGCAAACCCAGGAGCGATTGATTCCATCCCCCAAAGCCGTAGCTGCCATCTCAGATCGCCCGCGGGGAGGCTCGGGGGCCGAGTGGTGGGCAGTGGGGCTGGTTTCACTTGCGCTGTGGCGATCCACGCGCCGCCGCGGCCAGAACGACCAAAGACCGAGGTGAGATTGTGGGTCGCCCGATCGTCGTGGCTGCGTGTGAGTACGCTGTGGGTCTCAAGAGTCGAACGTGACGCGCGCTTCCTAGGTCGAGCATGACTACTTCGTCGGTCTTCCAGTTGCGCGTCGCACCCGACGAGAGCTCAAGAATGCGCCGCTAGCTTGCTCATAGGCCTCGCGACAATGCCGAAAGATCTGCGGCCGGGCTGGAGCGATAAACCCTGTGCCGCTGTGCAGGCCCGAGGCGTCCATGGTGTTGTGGACCGGCCTACGAGATCGCACGGTCGGCCCAGGGCGCGCGTCGGTGCGTTCGTTCGTCTTGTTCGCACACTTTAGAACAATTGAAGTGGTCGCGGCCTTGCTCTTCGATTTGTCGTTACCCCCGCAAATGGTGAAATCCAAGTTGCTGCCTGTGCCGACAACCTTGGTGAGCTGATGCGCGTGTGGATAGCCGACCGGCGCAGCTGCCGTACCGGAGGCGACGGCGCCCGTGAGTTTTACCGATTGTATGTGACATTGGGAGCCATTCTTGCTCAGTCCACAAATCGTGAAGTCAAGGGCGCTCCCGCTGCCGGTGACCTGCTTCAGCGTGGGTTGCGTCAAACCCGATGGGAGCGCAACGACACCCGTGGCGGTGAAGTGCTTAAGTGTGATGGTGCTCTCGGCGCACTGCTTCGAGTTCTTTCCCATGCCACAGACGCTGAAGTCCAGCTTCGCACCAGCAGCGCTGGCCCCTTGGACCTCAGCACCGCTGGTGCCGGCTGGAGGACTGGTCGCACCGGACAGCACCGGCTGCGTACTGCACGCCGTGGTCCCTGCATCTGACCCAGCGCCCGCACCGCCGCCGCCAGCGCTGCCGGCTGCTCCCCCCGGTCCAGCGCCGCCGCTTCCGGACGTACCGGCTTGGCCGCCCATTCCGGCCGCGGCACTGTCGCCAGCTCCGCCTCCGGTCCAAGCGCCTGCGCCCGAGTCGACGACCACGCCGGCCCCTCCGACGGAACCGGCGCTGCCACCGCTGCCTCCGAGCCCGGTCGGCGCACTCCTGGGCTCCCCGTCCGCTGAAGAACATCCGAGAACACCAAGACCAACCGCCAGGAGAGCCTTGCTCACGTTCAAATTCATATCTGCATTCCTTGCACGTTTCACATGACACCAAACTTTCCTTGGTTTGCCACTCACACGCGCGACCAACAACTCCGCTGCAGCTCGCACAGATCCGCTGCAAAAGACGCTTGAGACGACCAAAGACCAATAGACTTATCCGCTGGCCCCCCAGCTCGGAACCTGCCGCGCGCCACACCCCGGCTGGCGCCACGTGGTGTCGCCGTACAAAGAAGCGCAACTCGAGGACCGACTTTCCACCGAGCTTCAACATTGCATGAAGACTCACAACGGTTCGCCATGGGCGAAACTTGGAAGCGATGTCTTTTCGGTTGAACAGATGCTTGCGTTTGAAAGAAACGCCGAAGCTTTTCAGCGCAAGGTGGTGCGCGTTAAGCGCGATGGCGCTGGCCCGCTTTCGTGTTTGCAACGCCCCAGCATCGCCAGAACACGATAGTGTTCGTCTCGGATAGGCCGGACGAGTTCAGCGGGTAGCGACAACCTACCTGTCCAAGCCCCGACCTCCCGCAGTTGGCACACCCCGGCTCACAGTCATGGTGTTGCTGTCGTGGTCGAAACATGACGGCCCCACGGACGGTCGACGCGACCACTGCATACTGATCAAGAAGTTGTCCGGCATGACATGTGCTTGCGGCGTCAGTCACTATGAAGCCCATCATCATCTGTTTTCTTGGCCTAGTTGTCTCCGCTTCGGCTTGCTCATCCAGTTCCGACGACAGGCCGCCACCTGGCGCGGGTGGAAGCGCCGGAGCGCCAGGCAGGACGCACGTCCAAACTTTGACCGAGTCCCAAGCCAAGTTTGACGGCCTGAGTGTCGCGGCCGGCAACAGTTACAGCTATTCCCGCCGATTCGACACATCTTTCGGGGCGTCCTGGTACCGCACCACCATCCGCGTGATCAACGGCGACGTCGTCGAGCGTGTCGTCGAAGATCACTACCACGCGGACGGGAACGTCATCACCGAGACTAGTGCTAGCCAGAACCTTGGTGACAGTTCCTTCGGACATCCAGTCAAGACAATGCCCGAGCTCTACGATGAATGCCGCAACGAGGTGCTGACCCAAGATCCCGAGAAGAATGAAATCACCTTGGGCTTCTTTGACAGCGGCGTGCTCCAGTATTGCTTCTATCGACAAAAGGGGTGTGTGGACGATTGCACAGTCGGCGTTACGATCGAAATGCTCAACTTCGACACGAACGATTGATGGAGTTCACGCTTCGGTGCAGAGCTGGATCGCATCGAACGCTTCATCCGATCCTCGGCGCGCCCACGATTCGGCGCAACTCCGACCCGCGCTGCTGATGAACCCCGCCGCATGGAGTTGCACACATTCCAGCCCACCCGCCCTCGCGGCGCGGACCTCGCGTTGCATGACCCCGCGACGCCGATCGATGAAGGGCAACGGTCCAGCGGAACGCCGCGGGGCGTGGCGGGAGATTTCCGAGTCAATCTAGCCGGTTGCGGCATCGACGGCCGGAGTGGTTCGGCATCACGCGCGTGGCAGGATCACTGCGAGAGGACACGATATGAAGACGATCACACCCCTGTTGCGCAGCGGAGTCTCCGAGTTTCACATTCCTCTCCCGCTTTGGAGCATCCGCTGGAGCGGCGCGCTGCTGGTGACACTGCTGCTCGGCTGTTCTTCGTCGGCCGGCGGCAACGAGGCTAGCGGCGGTGTCGCGGGTCACTCAGGGGCCGGTGCATCCGGCGGCGCTGGAGCAAGTGGCGGCGCTGGCGGCGCAGCTTCCGGCGGCACTACCAACACAGGCGGCACGCACGCCGGCGGCGCTGCGGGGTCGTCGGGCGGAGGATCAGCTGGAGTGTCCGGATCCGGCGGCGCGGGTGGCGGCGGTGGCTCTGCCGGCTCCGGCGGCGGTACCGCGGGCACGGGCGGGGCCACCGGAACCGGCAAGTGCACGGTGTCGGACACGTCAGGCTGCGTGGCGGGCTCAACACTGACCTTCAAGGACCAGACCTTCGTGTGCAACAAGCCGTTGTCTAGCTACGGGAAGTTGCCACTGAAGGTCATCGTCGACTTCACTCCAGGCAAGGCTTTCAAGGGAAACGGGGCGGAATTGACCACAGGCTGCGCGGGAGACGCCGATCCGACGAGCATCGACCTCATCTTGGAAGTTCGCGGAGACGGCAAGACCTTCGGAGTCGGAGATGATGCGGTCAAAGTCAAACTAATGGCAGGATACTCTGCGTCCATCCAGCTGACCGGTAAGGCCGACTGCGGCCCTGTCGGGCCCGGCGCTCACCAGGACGGGGTCCAGCTTCAGGGCGGGCGCGACATCAGCTTCGTAGATTTCGTGATCGGTGACTACGACTCAGGGCTATCGACGTGCATCGGTGGTGGCGGCGCTTTCTACTACAGCAGCGCCAACGGAAACTATCCGCAGAATACGAACGTTGTCCGCGGAAAGTTCATCGCTTGCAATCACTCCCTGTTCACGACTGGACAGGCGACTGGCGCGGTGACCGGTACGAGCTTTCGATCAGGGCGAACCGACGGTACAGATCCGGTGTGCACAGGCTTTGCTGCATCCAATCCCTGCCTCCTAAACGCGGCAGGCGTCACCAGCACAGGCCTTACGTGTCAAAAGTGGAACAAGAGTTCCAAGCAGTGGCAGTGACGCGCGCAGTGTTGGGTTTGACGACGCTCACCATGGGCTGAGCCAATCCTAGAGCACTGGAGGATCAAGAAATGCACCATCGGGATGGGGCGTCTGTTCGCTGCGTGCGGGGACGCACGGCTCGTGTGATGTGCGAAATAGATCTGCCACAGTCGGGCGGCCGCGCCTGACACGCCGCGGGGCCGACGAGCGGGATGAGCAACGCTGCGACAGCGGGGTAGGGCATGGCGCATCACGGGCAGTCAGTGGGGACGTCGATCGTCACAGACTGGTTGAACGCGCAGATCGTCAACTTGCCATTGGCGCACACCGCGTCTGTGCACGGCGTACTTTCGTCGTATTGGCATTGACCGCGGCCGTCCACATCGACGCATGCGCCACCGTCAATGCGCGCGCAGTCGTGATAGCTGACTTGTGAAAACCTGTCGCACCCGAGGCGAATCTGGCCATCGCACCGATCGCCGACCTGCGCCTCGGTTGGGCACGCAGAGAACTGACGATCTGTGCACCCGGTAGGACTGCTTGTGTCGCACTTTGCGAAGGCACGCGAGCAGTCGCGTCGAGTGACTGCGGCTGTCGCGGAAGTCAACACGGCGACGTCGCCCTCGCAAGCTACGCTGTAGTCTTCCGTAGCTCTGCATCCATCCTCTTGGCACACAATGCCGGCGGCGCGCTCGGTGAGACAAGCTTGCACGCCCCCACAGTCGTTCGCACTTGCGATGGCGCAATCGACGAAGAACTCTCCGCGCTCATTGTAGTTGTCGAATGCCCCGATCAATCCCGATCTGCTTATCGGGATTGCGCGTTCGAGCGACCAGTGCAGAGAGTCCAGGCAAAAGGCGGTCGCAAACAAGTACATCTCCCGGTCTCCATCCGTCTGTACCGAGCAACTGGCCCAGGCTGCGCAGGCCTGGGCAGCTCGTTCTGGGGCGACACGACTCACCGTCGGCTTTTGTGGCCACGCCTCCCGGGCATCACGAGCGACGGGGCCCGTGGGCTCGAGGCTCAGGTCTCGGTCGCTCGTACCGCACCCGTTGAGCAGAACCACCACTGCGAAAGAACCAAACGAATAGATGGATGGATTTGTCATGTACGAGCGGCTAAGCAACCGATGTGCCAAGCGGACAGACGCAGGATCCAATCTTGAGTGCGCCCCGCGGTGAGCGACGGGCTCACACTGTGGCAGCGCAGGCGCGTGGTTCGGACGCAGTTGCGAACGGCGTTGCGCACCGTCTCGTGGCGGCTTGCGACTCACAAAGCACGCACAACGCGGCAACTGTCATGTCGGACCGATTCAGGCAGTGACGCGCGCTGTGCTGGGTTTGCACGACCAACGTGTCAAAGTTCCAGGCACCGCAAGACCATGCTTGTCATGTGCCTCGCGAGAGTTTCGTCGTCTGGGGCCAAGTCGGGAAGGATGCGGGAGACCATCACGATTCCTCTCGCTGCGGCGAATGCGACGAACACTCTCGCCGACAGATCGGGCGGCGGCGTTTCTAGCCGCCCGGCCAACCAATTGGTAAACTCGACGATTGTCGCTGAGAACACCTCGTGAGCATTTTCGTGGCTCCAAGAGAGCGGCACGGCGAGGTTGAGCGCGCTGCGCAGCTCCGGAGACACACCCGGAGCGACAACCGCAGCTCGGCAGCACTCTGCTACGGCCTCCTGAACGCTGAGGTTTGGCTCACGGAGTATGCGCCGCATTCGCTCGAGAGAGTCCGACTGGAGTCGACGCGATATTTCCGCGTAGATTGCGGCCTTGTTGGGAAAGTATCGGTAAACCGACGCGACGCCCACTCCGGCCCGTCGCGCAACGTGGTTGATGGATACGTTGGGGCCGAGATGGATTGCGGCCGTGACTATTGCCTCAACGATTTCCGCGGAGTCCGTGCGTGTCGGCGCGGGCGGCGGCTGCGGCGCTAGGGGGTCCCGATGCTTCGCCATGATGTCTAAGCTTACCCAAAAGCGACAAGCAGCGCGCGAAAGGGATCCCGCCGCGCGCTGCCAGCATCTACGTGGAGCCTGGCTTGAGTCGCCCTACTAACACCTGGAGCGGAACGTTTGTCCGGGCGCCGCGTTTTGCCTTGTCGTCTTGGGTGGCCAAATAGGTCCATTGTGGAACGATTCCGGAACTTTGATCGGCAAGTGCGAACCAGTGGACGCCGCCAACCCGATGCCGGCAGCGCGGCGGAGCGCGGACGTTGACACCGCGCCGTGAGCAGCCCGGGACCCGTCGCTCAGACGTTGTCGCCGTTGGCGTCGAACTTCCCGCTATAGCCACTCCAGAAGTTCTTGCCGCGATCGAAGTCGGCGACGAAGAGCGGGGCGACTGGCCAGCCCACTTTGCTGAGGACCACCTGCGGATCGCCAGCGAAAAGCTTTTCCCACAACTCGAACGCTCCGACGCGATCGGACGCGGGCGTGTACGCAGGATGACAGCGGCTGCCTGCTTTGGGGCGGATGTCCCACAAATCGGTCATGTCCGTGGGCACGGACTCCATGTACGCCAAAAGCGGGGCGTGGTTGGGGACATTGCCCAACACCACCCGCACGCCGTTCTGTCCCTCGGCGGTGGCGGAGCCAACGCTCGGGGCAGTCACGAAGTTGCGCTCCGCCCCGTCCGAACCGCCGAAGGCGGTGCTTGGGAAGGGCGCGTTGGCTAGCTGCGTCGTGGGCATGTCGCTATCGATCGCCGCGCAATAGCGGACCGTCAGCGTGCCAGCACCCGGTATTCGATCGAAGCCGCGCTTCTGACCGTTGATGAACAGACAGTGCTCTGCGAGCCACGGTCCACTCGAAGGCGTGCCCGAACCGGCCATGAACCAGAGTTGCCAGCCATTTTCGGTGGTTTCGCCAGTTCCGGTCCAGGTTCCGCGGTACCCGACGTTGTAGCGCAGCGTAAAGCGATTCATCTTCGAGCCCGCGCCGTTGCCGTTGTTTTGCCAACCGTCGTTGTGCACCCCCTTAGCCTTGGCGTGGTGGCGGTCGAAGTAGTTTGCGACAATGACTGGGTCGTCGAGGACAGCGCCAGCTGCGACCGTGTAGTCGTCGCCGCCGCAGTACAGGCCCATGTTGCCTTCTAGGTGAAGCGAAGTGGTCTTCCCGTTCCACTTCGCGAACCCGTCATTGAAGAATCGGTAGACGTTGTGCTTCACAACAAGGTTCGTGGTGTCTTTCGGCGCCAGTGCGTACGCTGTGGTGCCGGTGGCCCCAGGTGCGATGGTGAATGGCCAGCCGCTGACGCTGCAGCGGTACAGACCGCAGGACTTCGTATTGCTGAAATTCACAATCCCAGTGGCCAAGAGCCCGTTATTGGGCGCCCGGATGTCCATCAGGCATAGCCAGAGGTTCGTGCTACCGGAGACGTTGACGATACCTTGGACGAAAGTGCTGCACGAATAGTCGGACGAGAACACGCCAACTGCGCGCACGCAGACGCGCTTGGGCAGCGTGATCGAGGACAGATCTACCGATCCGCTGATCGGCTTGTCGAATCCGAGCACCCGCTCATCGGCCGCTGTCTTGCCGGCGGGTACGGTGTTGTCCCAGTCGGCCCCCCCCCAGAGCCGCACCCCCCGCCCGCCGGCGGGGTCGGGCACAGTGTGGTCGCTCGTGGCCGTGGCCGGGGGGGCCCCCCCCCCG
>CALMUT010000027.1 GCA_937872925.1 uncultured Myxococcales bacterium | reverse complement strand
ATGCGCAGCATTGAGCGCGCCGACATCGTGGTGCTGCTGGTGGATGCGACCGAGGGGCTCGCCGAGCAGGACGCGCGCCTGTTGGGGCTGTGCATCGACCGGGGGCGCGGCATCGTCATCGGCCTCAACAAGATGGACCAGCTCAAGGCGCAGCAGAAAAAGGACGTCATCCTCGACGCGCGCCACGCGACGAGGTTTGCGGCGTTTGCGCCGGTGTTGGGCCTGTCAGCGAAGACCGGCAAGGGCGTCAACGACCTGGTGCGCGCCGTAGGAGCGGCAGCGGGCGAGTTCGACCGACGCGTCAGCACCGGGGAGCTCAATCGGTTCTTTGAGCAGATCCTGGCACAGCGGCCGCCGCCGACCCGCGGTGGGCGCGCGCCAAGGATCTACTACGTGACGCAGGTCGGCACGTCACCGCCGGTGTTTGCGGCCATGAGCAACGCGCCCGCGAACATCGATACCAGCTACAAGCGGTTCGTAACGAATCAGCTGCGCAAGGCCTTCGGCTTCGACGCAGTGCCGCTCACCGTTCACTACCGCAAGAAGACCTGACGGCGTCAGGGGCAGAGCAAGGCGGAAATGCCCGCAAGGGTGCCGAGATCATGCACGTCGCTGGGGAGCGCGGGCACGTCCACACGCACGACGCCCGCTTCACTCTGGGCAGCGAGGATCTCGAGGTTCTTGGCATCCACGTCCGCTCGTGCCCGCTCGTCATCGAGGGCGGCCAGCAAGCGCTCCCCACCGCCGGCGCCGAGGGAAAGGGAATGTGCCTGCATCGCAGCGCGGACGTCGGAGAGCGTCGGGCGCGGTGGAGGCGGCCGATTGACCCGATTGACCACAATGGCATCGCGACGCATCCCGGACGCCTCCAATCGCTCCGCGAAGTACAGCGCTTCTCGAATGGCCGCCGGTGCTGGCGTGGTCACCATGATGTAGGCAAATTCGTCTCCGCGAAACGCTGCGGCAGTCTGCTCCGCTCGCTGCCGAAAGCCACCAAACAAGTCGTTCAAATCCGAAACGAAACCCGCCATCTGTTCCAGGAATCCCCCACCTGTCAGACGTCCTATCCCCTTCAACACCACGGCCACGCTCTTCGCCACGAGGTTCAAACTAAACCGCCCGGAGGACTCCACCGACTGGATCAGCCAACGCATGGCGCCGCTGTCCAACGCAGCAAGCAGACGCTCCGGAGCGTCCAAAAAGTCCAGCGCGTTGCTCGTGGGCGGCGTGTCGAGCACGATCAGGTCGAACTCGGCATCGGCCTTCACGGACAGGAGCTTCTCCATCGCCATATACTCTTGGGTGCCTGCGAGATTGGTGGAGACGTACTGATAAAGCTTGTTCTCGAGAATACGGTCCCGCGCGGCCGGGCTGGAGGCGTGGCGAATCACCAACTCGTCGAAGGTCCGCTTCGTGTCCAGCATCATGACCGTGAGGCTGCCCTTCACGTCCAGCCCGTGACGTTCGAAGTGCTGGGGTTCGACCCGGGTGGCGTCACTCGTCATGCGCTCGAGGCCCAAGCTATTGGCCAGCCGCCGCGCTGGGTCGATGGTCAGGCACAGCACCCGCTTGCCACGCTGAGCAGCGGCGAGCCCAAGGGCTGCCGTGACCGTGGTCTTGCCCACTCCGCCGGAACCGACGCAGAGAAGCACGCGGTGCGCGTCCAATAGAGGCTGAAGGGAAGAGGGCGTCATTGTCCCGGCGCGCGTGTAGCGTGCTCCCCGCGCGGAGGCAAACGACCCGCGAAAAATTTGGCCCGTCGACTTCGACTTTGGCAATGCAAATGCGTGCACCGTGTGCCTCCCGCCCTCGCGCCTCGCCTCGACGCCCCGGATCGCCGTAGCCAGCGCCGGGGAGATACGCTGCTTGCCCTGAGTCGACTGCTCGACGCTGCACGCAGGGACGGCGAGCTCGACGCTGTGGCAATTTCCGACGGAAGCGGTGTGTTGGTCGCTGGGGCCGGGCGCTGGGACGCCTGCGAAGAATTGGCCGCCATCGCCCCCCTCGAGCCGGGCTCGCTCCCGGCCAACGACGTCGTGCCCACGCGGCTGGACGTGATGGTGCGGCGCACGGAAGTCCGGCGTCTGTCTGTGGATGGGGTCGAAGTCTTGCTCGCCGGAACCGGCGGTGGACTGGGGCGGGACGCGGCCCTGACCCGCGCGGCGGAGGGCTGTGCGCGGATCTTGGGCGAACGGCTCACGGCCCGCGCCTGATCCTGGCTGCTGTCGCCACGCGATATGCGGGCATTCGAGCGCCGCCGAGGGTATAGGCTACCGCCATGCGCGGATTCGTCGATCTCCACTGCCACTTCATCGCGGGTATCGATGACGGCGCGCGCTCCGCAGAAGAGGGGATCGCCTTGCTGCGGGCTCTGCATTCCGCGGGCTTCGACCGGGTCATTGCCACGCCCCATATGCGCCCAGGCCTTTTCGACAATTCCCGGGTCCAGCTCACGGCTGCCTACGAGCAGCTGTGCGCTCAGCTGCCCAACGACGGCAGTATTCCGAAGGTCGACCTCAGCAGTGAGCACTACTTCGACGACGTGATCTTCTCGCGGATCATGAACGACGAGGCCTTGCCCTACCCAGGCGGCAAAGCGGTGCTGCTGGAGTTCTACGAAATCGACTTTCCGCCAATGATCGATCATCGGCTCTTCGATTTGCGCGCAAAGAAGCGGCTACTGCCGGTGATCGCCCACCCCGAGCGCTATCGTGCGATTTGGAAATCCCCCGCGACTCTAGAACGTTTGGTGGACGCCGGCGCCGCAGCGCTGCTGGATGCCGCCGCCTTCGCCGGCAAATATGGGCGTCGAGCGAAGCGCGCCGCAGAAGAGCTCCTGGAAATGGGGCTGTACCACGCAGCTTGCAGCGACGCGCATCGGCCCGACGATGTGCTCGCGGTGCTGGAAGGCATGCGCGTGATTGAAAAGCGCTACGGCAGCGAAGAGATCGAGTTCCTGTTTCGCGACGGGCCCTTGGCCCTCTTGGAAGGGCAGATCCCGGAGTGAAAAGCCAGGTTGACGCACCCGGCGACGCGCCGGCCCAGCCCGGCGCCCCCAAACCCACCAGCTGGCTCCGAAAGCATCGGGGCAAGCTGGCCATCAGCCTGATTTGCGGCGCGGGATTTGTCTGGGTGCTCAACGCGGGGGCCCTACCCATCTTGCCGAGCCAGGAGGCCTTTGCTGGCGTCAAGTGGTGGGCCTTCGCTGCCTACCTCGGATTGTGGTTCGTCGTGCACTGGATCCGTGCGGTTCGCTGGCAATGGCTGCTTTCCCCAATCGCGGAGGTCTCGCGGCGCCGGGTGGTGGACGTGTCTTTCATCGGATTCCTGGCCATCGTCATGCTGCCCCTCCGGACGGGCGAAGTGGTGCGGCCCGTGATGATTCGCCGCAAAGGAGAGCTTTCCGGTTGGGCTGCCACGGGAACGATTGCGGCCGAGCGGGTCATCGACGGGCTGGTTCTGACGCTCATGCTCTGGGTCGCGCTGCTGGTCAGCGAACCCCTGGATCCGTTACCGAATAAGATCGGTGAACTACCCATCCCGGCGGCTGTGGTGCCGACGGCGACCTACGCAGCCCTCGTCCTGTTCGGCGGCGCGTTTGTCGCGATGGGTCTCTTTTTCGCGAAACGGCAACTCGCCCGACAACTCGTTGCTTGGGCGTTCGCTTGGATCTCCCCGCGACTCGCGAATTGGTTGTCCGAGCGCGTGGAGAAGGTCGCCAGCGGTCTCGCCTTCTTGCCCCGTGCCCGGGAGAGCGCCTGGTTCGTTGGCGCCACCATTGCGTACTGGCTGCTCAACGCCGCAGCGGGTTGGGTGCTCGCCTGGGGAGCCGGCCTCTCGGAGATGACATTCTGGCACTCGGCAGTCGTGACGGGAGTGCTGGCGCTCGGGATCTTGCTGCCGAACGCTCCCGGGTTCTTCGGGGCCTTCCAAGTGTCCGTGTATGCGGCACTGGCCATCTTTTTCCAGCCGGACGTCGTCACGGGCGCCGGCTCCGCTTACGTGTTCCTGCTCTATGTCGGGCAGCTGCTCGTCACCATCCTGGCGGCGGCCTGGGCCCTGGCCCGGGAACACACCTCACTGTCCGACGCACTGAACTCAGAAGCGACCTCACTGGACTAGTGGGCTATCGCATGGGCAACAATCCTTCGGATTGCGCGGCCCGCGGCTCCGCCCCGCTGCCCCGGGAACCCAGGGACGCACTCGCCTGCCCGGAACTTGGCCGGATCGACCTGGGCGCGGTAGCCACCTGCGGGTGGTGTCCTCTTCCCGAGCCCTTCTAGCGGGCGTCCTCGCAGTGTTCACCTTCGCCCTCTGCGCGATCCACGCGAGTGCACGCGTCGATGCCGACTCGGACTACACCAAGGCCCAGACCTACAACGGTGCCTTGCGCTACTTGCGAGTCGACCTGGGTTACGAAGTGACCGAAAAGGATCCGGACGCTGCCTATATCTTGTTCAAGTACCAAAAAGCCGGAAATCGGAAGCAAGAATCCCATGGCAGCCTCGAAGTCATCGAAGCCAAGAAGCGGGTGCGCGTCTTCGTGCAGCTACCGGAGATGCCCGGCTACCACGAGACCATGCTGCGCGACGGCCTGTTGAAGAAACTCCGCGCTGACTATGGCGAGCCGCCGCGCAAGGCTCCCAAAGAGCCGCCAGCGCCAAGCAAAGACGCCGGCGCGGACTGAAGGCCCAGGCGCCGTCGGCGTCTCCATGGCCTTCCCTTGCGGCCGATCTGCGGCCACTTTCCGGGCGCCGGGGCGCTTCTGCTCAACCTAGCGCGCCGACTTTGCTATGAGAGCGCCGGCCCGGCATGGAACCCCTGGACCCGAACCTGCCCGCAGCGATCGGACGCTACGCAGTTGTGAAACTGCTTGGGCACGGAGCCATGGGCCGCGTGCTGCTCGCGCGGGACCCGGTCCTGGACCGCACCGTCGCCATCAAGTTGCTGCGAGATGACCTCGGAGTGCCTCCCGAGCAACTGAAGAGCCTGATCGAACGCATGCGACAGGAGGCGCGCGCGAGTGCGCGGGTCGTGCATCCTAACATCGTCGCCCTGCACGACATGGGCGAGGACCCTGAGCTCGGCCTGTATTTGGTATTTGAGTACGTTCAAGGCCCCACCCTCAAGGAACGTTTGGCGGAGCGGGGCCCGCTGGGGGCCGAGGCCGCCGCGCGTTTGGCCAGAGAAGTCGGCGACGCGCTGACCCTGGCGCACGGCGCCGGCGTCTTGCATCGCGACATCAAGCCGGAGAATCTCATTCTCAGCCGTAACGGCGCGAAGATCGCGGACTTCGGTATTGCGCGAGTCCCAGACTCCACGTTGACCCGAGACGGTGGCCTGTTGGGCACGCCCGCCTACAGCGCCCCCGAAGCCATCCATCGCGGGGCGTTCTCGCCCCAAAGCGATCAGTTCTCGTTTGCGGCGACGCTCTACGAGGCCATCAGTGGCCAGCGTGCGTTCCCCGGGGATGACGCCCTCGCAGTGGCGACACGCATTGCCACGGAATACCCGGCCGCCATGGCCGGCGCACGCGGACTCGATGCGCATGTGGACTCCGCGTTGATCCGAGGCATGGACAAAGATCCGGAAAAACGCTGGGACAGCTGCGCCGATTTCGGGCGCACCCTGAGCGAGGCACTGCTCGCATCGCCGCGTTCCCAAATGCCGACTTTGCCAGACCAGCGCCGCCTGCCAGTCATGCGGAGCGGCTCCGAGGGGCGCGGCACCGCGCTGGCCATCGGCGGGTTCGTGGTGGGAGCGCTGCTCACGGGGGTGAGCGTTGCCGCTCTCTCGGTCATGGACAGTTCGCCGCCACCACCGACCGCGGTCCCAGAGGTCTCGGCTTCCGCTCCGGAGCCCACAGCGTATTTAGCCGAGGCGCCAAAGACGCGGGAGCGAAAATCTCTGGAGCCGGACGGTCAAGGGGGCGAAAGTGTGCCCGACGATGCGGGCCCGAGGACGGACGCTGCGGCGCGCCCGGACGCCAGCGAATCCCTCGAGCCCGGCGATGCCGGCCGCCCGGATGGGGCGGCCGATGGCGGCTAGTGCAGCGCTGCGGTGCGTCCCGCGACGCGAGAAATGACGCTGCGGGCCGCCGCGCTATCTCGGCCATTGTGCCCAGCCATTGTGGTTGCGACTGGCGAGGCGCGCTATGGTCCCGCGGATGCGCAGCCAGAAATGGATATGGGCGGGCGTCTTGCTCCTGGGGCAGGCGCTGTTTGGCTCCGGATGTAGTTCCGACGACAACGCCAATTTGGGCACCGCCTGTAGCCAAGAAGACAAGTGTAAAGGCTGCGCAACCTGTTTGGAGGCCTGCGCCTGTGCGGGTCAGGATCCCACTACCTGCGCCGCGCAGTGCGGCGGCGGCGCCGACGCGGCGCTGACGGGTTGCTCGTCGTCACCGGATTGCGGCGCGTGCACCGCGTGCTTTGACTCGTGCCTCTGCGAAACAGGCAATGCGCAAGCCTGCTTGACCCAGTGTTTGGCAGACGCTGGCGGTGGCAGCGGCGGCTTCGGAGGATTTGGCGCCGGACCGGCAACGGGCGGCACGGGCGGTGCCGGCGCGGTGGGTGGAAGCGGCGCGGTGGGCGGAGGTGCATGTGCGACGCCCTTTAAGTCCGGCGTCTCCGCCTGTGACAGTTGCGTCGACGGCAGCTGTTGCTCCCTGGTGGGTGCGTGCCAGGCCAATAGCTCCTGCCTGGGGTTGCAGAATTGCTTGAGCCAGAACTGCGCCAACACGTCCAACGTGCAAGCATGTTTCCAGACCTACTGTGGTCAGTTTGGCGGGGGCATCAACGCATACAACGCGATGGCCCAATGCATCTTGGGCAACTGCAACGGACCGTGCTGAGACTCCGTTCGCTCTTGGCGAGCGCGGGAGTGGCGGGCGCGCTGGCTTTAGTGCTCTTCGGTTTTCCGCGACAGCTTTCAGCCCGCGACGCTCCGTCAAGACGTAGCGTCGACCCCCGCACGCCCGCGGAGGCAGCGCTCGGAGGCGGGATCGTCCGACTGCGTTCCCCCGGCTCCCTCGAGATCAAAGTGCGGAAGTCCAGTTTCCGCATGGGATCCGGGATCCCGGAAATTCTGGAGGCCGTCGCGGACTGCGCCCGCGAGCCCCTCGGGCACCGCTGCCGGGAAGAGCTGTTCTCCGACGAGTTGCATGCCCACTCGGTCACGCTGCCGGCGTACTGGCTCGACCGCCTTGAAGTGACGGTATCAGCATACGCGCGCTGCGTTGCGCTGCGGCGTTGTCGCCCGGCCCCGTTCGCGGAAGGAGCGCGACGCTTCGATCGCCCGGAGTATCCGATGACGCTAGTGAGCTGGGACGACGCGCAGAAGTATTGCCGATTTCGCGGCGCACGCCTGCCAACGGAAGCCGAGTTCGAACGCGCGGCGCGGGGCACCCAGGGACGTCGGTTTCCCTGGGGCGACCTCTGGAACGCGCGCTTGGCAAACCACGGGAGACTTGGGCTCGACGCGACGGATGCCACGGACGGCTACGCCGAGCTCGCGAACGTTGGAGAGTTTCCGAGCGGGAGAACTCCGGACGGTTTCTTGGATCTGGCAGGCAACGCAGCGGAGTGGGTCAGCGACTACTACGCGACGAGTTACCCCGAACAGTCCGAACACAACCCGCAAGGCCCGTCGCTCACGAATGCCACCAGCGATAAGGTCGTCCGCGGCGGCCATTATGGCAGCGGCGCTCCTTGGCTTCGTGGCGCGGCCCGCGGCCACTCGGACCCTGCGGCCCGCAGCCCCATGGTGGGATTTCGATGCGCCCGATCCGTCGCCTGGGGCCCTTGATGTACAAACAGATCGTCGAGCCAAAGCCCAAGCTCCGGCTGAACATCCACGCATGCACCACCTTCGTGCTGGTGCGTCCGCACTACCCGGAGAACGTGGGCGCCGCAGCACGTGCGATCAAGACCATGGGGTTCACTTCCCTTTGCCTGGTGAAACCCGGCAAGATCGCAGTGCCGGACCACCCCATGGCGCAGAAGATGGCCGTGAAATCCCGAGACGTGTTGGACGCCGCCCAGGTCTGCGCACGGCTGGAAGACGCGCTCGCTGGCGCAGACTGCGTGGTCGTGACCACATCTCGTAACGGCGTGAGTGGAGCCACCGGTCCCCGCCAGATCGGCCAAGCGCTGGCACGCAGGGCGGCCCGAGGCGAGCGCGTCGCCATCCTATTTGGCAACGAAAAGACCGGGCTTTCCGCAGAGCTAGTCGATTCCGCGGACTATCGCTTGCGAATCCCCATGGCGGGCGACCAACCGTCCGTGAATTTGGCCCAGGCCACACAATTGGTCGCGTACGAGCTCCTCATGGCGGCCCTCGAGCTGCGTGAGTCCGACCCGACGGTCTAAGAGAAATTGTTCTAAGCTCGCGAGCGGCATGGAAACCATCGACCTCCGCTCCGACACCGTCACGCGCCCCAGCGAAGCGATGCGCCGGGCCATGGCGTCGGCAGAAGTCGGCGACGACGTTTTTGGCGAGGATCCGACGGTGCGCGCCCTCGAAGAGCGAGTCGCCGAGTTGCTCGGCAAGCAGCGCGCGCTATTCGTCCCCTCCGGAACGATGAGCAACCAGCTGGCGTTGCTTTCACAAACGCAGCGCGGCGACGAGATTGTCGTCGGCGAGGGTGCACACCTAGCGTGGTTCGAGTCCGGCGCCGCCGCGGCGCTCAGCGGCATCCAACACGTGACTGCGGGCAGCGGCGGCTTGTATGACGCCGCCGACCTGTTGGAGCACGTCAAGCCGACGGCCTACTACTTTCCCCGAACTCGGATCGCCGTGCTGGAAAACACCCATAATCGCTCGGGCGGACGGGTATTCCCTCTGGCGCAGCAACGCGAAGTCTCCGCTGCAGCGCGCAAGCTCGGACTGCGCGTGCATCTGGACGGCGCAAGACTCTGGAACGCGATGATCGCCAGCGGCGAGAGTCTGGCACAACTTGCGTCGGTCGCAGACACCGTCAGCGTGTGTTTCTCCAAAGGTCTCGGGGCTCCCCTCGGCTCAGCATTGGTGGGCCCGGCGGACGCGCGGACCGTGGCGCATCGTTACCGCCGCATGCTGGGCGGCGCGATGCGTCAAGCCGGAATCGTTGCGGCAGCGGCGCTCTTCGCCCTCGACAACAACATGAACCGCCTGGTTGAAGACCACGACAACGCCCGCGCATTCGCAGACTTGCTATCGACAACCCCCGGCGTGACCCTAGACCCTGAGTTGGTCCAGACGAACATCGTCAACGTCGTTTTGGAGTCAGCGGCTGAAAGCGACGTGGTCGAACGCGCCGCTGGCGCAGGCGTGCTGGTCACGAGCATCGCTCCGCGGACCTTGCGTGCGGTCTTCCATTTGGACGTCAGCTCAGCGGATGCCGAACGCGCGGCCAAGCGCCTAGGCGCAGTGATCCAGCAGGCGCCGCAGGCATGAAGACATTCTGGGCTGCTGCCGCCGTGTGCGGGCTTCTGGGCGCCTGCGGGCCTTCCCTGCCCGAGCCCTATCTGCAATCGCGGGCCGCAGCGGAACGCGCCTATGCGCACGGACGCTACGACGAAGCTGCGGCGCACTGGCGCGACGCCGCGGCAAACGCCGCGCGCAAGAAGGACCGCGCCGACGCGCTGTACCGGCATGCAGCGAGCCTGAGGCGCGCCGGCAAGACTCGGCAGGCCAAGACGGTGTTGGCCGCCTTGGTCCGCGAGTATCCGAAGAGCCACCGGGTGGATCGCGCGCTTTACGACCTTGCCGACATCACAATCGATGGCGGAGACAAGACGGGTGGCTACGACGCCCTGCGCCGGTTCATCCTCGAGCGGCCCGATGCCGGCCTCGCGCTGCACGCCGCGCAGCGTTACCTGGTCTACCTGGAAGAGCGGGATGGCCCTGCGGCGGCGATGCGCTTTGCCGGGGCCACCATGAAGGCGGTCTCCGATCGGCCGGTCGAGGAGTACTTGGGCTACCACCTCGGCCGACTGCAGGAGCAAGAAAAACAACTCAGCCAAGCGCGCGCAAGCTACCTCCGGGTGGCTGAACGATTCCCGTACCCACGGGGGGCGTTCTGGGATGACGCGCTGCTCGGCGCCGCCCGGGTGGAGCGAGAAATGGGTCGCCCCAAGGACGCACTGGAGACCTTGGGGCGCCTGCTGCGCGAGCGAGAGTCCGCCGACCTACAGGGCAGTTACGAAAAACCACTCTATGCCAAGGCCCGGCTCGAACGCGCCGAGCTCTACGAGCTGATCGGCAACCCGGACGCCGCCCTAACGGAATTGCGACGGGTTTACACCCAGCACCGATACAGCCCGCTGCGGGATGACGCCTTGTGGAAAGAATCGCTGCTCGCGAAGCGACTCGGACGCACCGAACGCGCCTGTGCCGCTGCCGCGCTGCTAGTGAAGCATCTGCCAGAGTCCCGCTATGCGGCGTGCGCGCACCTCGTCTGCCCGTCGGCGCCGTCGGCAATGAAGCGCTGCCGAGAATACATCGAGCGGGAGGTCAACGAGGCTCAGTCGTCGTCTGCAAAGTCGTCGTCGGTGTCTCCGTCGATTTCGTCGTCGTCGCTCTCGAGAGGATCGTCGTCGTCGTCATCGTCGTCGTCGTCATCGTCGTCATCGTCTTTTTGATCGGTCTTCAGATCGATCCCGACTTCTCCGAGTTGTGTTTCGAGCAGTTCGAACAACTCGTCGACGTCGTCCCCTGCCCATTCGTCGATGATGTCCGTCAGGAACTCGAAGAAATCGCCGTTGTCCAGGCGACGCTCGATTTCCTCGACCTGGTCCTCGGTGAACGCTTCAAGAATGTCCTCGCGTAGCGACTCGGTGTCCCCCTCATCGACGGCCTCTTGAGCGGAAAGGCGGATGTGGCGCACGGCGCGCCGGTCTAAGTGAATGTCCATCGAAGTTCTTGCCCTTGTTTTGCACCGCCATTAAACGAATGGCGTTCGCCCCGTCAAGCCCGGCGTCGTCTGACGCAGTGCCGGCCCCGGATTTGAGCGGGATCCGGGCAAGGATCGCCGGCAGACTCCTTTGCGCCGAAAACGGCGCTGCACGAGGGCGCTCGTCGGATAGTTAGAGTACGGTGCGCTTCGTGAGAACCGCGGCGGTAGCCCTGGCGGCGTCAATCGGCATGGGAGCCAACCCGGCAAATGCCGCCGACGGCGACCACGCAACGGCGACCCCCCCCTCATCCAGTTTCGACTATTTGCAGTACGGCGTCGCGTTCGCTGCCGAAACCGTCGCGTCGGCCGGAAACATCTGCCCCGAAGGAGCCGTTGCGCCATGCATTTTCGGCTCTGGCGGCGGGCTCGGCGTGCGTGTGGGCTACCGGGCGCGGGGCAGTTGGTACGTGGGGGGAGCGTACGAAGCCTCGCGGCACGAGTCCTCCAACCTGCTGCGGCTGGCGATCCTCCAACAGTTGCGGGCCGAAAGCCGCTACTACCTGGATCAGGGCTCCCGGGTCACTCCCTACGGCGCCTTCGCAGTCGGGGCCGCCCTGTACGGCAGCGAATGGGGGGCAGATAGCGGCGGAATGACAGCTGCCCTGGGGGCCGGCTTGGAGCTCCAGCTCAGCCGAACCGCCGTGGTTGGCGTCGCAGCGGGATATCGGCCGTTTTTCTTCCGGGGTTGGACAGATTCGGCCGGCCAGCGAAGGGCGGACGGCTATCTTGGCTTCGGAATGGCTCACGGGGCGTTTCTGGAGCTGATCCTGGAGGTCCGGGACCCGCTGCCGCGCTGGTAAATACTGCTCTTGACTCGGTTCGCCGTGCGCGGTCCTCTTGCGCTCCGTGAAGTGTGACCGTTGCGGCCGGGACAACCCCGGGGACCTGAGGTTCTGCCAGGACTGCGGCAATCGGCTGCAGGCGCCGGCGCCCGCCGCCGTCGCGACTCCACCGCGCGCATTGGTAGCGGACGCGGGCGGTGATGCGCCGCGTCCGCGCCCACAAGCACCCGCTTTCAACTTTGCGCCAAAGCCCGCGGACCAAGAGATCTCGTGCACGCGGTGCGGGGCGCAGAATCCAAGCGAAGCGCGCTTCTGCGCGGAATGCGGTGTGGCGGTGGGCGCCGCGGACGCGGGCGGCGGCGCCGCAGCAGTGGCGGGCGCACCCGTGGTCGGCGTCGCGGCCCCCCAACCGGCCCAGACGGACATCGTATGCGGCCGGTGTCGGGGCAAGAACGAACCGCATATGGCTTATTGCCAATACTGCGGCGCGCGCCTGGGTGATCCCGCCCAGCCCGAAACGGGTGGCGGCCGAGCAGGTGGACCCGCGGTGGCAGCCCCCGCGCCTGCTCCGGCGCACAACCCGGTGCCCGAAGTGCATCGTCCGGAACGCGAGGTTGCGGAAAGGGCGTCCGCAAGTCACCGGGCGCTGCGCCCCCCCGCCCCAGGCCGCCCCCGCCGCCCGCTTGGTGGTCATTGCTCAGGACGGCTCGCCGGGCCGAGAATACGCCTTGGCCGCCGACCAGTCAGACATCGGGCGCGAGGGCGGCCAGATCCAGCTGCCCAACGACCCCTACGTCTCTCCTCTGCACGCGCGCATCACCGCCAGAAATGGCCGCTATTATCTGCGAGATTTGGGGTCGACCAACGGCGTCTACCTTCGGCTCCGCGGGCCGGCGGCCCTGGAGCATGGGGACTTGGTGTTAGTAGGCCTGGAGGTGTTAAGGTTCGAGGTCGTGAACGACGCCGAGAAGGGCTTCGGGCCGGCCGTTGATCAGGGAACCCACGTTTTTGGGTCCCCGGCGACTCCTCGCTTCGCACGGCTACGGCAGCACACCGTTGAGGGCGTCGGACGTGATATCTACTACGTCTGCCGCGAGGAAACCGTCATCGGCCGGGAAAACGGTGACATCGTGTTTACAGCAGACCCTTTCATGAGCCGCCGCCACGCAAGCATTACTCGGAACGTGGAGAGCGCGAGCTTTTCACTGCGGGATTTGGGCTCTTCCAACGGGACCTTCTTGGCACTGCGCCAAGAGCGTGCTCTAGAGGATGGGGACCACGTGCGAATCGGGCAACATCTGTTCCGGATAGAACTCCAACCGGGCGCTCGAGTGTGAAATGAGCGACGACGAAAAGGACGACTCCGCCGACCCCAACGGGACTGCTGAATCCGCAGAGGCCGGAATTCGCATGCTCGTATTTGGTCGGACCGATGTCGGACAGATCCGAGAACACAACGAAGACAACTTCCTCGTTGCGGACTTGTCCCGGAAATCCCGGAGCCTCATGGAAGGCGACCGCATGCAGACGGTCGGTCGCCGCGGAACGGCGCTGGGCGTTTGCGACGGCATGGGCGGCGCGGCTGCTGGCGAAGTCGCAAGCCAACTCGCCGTCGACATCATCTATGAGCGTCTCACGGAGGGGGAGCCCCCCCTTGAGCGGGATGATCTCGCGCGGCGCCTGGTGCGTGCCGTCGAGGACGCGGGCGTACGCATCTTCAACGAAGCGCGCGCCGACCGTACCCGGCGCGGCATGGGAACGACCGCGACGGTTGCGGCACTTCTGGATCAGACCTTATTCCTCGCTCAAGTGGGCGACAGTCGAGCGTACATCCTTCGCGGGGAAAAGCTCGTACAGGTCACCCGCGACCAGTCCCTGGTAAACCAGTTGATCGAAGCCGGGCAGCTGACCGAGGAAGAGGCCGAGACCTTCGAGCACAACAACATCATCCTGCAGGCGCTGGGCACGGCCGATACGGTCCAGGTCGATCTGACACATGTGGAACTCAGGCAGGGCGACACCCTGCTGGTGTGCTCGGACGGGCTCTCCGGAATGATCCGGGCAGACGAAATTCGCGAAGTCTTGGTCTCGGTCTCGGATCCTCTTGAGGCGTGCAAAGTGCTGACCGAGCGAGCGAATCTCGCGGGGGGCCATGACAACATCACCGTGATCGTCGCGCGCTTCGAAGGCGATAGCCTGCCCGAAGCGACCGCCGACGACACCCTCACGTACAAGAAGTACGCGCTTTCCGAAGCCGCGTCAGCCGACTCCACCATGCGCGCCCAGGCCGTGCAGACCCATGATGTGCTCACGCCAGATATGAGCGACGAGGCCGCTCGGGAGTCCCGTTCGCTTCGCGTCGGACACACGATGATGGGCATGACGAGCCCCGTCCTAGACGACGCAGCGGAAGATGCTGACGCCAACCGAGGCCGTGCCGTACCCTCCACACCGCCGCCGGTATTCGCGCAGGACGACGAGCCCGTGGACATCCCGACCACCGGATGGCCGCCCCATGTCGTCGGACTCACAGTGCTAGGCGTGCTGCTCGTGGTCGCGGTTACAGGCTTCGTGTTTCTGCGTTGAGCTGATGCGGCATGCCCTCAGGCGCGTCCTGTGGATCGGCCCGACCCTCGTGCTGATGTCAGCGCTCTTGTTTGCCTTTCTCTCCCACGGAAAACACCACCCGACGCAGGGGCGAGCGCCACTACCGCGTTTTTTTCAACCTGACCCGGTCTCCGTGCGCCAGACCACCCAAGCGCTGACTGCCCGGATCGCAGCGGGGGGACCGGATGCAGACGCCGCGGCGCGGAGGCTCGAGAAAATCGGCGGGGCGGCGTTGCCGCATGTGCTGCCAGAGCTCGATGCCCTGCCACCGAACCAACGGGCTCGGGTCGCCCTCGCCCTGACACCGATCGCATACCGGATCGGCCTCGGCTCCCGCGAAGAACTCAAACACCCGGAAACGGCAGTCCTCTTCTGGAACCGCTTTTGGCAAGATCGCTCCATCGACTTCCGTCCTGGAGTGGCAAAACGTGCGGTGCGCCGCATCGCGCAGCGTGCCAGCGAAGGAAGACGCGACGACGTGATCGGCCTCGACACGTACGCGCTGGCGGAACTCATCGCCGCGCTGCCGAACATTCGAGCTCAAGAACACGTGGAACAAATGGCGCGGGTGACGCCCCTGCTGGCTCATATCACCGGCCAGCCCTGGACCATCAAACCCGACGCCAGCTTGGACGAGGCGCGTTCGCTGCGCTTGGTGTGGCGTCAATGGTGGCGGGAGCATCGCTTGGACTATGTGGCGCTGGACGGCCCGGAACGGGTCTTGGCGATGCTGACCGAAACCGAGTTCGGGCGATGGGCTGAGAACGCCGTGTACGCCCGCCTGGGCGCCAATAGCCGTGGGCAGTCCGTCCTCGACGTGCTCGCAAGTCGCGCGCCCCTGACCCTCGCCCTCGCCTGGCTCGCGATTCTCTTCGGTTACGCGGGTGCTTTCCTTGCCGCGATGGCAGTCGCCGCGAATGCGCGAGTGGATCGCTACTTCTCCCCGGGCGCGTTGATGGTAGTCGCGCTGCCTTGCGCCGTGTTCGCCGGAGGTGCGGCCCACGCAACTGAGTCCTTGCGGTTCTGCGTCGGACTACTCGTGATGACGCTGGCCACGTCGGCCTTGTTGCTGCGCTACCAACGGCTTTCCCTACGCAACGAACTGGCCCAAGACGCGGCGCGCACCCGCCGCGCTTTTGGCCACTCGGAGCTTTCCGTCGCGCGGCTGTCCAGCCGAAACGCGAGCAGTGCCCTGCTTTCACTGCTCGGACGGGACATGCCGACGCTGCTCTCGCTTGCCTTCGTGGTGGAACACGCCCTGTCCTTGGACGGCCTCGGCTCCGTCACGATTGAGGCGGTCCGCGTGGGCGACACGACCTGGCTCATGGCCGTCGGCCTGGGAATCATGGCTTTCGCAGCACTGCTGCAGATAACGAGCGACCTAGCGCTGGCTCGATTGGACCCACGGTTGCGCGATGCGGGTGAAGAAGCGGTGCAGCAATGACGCGGCGCTCGTGGTCACTCCGAACCCGCGTTGCGGCTGCGATACTGCTGGCCTTCGTCGGGATCGCCGGCGGCGCTGCAGTCATGGGCACCGAGGCGGTTGGCGCTGTGGGCATCACGCTGTCGGGAACCCGCACAGCGGTTTGGTTGGCCGCGCTCACTGTGCTCACCGCGCTCCCGATCGGTCTGATCGTTGGCGCCATGGCAGGTTGGTACGGACGGCGCGCGGATGCGCTGCTTGCCCGGGCAGTGGAAGTAACCAGCACGCTGCCCATCATCATCTTCGCCGGCGTGGTCGCCAGCTGGACCGCCGGCGGCACCCTGGTCTCCCTTGGGGTTTGCCTCGGTCTGCTCAGGGCAGTCGAACTGGCTCGGGTCGTACGCGGAGAGATCCACCGCCTGGCCTGCCAAGATTTCGTCCTTGCCGCGCGGGCGCTGGGCGCGTCATCGTCCCGCACGCTTCTCCGCCACGTCCTGCCGCACTGCCTGCGACCAGTCGCCGTCAATGTTTCGTTGACCGCGGCGTACGCGATCGGAATTGAGGCCATGACCTCCTTCGTCGGCTTGCGGGAGCCATCGGCCTGGGTATCTTGGGGGACGGCCTTGAGCCCAGCCCAGCCCAGCCCTGCGGGCGCGGCGCTGCTGGCGGGTATTGCCCTGGTGACCGTCACTTGGGCGCTATGCACCGTTGCAGAATCGAGCGTGGAGTCCAGTGACCCACTACGCCCGGATCTCCGCATGGCAAGTCGACGCGGGTGACGAAACGGCGACGTTCGCGCTATACGCATGCATTGGAGCAAGTCCATGGCGGTAATCCCGGTCTCAGAGAAAAATTTCGAACAAGAAGTCCTGATGAGCGAGCTACCCGTGCTCGTGGAGTTCGGCGCAGAGTGGTGTGCCCCGTGCAAGACCGTTGCGCCGGAACTCGCAGCGCTTTCCGAAGATCTGTCGGGCAAGGCCAAGATCGTGCAGGTGGATATCGACCGCTCTCCGATGCTCGCGCGCGAGCTCGGGGTACAGTCGGTGCCGACCTTCGCTGTGTTTCACCAGGGGCGTCCCGTCGGTGGGCGCGTCGGTGCGCTCAAGCGGATGGAGTTACGCCAGCTTCTAGAGCCGTACCTGCCGCGCGCCCAGGGAGCACTCAAGGCCGAGGAAGTCGCAGTCTTGCTGACGCGGCAACAGATCAGCCTCGTGGATACCCGTGACAAAGAGGTTTTTGCCCGAGCGCACCTTCCGAGTGCCATCAACATCCCGTTGACGGAGGTTCCGACCCGGCTCGCAGAGCTGCACATGCTGCCCGGCTCGCCGGTCGTCTATTGCCGTGCGGGTGACCGAACCAAAGATCTCGCAGCAGAACTCGCCACCCAAGGCGTGCCCGTATCGTTCCTAGAAGGCGGAGTCCTGTCCTGGGAAGCCGCAGGGCTACCCGTTGACCGCCCGGACTAATCCGAGTCCGCACCCACGGCAGCAATGGCAGCATCGAATGCGCTTTGGATCACGCTGCGTACCGGAACCCCTGAGGCTGCTGCGAGTTCGGCGCAGCGATCGAACTCAGGTTTGATCTCGGCGGGCCCGAAAGGACCCGAACTGACCTTTACGGGCACGTCCCCGAATGGCGTCGTGACCTGGATCTGCCGGCGGGGCCGTTCCAAGCGGGAATAGGCACTCCAACGCACACCGATGCTGGGGGTTTCCCGAAGCATCGTGGCGGCAACGGATTCTGCCTCCTCGAAAGGCGCCAGCGCGTGCAGAACCAAACCTGGGCGCCCCTTCTTCATGGTCACAGAATTGATCCACACGTCGAGTGCGCCAGCCGCGAGCAAGACTTCAACGGCATGGCCAATGACCTCGCCAGTGGCGTCGTCCATATTCGCCTCAAGCACCGCGTGTGTTCCCGGGTTCACGTGAGGCTCCGTGCCGCGAAATCCCAGGATCGCACGCAGAGCGTTCGGGCGGTCGGCGAGCTTTCGGGTGCCAGCTCCCCAGCCAATCGCCTCCGGCGTCCAGCTTGGAAAGCGGCAAAACTCACGAGCTACTGTTGAGATGATGGCAGCGCCCGTCGGCGTAACAAGTTCGGCGTCAATGCCACCGTCGTAGGTCGGCACGCCGGTCAGGCACTCCAGGGTCGCCGGCGCAGGCAGGGGCAGGATCCCATGACGGCACTCGACGAACCCGCGGCCCACCGGCAAGGGCGACGCTGAAATCTCTGCACCCAGATAGTCAATGCAGGCCGCGGCACCCACGATGTCCACGATCGCGTCCACAGCACCGACTTCGTGGAACGCGACGTCCATCAGGGCGATGCGATGCACCTTTGCCTCGGCACGACCGAGTCGCATGAAGATGCGCTTGGAAAGATCGCGAACCCCAGCTTCGAGTCCCGAAGCATCCAGCAAGGCAAGAATTTCCCCGAGGGTCCGCTCGCGATCTTCGGGGGTCGGATGCACCACGAAGGACGTGGCTGCGATGGCACCACGAAACACGCCTTGAGCCTGCACACTCACTCCGGGGATACCAACGGCGGCGACGGCAGCTTCAACCACCGATAGCGGGACCCCCAGATCCAGGAGCGCAGCCACGGTCATATCGCCCGCGATCCCGCTGGGGGCGTCAAAATGGATCCATTTGCCCCGGCCCGAGCCTGCGCTCAGTTCCGGGCGCGGCGCTGGGGCGGGGGCCTTGGCGTCGTCACCGTGGGCATGGCCGCCGTGGGCATGGCCGCGGGGGGCAGGGCCGCCGTGGGCATGCCCCCCGTGGGCATGACCGCCGTGGGCATGACCGCCGTCGGACGACTTCGTCATGCTTGGCTCGCCATCTCCAATGCCCGGACGTAGCGCACCACGGCCATCGCGGCACCAAAGCCGTTGTCGATATTCACCACCGTGACTCCTGCGGCGCAGCCCGTGAGCATGCCGAATAGAGCTGCGAAGCCACCGAGCGCCGTGCCGTAACCAATGGACGTCGGGACGGCGATCACGGGACCCGCAATCAAGCCGCCGACCACGCTTGGCAGTGCTCCTTCCATTCCGGCGACGACGATCACCGCTGGCGCTGTTGAAAGGGAGTCGAGACCGCTGAACAAACGGTGGATCCCCGCAACGCCAACATCCACCAAGCGCTCAAAGGGCACTCCCGCCATGCGCAAAGTCTCGGTGGCCTCTTCTGCAACCGGCAAGTCACTAGTGCCCGCGGTAACCACCGCGACTGGGCGCATCTGCTTTGGGACCACTGGGGCGTGCTCGAAGCTGAGCACTCGGGCCACCGCCGCAAACTGCAGCGCCGGCACGCGCTCTCGCACCGCTTCCGCAACCGCCGGAGCAACGCGCGTGATCAATACGTTTTGACCGGACTCGATGAGTCGTTCGGCGATCCCGATGATGTGTTCCGTCTGCTTCCCCTCCCCCAACACCACCTCGGGCAACCCCTGGCGCAGTGCGCGGTGGTGATCCACGCGGGCGTACCCCAAGTCCGCGAAGGGCAAACTACGCAATTCGGCAACTGCTTTGCCAACGTCCAGCTCGCCCGCTTGCACACGAGCCAACAGCCGTTTGATCGAATCTTCATCCATCGGAGTCTGTGTACCTCGGCTTAAGTCGCGATCCGCCGCAGGATCGCTTGTCCCACTTTTCTTGGGCGCTCAGAAGTGCTTTTCTCGTCGTCGCCATGCCGGCTCTCGTTTTTCCCCTGCTTGGCTTCGTGATTGGCCTTGGCCTCGCGCGCATCGCCAGCGGGGAACGCGGCTCAACCACTGAGAGTAGGGATGTAGTCCTAGCAGCCTGCTTCGGAGCCGTCCTGCTGGGACCGACCACGGCATTTCTGTTTGCCCTATCCCCGGACTGGTGCCTGTCCTATCGCGTCGATTCGCGGCGATTGCCCGGCTTTTTTCCGGCCCTGCTGGCACTTGGCAGCGCCTGCGGCCCCGTCTTGGGGGTCGTCTGCGCACGGGCCCTGTCCTGGTCCCGGCGACCCAGACTGCTGTGGCAGTTATTCGCGCTCACTCTGGGCAGCATCGCCGCCTTGCTGCTGGTCGGATCGGCGCGATTGGGACGCGTCGCCAGCTACACGCAATTTCACGATGACTTCGGGGTACGGCCCGTCGCCGGCAGTCCCCTCGGCTACGCGCTGCTCTGGCTCTTCTCCATTGTCGCGGTGGGGGTCGCACTCACGGCGCGCGGCATTCGCAGACACCACGCAGCGGTTTCCCGGGATTGACAGCGCACAGCCCCGACAACAGGGTGGTGGCCCCATGAGCACCAACGACGCGCAGGATCTTTCCGCTCTAGCCCACAGACTCGTTGAGGACGCCCGCAAAGGCGGCGCCGACGTCGCCGAAGCCAGCGCCAGCGAAGGTTGGGAACTCTCAGCGAAAATCCGCCTCGGTGAGCCGGAGTTGGTGGAAGAAGCCGGCAGTCGCGGGGTTTCCCTGCGAGTCCTGCGAGATCAACGCGTCGCGGTCACCTCCACGAGCGACCTATCCGAAACCGGTCTGGCCCGCTGCGTGAGCGACGCTTTGGAGCTCTTGGATCTCACAGAGCCGGACCCATGCGCCGGGCCCGCCGATCCCGAGCGCCTGGCCAAGGGCCCCTTCGCAGACTTGGACCTCTACAGCGAAGAAGTTGCGAACATTCGCGCCGACGAAGCCCTGCGCCGGGCCGTTGCCGCCGAGAAGACAGCACTGGCATTTGACCCACGGCTTTCCCTTAGCGAAGGCGCTACGTTTTCGCGTGTGTCCGGCAAGAGCGTGCTGGTACTGAGCTCCGGCTTCGTCGGCGAACAAATCGGATCCTATGCGTCACTCGTGGTCACGCCAGTCGCCGAAGATGCCGGTGGCAAGCGGCGGCGCGGCTACTATTGGACCGCCGGGCGCCACCTCTCCTCGATGGAGAGCGAGGAAGCGGTGGGGATCGAGGCGGCGAAACGCACGCTGGCCAAACTCGGAGCCCGAAAAGTAGACACTTGCGAAGTGCCCGTCGTGTTTGACCCGGACGTGGCGCGTGGCTTGATCGGAACCCTCGTCGGTTGCGCCACAGGCAGCGCCATCTGGCGCAAATCCAGCTACCTGGTCGATCGACAGGACACCCAAGTCGCGAGCGATCTCGTCACGGTGGTTGACGACCCACTGCGTCCACGAGGCCCGGGGTCCCGCGCTTTCGACGGCGAAGGACTGCCTTCCCAGAAAAACGTCATTGTTGAACGAGGAACACTCAAGACCTATTTGCTGGACTGCTACAGCGCGCGCAAATTGAAGCTGCGTTCCACTGCGAGCGCCTCCCGCCGTGGTGGAGGCATTGGCCCATCCACAACCAATTGCTACCTGGAAGCCGGCAAATCGACCCCCGAGGACGTGATCCGTGGCGTGAAGCAGGGGCTCTACGTCACGGAGATGATGGGCTTCGGCTTCAACGCGATCACCGGAGATTACTCCCGCGGCGCCGCTGGGTTTTGGATTGAGGACGGCAAGCGCGCCTTCCCGGTCAGCGAGGTCACCGTCTCTTCCAATCTCGACGACATGCTCAAGAACATCGATGCCGTAGGCGACGACCTGGAATTCAAGACAAGCACCGCATCACCGACTTTGCGTATTTCGAAGATGACGATCGCGGGCAACTAGTGTTCTGTCTGGTAGTCGTCCTTTCACGGCGCTTCGACCAGATTCGGTGCACCGGGGCTTGCGCCCGGGTCGCTGGACAGGCCGAAGTCGCCTGGCGCGTGAGAGACCGTCCCCGGACGCCGTGCCGCACTCACGCCCTGTTTGCTGTGTTTTAGACTGGGGAATCTCGACAAGAGCCCGCCGGCCGGGTCGAATAGGACCAGGGGTTCGCCAGCGTTGGACAAGCCATTGGTGCCCAAATCCGGCACGCGCACTAGGAGCGTTCCGGCCGCGGGTGGCAGATCGGTCAGCGAATTGGGTTCGTAAGATTCGTTGACGATGAGGGAAAACGCGCCAGGAGCGAGCTCTGCCTGAGGCAGGTCGATCTTGCCGCCGGCGTCCTGCAAGACGGCGCCGGACATGGCCCAGGCGGCGAGCCCGTCGTTGTAGATTTCGATCCACTCTTGTTGCGGTTCCGGGCCGACGGCGTTTGCGTACACTTCGCTGAGCAGCGGATGCGCCGTCGCTGCGGCCATGTGCACGATCAGAGAGCTTTCCTGCTGTGCCACTCCCGTGGCCACTTCAAAAACGTGCAGCTGCGCGGAGCTGCCAGGCGTGAAGCCCTTAATGGTCGCTTCTTCGCCGGGCTGCACGGCAACCACCGCGCCGACCCCCGGGCTCTCGAGAGCGATCGCGGCGGGACCATACGCGGAACGATAGGTCACGCGATCATCTTGTACCTGGAGACAGCCAACGCTGAGCACCTGCCAATCCGCGGGACAAGGCAGATGCGGTGGGCTCTGCTGCTCGCGGAGCAGCAAGGGAGAAGGGTCCAGGACCAGCCCTGCGATTTCCGGCGGAGGCACGAGATCCGCCTCTGCTTGGGTTTCGAAACGTAGGCTTAGGCAATGCCGCGGCAGCACGCTTGAGCTGCCGGCGCCCGCCCGGACCTCGGCGCGCACCGACCCGGGTTGCAGCACTACCTGCTCCCAGAAGCCGTCCGGGACCAACGGGTCGTAGGCGCAGTACACCGCCAGACCGGTGTCCGCCGCTGCGTCCGGCATCGGCCAACGCCGCGAAAGCAGCGGCGGCCCTTCGGGGCGTACCTGGATCACCGCGAAGGTGCCGACCCCAAGCGCGCCCAGGGTGTAACGGGCCAAGCCGGTCAGCGCCCGCGCAGGCGCCAGCACAGCGCCCGTTGGCGTGGCATAGGTGATCGCTGGCACGATGCGGTCGACGAGGGTCTTGGGCAGGTCGCCTCGGCGCAAGCGCCCGGAGTGATACTCCGACAGTTCTCCCGTGAACAGGGCGATCTCCTCGGCAGGATGTCCCGCCACTGTGATCCGCACCACCGCCGGGACCGCATCAAGGGGCGCGCTCGGTTCGATGGTCACGCTGGGCGGGTTCGCGCGCGGCGGATCGGAACCAACTTCGGGCGCGCACGCGGTTGCCAGGACCGCGGCTGCAAGGCAGAGCTGTCGCATGGGGAGCTGTCGGTCTCCGCAGCCTCCAGTTTCGTGATTTTCTAGCCGGATCGCGTCGCTAGCAGACGCCGCAGTCCGACTTCGGCTAGCGTGTCGGACCGTGTCTCCGGAAGAAGTTCAAAGGGTCCGCAAGGCGCTGGGCGCAACCGCCCGGCAGCTCGCCGGAGCCCTGGGCGTGGACGACAAAACCGTCTTCGCCTGGGAGTCGGGTGAGAAATTCCCAACCAAGCAATACGTCGAAAAGCTCCGCGAACTCGAAGCGCAGGGCGCGAGCGCATTTCCAAAGCGACCGAAATCCAAACAGCCAACGGGACCCGAGCGCCTGGCGGATCCGGAGCTCTGGACCCTGCTCCGTAAGCTGGTCGCACATCCCGCGCTCTTCGACGCGGCACTCGCCCTCAGCAAAGACTACGCCGACCCCATCGACGGCTAGCGCGCCGCACGTTCAATCGTCGTCGTCGTCGTCGTCGTCGTCGTCGTCGTCGTCGTCGTCGTCGTCAGCGTCGTCGTCGTCGTCAGCGTCGTCGTCGTCGCCGGTGTCGTCCGCGTCCCCCGTGTCGTCCGCGTCGTCGTCCGCGCCAGCGTCGTCGCTGCCGTCCGGAGCCGCACTCGCTGCGTCTGCCGTCGCCACGTCTTCGTCGACTGTGCCAGAGTCCTCCGCATCGTCGCCGCTCTCGGCGCCGGTCGCGTCCATGGGATCGGTGACCGGGCCCTCTGGGGCTTCTTCGCCGGTCTTGGTTTCGAAGATTTGCTTCGAATCGTCAGAGAGCTCGGTGAACTCCTTCAAAGTCGGCAGATCTCGGAGCGAACTCATGCTGAATAGCTCCAGGAATGCGGGGGTAGTTCCGTAGAGCATCGGTCGGCCCGGCTCGTCTTTCTTGCCGATGATGCGCACCAGATCGCGGTCCAACAGCCCTTTCAACACCGGTCCACAGTCCACGCCCCGGATGTCGTCGATCTCAGGCCGCGTGATGGGTTGCCGATAGGCCACAATCGAAAGCGTCTCGAGTTGCGCCCTGGACAGCCGCACGGGCCGTTGGGCCAAGAAGTGTCGAACTTGTTCCGAATAGAGCGGATTCGATCGCAGTGCGAAGCCGCCCGCCACCTCGCCCAGATGCATGCCACGGGTCGCGTACTCTTCCGCGATTTCGTGCAACAGCTCCTCCGTCCGCTTCTTGTCAATGCGCGCAGCACGCGCAAGCTCTTTGAGCTCCAATGGGCGATCGCTGACGAATAGCAGCGCTTCGATCAACCCCTTCAAATAGGAACGGGTATCTTCGATCGTAGTGGCGTCCTGCTCGTCCACGGTGTCCGGCACGAGGCTGTCCACCACCTCTGCGTCAACCTGAGCCGCTTCCATCGGATCCACGACGGTGTCCGGAGCTTCTTCCTCGGTGGTTTCGAGGGTGGCTTCCGGCGCCGCCTCCGTGGTCTCAGCCTTGGCCAACTTGGCGGGCTTCGCTTTAGCCTGGGTCGGCTTCTTTGAGCCGTTCTTACCGAGTTTCTTGGGGGCTGCGCTCTTAGAAGCGCGCTCCTGCTGTCGCGGTTTAGCCATCGCTTGAATCCAACTCCACGTCGCCGTTCGTTATCAATTCCGTCACTAAAGGCTCGCCCTCTGCCGCCGCGGAGGCGTCAGCATCCGCTGATTGCTCCGGATGCGGATCCTGTGAAGGCGTGAAGGCATCCCCTGGTTGCGTCGATGTCTGCTGGGGCGGCTCGACAGATTCGTCATCGCTGACGGCCAACTCGATGACGATGGGAGCCAGCGCACTCTCCTGAAGCAGGCGCGTCATACGTAGCCGCGTCATCTCAAGCAGCGCTAGGAACGTGACAATCAGATCTGCGCGACTGCGTTGTCCCTCAAACAGCTCTTCGAAACTGAGCCGCGAACGTTCGCGGAGGCGATCCGCCAACTGGTTGATGCGATCGGTGATCGAGAAGCGGTCGAGCTCGATTTCGTGATCGATGACGGTTTTCGCCCGCGTCAACACGCCTTGAAAGGCGTCCAGCAGCTTAAATAGGCTCACGGGCGCCAAGGGCGCGGTGCCCTCGGCCTGTGCCGCTGGTTGGCCCCGGGAAAAGACGTCTCGACCGAATACCGAACGTTCCGAGAGCTGCTCCGCAACCAGCTTGTACTTCTGATACTCCAGCAGCCGGCGCACGAGCTCGGAACGCGGATCCAATTCCGGTTCATCCACGTCATCCTGGTCGTCCGGGGACACCGGCAGAAGCGTCTTGGATTTGATGTGCGCCAAAGTCGCGGCCATCACCAGATACTCGCTCGCAATGTCGATATTCAGTTCCTGCATCAACAGGATGTAGTCAACGTACTTCTCGGTGATGAAAGCGATGGGGATGTCGAGAATGTCCAGTTCATGTTGCTGGATCAGGTGCAGCAGGAGGTCGAGGGGCCCTTCGAAGTTGGGCAGCTGGACCGTGTAGCTCACGCCACCGCGCGGCAGCGAGACCTCGTCCGAGGCCGCAGCGCTCGTCTTCGCCAACTCCGGGCCCGCGGGCTCGGTCTGCGCGGCGTCCGTGGCGTGGGGCTGCTCGCTCACGAAAGCCTTCCCCAGACGGTCAAGGCCGACGCCATTTTCGGCAGCGCGGTCCCAAGCGTCACCGAAGTCTCAATCAAGCCCAAGCGCAGCGTGTCCGAATAAAGCACGAGCAGCGGTAGGAGTAATGACATCGGTGCTAGCATTTTTTGCGATCGATCCAGGTTCCGCCGCAAGAGGCGGCCGCCATCGAGGGAAAGACTGGGGAGCATGTTGGAGACACGGAGGCCCACGTTGACGATGCACGTGGCGCGCAGCAGATACACCAGGGGGCCGCGCCCGTCCTGAGCAAACAAGAGGCCAGGCGAATAGCGCGCAATCATTGCCAAAATTACGCCGCTGGGGACGACCAAGGGCACCGGGGGCACGAGAATGAGCGCAATGCGGGGAGCAAATTCGTGGGCAGCACGTCGGGCTGGAGACTAGACCAGACGGGGACCCGAAGTGAGTGCCCTTTGGGCCGCAGCATGACGTCTGGGCGCAAGAAAGCGCAGATCCGGGCGCGGGACGGCAGGTTTGTCCCCTGCGCCCGCCTCGGATTTCTGCGCCCGGGTCCGGCCTGCTAGCCTGAGGCCACCCGGCGACACCCACGCAGCATGACCCCGCTGACCAAAGTTTGCTCGGCCTGCGGCCAGCGATATGACGACGATGTCATCTTTTGCCCAAAAGATGGCACTCCGCTGTCTGGTCGGAAGACCCAAGGACTCGACGATCCCTACGTCGGCATCCGGCTGGCCGATCAACTGTCCCTACAGCAATTGATCGGCATTGGTGCCATGGGGCGCGTCTATCGCGCACATCAGCGTGGCATCGATCGCGACGTGGCGGTGAAGATCCTCCACCGGGAACTGCTGCGCAATCCGACGGTGAAAGCACGTTTCTTGCGCGAAGCGAAAGTGGCGAGTCGCCTGTCGCATCCCAATGTCGTGCAAGTCCTGATGACGGGCGAGGTCGAAAAACACAGCGCCGACATCGGCGGTGAAGCGTATCTCGTGATGGAGTACTTGGACGGCATCTCCCTACGATCCGCCCTTGGCGCCGAAGGCGGATCCCTGCCGCTGCCACGTGCGCTGCATGTGATGCTCCAGGTCTGCGACGCGGTTGGCGAAGGGCACAGTCAAGGCGTCGTGCACCGAGATCTCAAGCCCGAAAACGTCATGCTCGTGCGACGGGGGGACGACCCAGACTTCGTCAAAGTACTCGACTTTGGCGTGGCTCGCATCGATTGGGCGGACAATACCGTGGCCACCCAGGCGGGCGTCATCTTCGGAACCGCGCGCTACATTTCTCCCGAAGGCGCCCAAGGCAAGCAAGTCACTGCAGCCAGCGACGTCTACAGCATCGCCGTGATGCTGTTTCAGTGCCTGAGTGGCTCGCCACCCTTTGACGCGGACAGCCCGGTCGGGATCCTGATCAAACACACCAACGAACCGCCGCCGCAGCTCACGGATATCGAGCGAGCCAGCTACGTGCCCAAGCCCATCGCGGACGTGGTGATGCAGAATTTGGCGAAAGATCCGGCAAAGCGGGCGGAGAACGCCCGAGTGCTCGGACGCATGTTGGTGACCGCCGCGCGCAAGTCAGGGCTTTCTCCCGACGAGCTCATGGTTCGCTCGACACTCATGAGCAAGGGCACGTTGAGCCTAGAAAGCATCCAGCGCACCAAGGCGCTGCCCCTGTCTGAGTCCTTGGAACAAAAGCTCCGTGGCGGGAGCGGCCATACGGAAGTGATCGACCCGAGCGGCAGCAGCGCCACCGAGCCTCGGGCACGCGACGCCACCCCAGAAACCGAAATCGACGCTGCGACTGAGACACAAGTCGATTCGCGGTCCGGCATTGAGCCCACCCTTTCTGATTCTGACGAGGGCGCACCGAACAGCCAAGACGCCCCGACGCGCCCGGGCCCGGAGTCACGGCCGAGCATCCCCACCCTCAGCGATCCCGGTCCAACGTCTGTGCCTGAGCCGCAGCGCTCATACGACGAGCTTCCAGAGTCCGTGCCTCCGCCACCCCTGGAGCGGTCGCGCGCGCCGCTGATCCTGATCTGCTTTGTGCTCGGCGGCATACTCGCGTTCTTTGCGGCGCGGCAAATGGGGGTCTTTGGCGACAAACAAACCGCAGTAGACCGCGATATCGCGCGAGCCCATGCGGCGTTCGAGCGCGGGGCGTATGATGCGCCAGTGGGCGACAACGTGCGCGAAATCACCGATACGGCGCTGCGACGGCATCCGGGAAACCCTGCGCTGCTGCGCGTGCGTCGCAACGCTGCGGATCGCCTGCGACTCGCAGCAGAGGCCGCCCGCGGCGTGGATCCGCCACGCGCTCAAGACTTGGCACAGCGGGCCCTGGCGCTGGATCCCGAAAACGAAGCGGCGCAGCTCATACTGCGCGCAAGCACCCTGCCGAGTAAGGCCGCGGAGAAAGCGCCGGGGGGCGCGGTCCGGCCCCCGCCGAAGGGACGTCCCGGAGGGCCGAAACCCGTGGGTGCCGTTGACGCCGGCGAGAGCGACGCCCGGGTCGCGCCGAGTGCAAGCGCGCCCGCCGGGGGACGCTGGTTATGAGAGCGCGCGTCCTGGCGACCTGTCTCGCCCTGGCCGCGCAGAGCCACGCGCAAACCGAGCCGTTACCAGACGACGCAGACGCTCATCATAAGGGTCTGCCGGACCGCCCGCGCGCCATGGCAGAGGTTGGCCTGGGCTGGCTCGTCTTGCCCGCTGCGGAGGTGTGCGTGGAACGAGACATCGCCGGCTGCACCAAAGGGGATTCCAGTTTCGAACTCGACGCGTTCCAACTCTATCGCGCCCACCCAACCTTCGCCGTCGGTGCAGGCGTGACCTTGGGGCTGACCCCCACCACTGATGCGCCCCGCCAAGATCCTCCTGGCGTCTCCCGAGACCACTCCCGCGGCTACTTCACCGTGGAAGCCATCGCGCGCTACTACCCCTATTCCGAAGACCCCTTCGAATTCTGGTTCGGCCTGACGAGCGGTCTCGTCGTTGTCAGTGATCGCTTCGAATCCACCGAGGGCAAGAGCGACCGCGCCCTGGTCGGCCCCCGGGGTGTGACGATCCGGAGCGAAGGCTACACCGTTGGCCTCGCGACGGGCGCGGCCTATCAGTTCGCCCCGCGCTGGAGTGTCGGCGCTGGCCTACGCTACGGAAGCTGGTTTTTGCCGGAAACTCCCCAGACAGACCCCCTCGGTGACGAGGCGTCGTTGGTCGGGCAGAACGACGTATTCAGCGTGCTCCTCAGCGTCGCCTACAGCATCCGTCTGTAAGCGCCGACGTCAGCTCAAGCTCGCGATGGCGAGGAGTTCGACCACGCGTTCAAGAATCAGCGCAAACACTCCGAGAATGGCCAGGCTTTTCAAGGGAGCGAGCAGCGGCTGGAGGTACGCTGGACTTGCAGCGCGGGAGACGAGCGCGCTCGCAACTTCCAACACGATCGATGCCGCGATAACCGGCGCTGCAACCGCAATGGAGACCTCGATGCTGGCCAACAGCGTGACCACCGCCCGCGAGAATGCGTGCTCGACATCTTGATCTGCCCGAATCAACGCCTGGGCCACCTTGCTGGCACCGCCACCTTCCAGAAACGCAACGGCGATCAGCATGGACAGCATGGCGCCCGTGGGTGTGCTGCCGGATTCGACGTTGGGCAGACTCGCCTGTTCACGTCCGCCGCGTAGGTTGTCCACCAATCCACCCGCTTGACTGGCGGCCCAGAGCGCGGCGGCTGCTCCGATCGCCACGGGCACCCCACGCAGCCCTTCGTAGGCGGCTGCGAGCGCCCAGGGCAGACTTGGATCGCGCGTCACGGCTATCGCTGGCGCAACGGCGGCGGCGATCACCAAACCCAGCATGGCCCGGGCTGGCGCCGGGATGGCGCGCAATCCGAAGGCGGGCACCAGGATGATCGTCGGAGCGGTTCGAGCCCACGCCAGTCCCCAGGCGGGCAAATCGACGCCCAGGTCTTGAGCGAGATCGAAAGCGATAGAAAGGACACCGGGCGCCACGATTTCCCCGACGCTCCCCCACCCCTCCGCGCGGCGTCAACCCGGGGCGTTGTTCAGCGATTGACGACAAGGCGGCGGGCCAGTAACCGGTGGCCCTGACCACAGAACGGAGCAGACGATGAGCTTGGATGTCTCCACAGCGGGCTACCAAACACAGGCCCACGAATTCACCTACGACTGGAAAACGGTCGTGTTGTACGCCCTCGGGATCGGCGCAAAGCGCGACGAGCTGGACTATCTTTACGAATCCAAGGGTCCCAAGGTTTACCCCACCTTTGCCGTGGTTCCGGTGTTGCCCGTCATCGGTGACGTGCTGGCCAAGACCAAAGGCGATCTGGCGATGGTCGTGCACGGCGGGCAAATCGTGCGGGTGCACCGACCGATCCCGAGCGAGGGCACGCTCTCGACGGTCGGGACTATCAAGGGCATCTACGACATGAAAAAGATGGCCCAGGTGGTGGTTGAGACCAAGACAAGCGTCAAAGGTGAGCCTTGCTTCGATACCGAGTGGGCGATCCTATTTCGCGGCGCGGGCAGCTTCGGTGGCCCGCCACCCCCGAAGACCGAAATCCCGGCGAGTCCCAAGGGTGACGCCGACAAGGTACACGAGGAGACGACCCTGCCCGAGCAGGCGCTGCTCTACCGGTTGTCGGGGGATCTGAATCCGCTCCACGCCGATCCGGACTTCGCGAAGATGGTCGGGTTTCCCCAGGGGCCCATCCTGCACGGACTGGCGACCTATGGTTTTGTCGCCCGGGCGGTCACGCAGCAGTGGCTGGACGGCGACGCCAATCGCCTGGTCGAACTTGGCGTGCAATTTCGCAAGCCGGTCTGGCCGGGGGAGACCGTACGGACCGAAATGTCCCGGGTGGACGAGACCACGCTGGCGATCGCGGCGTACGCCGGTGGACGCCCGGACGCGGTGATCACGAACGCCTGGGCCAAACTGAAAGCGTGACGAAGCAACATGGCGAAAAAGAACAAAGACGAGCCGAAATTGCCCATCGACGACGACCAGGACGACCCGCCGTGGAAGTCTGACGCCAAAGGCGAGGACCAGGACGACGCTTCAGACGACGAAGACGAAGACGAAGACGAAGGCGAAGAGCCGGACGAAGACGAAGACGAAGACGAAGACGAAGGCGAAGAGCCGGACGAAGACGAGGACGAAGACGAAGACGAAGAGCCGGACGAAGACGAAGAGAGCGAGCGGCGACCCGCTCGGGCTCAGGAGCCCGACGATGGCCTGCCGGATTGGCTGCCCTGGGCGGTCATGATCGGACTGATCGCCGTCGGCGCCATGGGTGCGGCGGGATTCTTTTCAACCAAGAAACCCGGCTCGGCAGACGCAAGCGTCGCTGCCAGCACCGAGTCCGTCGACGTCGACACGGCAAAGCCCGCGTCTGTATCGGCGCAACATTTGCTCGTGCAATACGCCGGCTCTGCCCGCGCGCCGTCGAGCATCACGCGCAGCAAGGACGAAGCCAAGACACGCGCCGAGGAAGCCCTGAAGAAGGCCAAGTCGGGCGCAAACTTCGACCAGTTGGCGGCAGAGTATTCGGACGAACCCGGCGCCAAGACGGGCTTTGGCAAGCTGGGCAATTTCACGCCCGAAAAAATGGTCAAGCCGTTTAGCGACGCTGCCTTCGCTCTGAAGGTCGGCGAAGTCTCCGGCCTAGTGGAGACGCCCTTCGGCTACCACGTCATCAAGCGTACGGAATAGGTGAGCTGAGTGAAGACAACTCCACAGCGCCACGTGCCGCGCCCCCGCGGGCTCGGCGCAGCCGCCCTGCTCGCGGCATGGCTGCTTTCCCTCAGTGGCTGCGTGATCACGACCCACGAGGGTGTGCACGAACCTCCGCGGGGCGCGAGCAAGCCCATCTGGCCGCCGCTGGGCACTCCCCTGCCCGAGACCGACGGTCCGACGACGACGGCGGGCGCGGGCGCTGAAACCATTGCCGCTCGCCACATACTGGTGATGTACCGGGGCGGCATGCGAGCGCCGGCGAGCGTGACCCGCAGCAAGGAAGAGGCCCGTAGCTTGGCCGACGAAGCCTTGGCGCGCGCCAAGGCCGGCGAGGACTTCACCGAGCTTGTGCGTGAGTATTCCGACGAACCCGGCGCGCCGGGACGCGGCGGGAGCCTCGGCAAGTTCCCCCGGGGCGTCATGGTGCGCGAATTCGAGAACGTCGCCTTTGCCTTGGATCCGGGCGAAATCAGCGAAGTGGTGGAGTCCCCCTTCGGCTACCACATCATCCAGCGCACCGAGTAGGCGCTCAGGCGCGCAGCATATGCTTCGAGATCACCATGCGCTGGATTTCGCTGGTGCCTTCACCGATCTCGCAGATCTTCACGTCGCGTAAGAACCGCTCCACCTCGTACTCGCGGGTGTAGCCGTAGCCGCCATGGATCTGCACCGCGTCGTTGCACGCTGCGGTCGCCGCCTCGCTGGCGAACAACTTCGCCATGGACGCCTCGGAGGAATACGGCTCGCCCCGGTCACACTTCCACGCGGCACGATGAATCAGAAGTTCCGCTGCGTCTAGATTCGTGCCGGCGTCCGCAAGCTTCCACTGAATGGCTTGAAAGTCCGCAATCGGTTTGCCAAACGCCGTTCGTTCTTTGGCGTAGGCCAGCGCCAAGCGCAGCGCGCCACGACCCAGCCCGAGTGCCATGGCAGCGATGGAGATGCGCCCGCGATCGAGAATTTGCATGGTGTCGTAGAAGCCGGAGTCCACCTCGCCGAGACGCTGGCTGTCGCTGACGCGCACGTTTTCTAAGGACAGCTCCACGGTGTCGCTCGAGCGGCAGCCGTACTTTTCCAGCTTCTTCGAGGCGGAAAAACCTGGCGTCCCGCGATCGACAATGAAGGCCGTGATCCCGCGACTTGCTGGCACGTCCACGTTGCTCCGCGCCAACACCACACAGAATCCGCCAACAGAGCCCTGGGTGATGAACATCTTGGTGCCGTTCAAGACCCAGTCGCTGCCGTCACGAACCGCCGTGGTGAGCAGACCCGCGCTGTCGGACCCGCTGCCTGGTTCCGTCAACGCCCACGCCGCGAGCCACTCGCCCGTCGCGGCCTTCTCGAGATAACGACGCTTCTGCTCGTCATTGCCGAACGCCAGGATGTGACCGGTGCCCAGACCGTTGTGGCTCGCCACGGTGAGTGCAAGGGAGCCATCCACACGGGCGCATTCCTCGACGCAGAGCGCATAGGCCAAAGTGTCCATTCCGGCGCCGCCGTACTCCTCGGGGATGCGGATCCCGAGCAGGCCCATTCCCGCCAGCTTGGGCACTAACTCCTGCGGGAAGCGTTCTTCTTCATCCCAGCCGCGCGCATGCGGGCGCACTTCTCTTTCGCAAAACTCCCGCACGGACTGGCGCAGAATGCGATGGGGCTCAGGTAGTTCGAAATCCACGGGACACCTGCTTGCTCTTGTGGAAGAAAAATAGTGGTCTGCCCACTACCACGGATTTGGCGCACGAATGCCTCCATTGCGCGGTCGTGCCCGCACCGCTCGCAGGCCTCCGAGCAGGTTGAACCAATTCGCAAACAGCGCGGAAAAACTACGGCGATGCCGGGGTCTTGGCGGCCTCGATCAGTGCGCTGAGCATTGTCATTTTTTCGTCTGCGCTCAGCTTCAACTTCGCCGCTTCCTCTGCGCTCTGATCGGAGCTGAGTACCTGTTCCTCGTCACCGACTCCAAACAGCTTGCCCTCATGTCGACCGACCACCCAGGCCACCGCCGGGCTTTGATCGTCCGCTTTGCGCGTAAAGCTCACGGCGTCGTAGAGCACGCCTTTGACGCCCTTGGCCCCGTCGAGCTTGCGCAGCGTTTTGAGCACGTCCTTAGCTCCCGCTTCGTCGGCGCGTTCGGCGCTCAGGACACGGTAGCGCCGCTCGCCGTCCTTGTAATATCCGAGCGCCCCGGGGCCGGCGCCGGAAACGTCGAGCAAATCCCCAGAGATGAATGCCACGCCCATCGCGACTCGCTTTTCCGTTGGCAGCGCCGTGACGGGTTTGGGGAACCCTTTGTCCCCCGGCAGTTTTTCGCCCATGTCCTTGCCCAAGGGCGGCAGCACTTTCTGACTGCTGGTCTTGAGTTGATCCGGCGACTCAAGTTCGTTCGTATAGGAGAGTTCAGCGACGTGCTGTCCGCGCCCCACGTACGCGATCCCGGTCCCCAGGGCCGCCGCCGTTCCCGCCTCGAGGGCAGCGGGGGCGACCTCGAGGGGATCGCCGTCGGCGATGACGCGCTTCGTGAAGAAGCCGTACGCGCCCTCACGGGTCGCGAAGCGACTCAGATTCACGTTCACGGCTCCGGGGGATCCGCTGCCGTCGATGTAACGCAACGTCACCACCCGCTGGAGGCCGAACTGCTTGTAGACTTCGCATTCGCCGTCGAAGAGCTCCGTGCAGACCTTGTCCAGGGACCCGCTTGCGCCCTCTCCGAAGGCTCGGGTCTCCCCGTTCGGGTCGACGCAGTAGCTGCCAGCGACGCGAGGGAAGAACGCCGCGCTGACCGGGTCGGCGACCTTGCCGCCACCGCCAGCGCAGGCGCCGGGTTTGGTACTTGCTATCGGAGGAGGCGCCGCTCCCTGCTCTTTTTCGAGGCCTTCTTTTTTGTCGCAGCCGAGCAGGGCGACGCAGCACAGAAACAGGGTCGGAAGAGGTGCACGCATGGGGCTTCGAATAGAACGCCGGCCGAGATCACGCAATTGTCCGACGGAGATCCGGCCAGCGGGCCGGCAGCCCCGCGCTCCGCAATGATTACATAGCGTCGCAATCCTTACCGGGCTGCGCGCAGCGCCTGGGCAAAAAGCCTGCAAATACCGGGCGCCTTGGTTCCACCCGCCCGGCACAACCCTTGCTCAAACGACTCTCTCGGTGGTGTATCCAAAGCGACAGACCAGGCCAATCCGGCCGCTGCTTGCGCAGCAGCGGGGGTTCACGCTGCTTGAGCTGGTGGTGGTGGTGATCATCATTGCCGTGCTCGCCGTTCTGGCGATCCCGTCGGTTTTGAACACCCTGCGGGACCGTCGGGTCCAAAATGCCGCCCTCGAGGTCGGCGCCCTCTACCGCAATGCCCGCATGCGGGCCATGGCCCGGGGCGGGGCCGTGCTGGTTCGCTTTGACGGCACCGCCACCCCGCAGGGTCGGGGGCAGCTCCGAGGAGCGTTGCGCGGCCAGGCCGGCGGAGGGGATCCCAACTGCGAGCAGCTGCCGGTTTCGAGCTGCACCAACAGCTGGGTCGACGGCGGTAACAACGACAACAAGCTGATCACGCAGTTCGACCCGGCCAACCGCTCGGAGTGGGACTCGATCTACCTCGATATGGAGGGCCCGCCCCCACTGAACGGCGGCGTCCAACCGCAGATGGACATCTGTTTCACGCCCCTGGGTCGCGCCTTCGTGCGCTTCAACCAGGTTGGCCCCTTCACTCCGCTGACCGGCGTGTCTCGGGTCAACGTGACACGGCAGAATGGCGGCGGCACGCGGCTGGGTCTCGGACGCACGGTGCTGGTGCTGCCAAACGGCCACGCGCGAGGCGGACCCGCCGTGGGAGCACCGCCATGAAAGCCCAGCGCGGATACACCCTCATCGAGCTCTTGATCGCCGTCACGATCTTCGCCATCGGCGTCACCGGCGTGATTGCGATGCAAAAAGTGACCGTGGCGGCCAACCAGCACGCCAAAGAGCTGTCGGTGGCCACGCATATCGCGCAAGCCTGGCAGGAGCAGCTCGCCTCGGACGCTGCCGCCTGGAATCACCCCTCGCCGCGCAACGCCGCCACCGACATTGGCCAAACGAACTGGCTAGTGAACGTAACGGGCAACGCGGGCGTATGGTTCCGCCCTAGCTACGTCGCGAACCTGGACTTCGGCCCGGCCTTCGACGTGCTGGGCAACGTCGTCCCGAATACGCAAATCCCCCAGGCCCAGTACTGCACGCACATCCGGCTTTCCTGGCTGTACCCGGATACCGCCGGCAACGGCCTCGTCCGAGCCGAAGTGCGGGTGTTCTGGGTGCGTGAGGGCATGGGCGGGACCGTAGACGGCCTCGACGTCTGCGATCCCAACAGCGACCCCAACGCCATTGAAGGCGCCGCGGAGCGCTACCACTTCGTACATTTGGCCACGGCCATCAAGCAGGCGACGGCACTGTGATGCGACCCCTGACCCCTCTGCCCCGTTCGCGAAAAGCCCGCGGCTTCACCCTGGTGGAGCTGATGGTGGCCGTGAGCGGCGGCATGTTCATCGCGCTGGCCGTGTTTGCGCTGGCCTCGGACGCCGGGCGTTTCTACAAGCGTGAGTCCCGAGTCTCGGACGCGACCCTGGCGGGTCTGGTCGGCTTTGAACGCTTGCGGGTGGATCTGGCTCGAGCCGGCTTTCTGACCACCCCGAATGTGCGGCGCGATCCGCGCCTTTGCGGCGACCCCGTCGGGGACCCCAGCTGGACCCAAGAGTATCGCCGGCTAGCTAGTATCCGCATCACCCAGGGCGGCTCGCCGGCCAACGCGACGCTAACGGCGAACGGACTTGCCCCGGACGCAGTCGTGCTCTCGGGCAGCTACTCCTCCGTGGACCAATTCCCGATTTGGAACGTGCAGGACACTGGAGCCACCTTCATCGTATTCCTGCAAGCCAATATCGGCCCCCTGGCGCGCATGGGCTACGCGGCCAGCGCAGACCAGGCCGCGCTGTTGAACGAAGTGTTCACCGCGGGCCGCGGACTGCGCATCCAGGACGTGTCCGGCGAGCTGCAGTACGGCACCATCCAAGCAACAGTCGCCGGACCGATCCCGCAGGTGATCCTGTCACAGAACCCGGGCATCCGTTTTCGCCAGACGGCAGGCAATACCTGCGGCCTGAAGGGCAACGTGACCGGCGCCGTCGCCAACGTGGTGAACTTCGTCCAGTACGATCTGCGCGATCTGTCCAAAGAGTCGAATCTCGGCGGCGCCAACCCGGCCTATGCGCCACTGTATGGCGACACGGTCAGCGCCGACTTCGACGGCGACCGCACGGATCTGGTGCGGGTCGAGCTCGATACCTCCGGCACGCCCATCGCCGGCACTGAAGAGCTGGTGGCCGAATATGCCGTCGACTTCAAGCTGGGCCTGACGGTGATCAACGCGCTCCTGAACAACACGGATCCAACGCTCAATACCTTCGCTCCCGGAGACGCACAGATCCCCAACTGGGCTGGGGACGTGAGCGTGCTGGCCAATCCAAATCAGGGACCCCACCGCATCCGCGCCGTGCGCGCGCGCCTCAGCGTGCGCTCCCGTGAGCCGGACCGAGACGCACCGATCGTCGGCGCCCTCGGCACGCCCATTGCGCCGGGCCTGTATCGGATCGCCCTGGGGAACAACGGCGCCGGAGCACCCTACGCACGGGTACGCACGCTGCAAGCGGACATCACCCTGCACAATCAGATGGAGCTCCTATGGTGAACGCGGGTCTAAAAACTCGCCGCCAGCGGCGCTCGGAGCGCGGCGCCTCCGTGTTCATCGTCTTGCTCGTGATCACGCTGCTGACGGCCATCGGCATCTTTTCGGCGCGCTCGGCCAGCATGGTGGATCAAGCCGCGGGTTTCGACCGCCAGCTGGTGCAGACCCAGTTCTTGACGGAGTTTGCCGGGCGCGCCGTCAGTGCCGAGCTCGGGGACGGCGCCGCCAAGAGCTACCTGGACAAAGTTCAGCTGGGCAGCGACGTGTGCGAGACCAACAAGAACGTCCTGCCCCTGGCCGCTGGAACGCCCATCCCCTGTTACAAGCTGTACATCTCGGAGATCGCCGACCGCGTGAACGCGAAGTCCGGCACCGCGCTGATCGAGAATCAGACCGTCGCCACCAGCGGCAGCTTGGGCCCGAAACTTGGCGTTGCCGGGCTGCCTTCCGCGGCGCAGGGGGTGTTCGTGGTGGAGATGACGGAGCCCTTCGAGACCGTGCCCAACCCCGGTTCTGAAGCGGGTGGGCAGCAAAACAACGCTTTTCGTGACGTGCAGGTGACCCTGACCGCTTTTGGTCAGATCCGACCGCTGGACGCAGGCGGACTCGGCACAGACCCGTGGTGTGCCGTGAACGCTTCGAGCACAGCAGCCAGCGTGGCGGCACTCCGGGCCCACGTCACTTTGAAGAATGTGCATCGGTGAGGAGACAGCGATGAGGCAGGCAAGGACATTCATTTCGCTCGCGGCGCTCGTCGGCTCCGCCGTAGCAGCGAGCACCGCGAAAGCGCAGGTCGACGTCAACCCGCCCCTGCCCAACGTGATGCTCCTGGTCGATACCTCCGGGTCGATGGAGTACAAGTCGTCGAGCGCGGGCTTCCCCAGCTGTGTGCCCACGGGCCCCGGCAGCGAGCGCAGCCGCTGGGTAGAACTGCTCGAGGTCATGACGGGCTCGATCCAGGACTACCGCTGCGACGCGGTGGACCGCGGCTCGGCGGCGTTCAAGAACGAATACAGCTTGAGCGGTGTGTTGCCGCCAGACGCCGACTACCTGAATCCCTACCACCGACCCCTGTCTGGCACCTGCACCGTGGGCCCGGGTGTGCTCCCAGCCAACGCCTACGACTATCCCGCTGGCGCCATCAAATACCACCCCTACAACGATCCCAACACGACCTGCTCCAACTTCACCCAGGCCTCGGACGGTCTGCTCGACTCCTTCGGGTCTTCGGTGCGTTTCGGCCTGATGACCTTCGACCCACATACCGGCGGCGGCACGGGTGTGACCGGCACCACGCCCAACTACAACGCGGGAGTGTCGGGCACCTGGAGCTATTTTCTGAATGCCCAGCCCACCCAGGGCAAGCCCGCGGCCTGTTCGCTACTCAGCACCCTGGAAGTCGGCGCGCGCAACGCCGCGGCGCCACCCTGGGAAGGGCGCATGGTCGGCTTCGGCGCCTCCAGCGCCAGCGGCGCGACCCTCGCCACCAAAAATGCACAGATCCAAGAAATCTTGCTCGCCACCCGGCCCTACGGCGCCACCCCGATCGCGGGCATGTTGGACGACACGCGTGATTTCTTGTGGAACGACACCTCGCTGGATCCCCTGATCAACTCCGACGACTTTGGGCCCTACCGGGACCCATTCATCACCGGAGGCTGCCGCGAAAACTTCATCGTGCTGCTCTCGGACGGTGAGCCGAACCTCGATCTGCGTCCGTTCTGCGAGGGCGCGGGTCCCCCAGCGGGCGTGTGCCCGTACCAGAAGCCCGAGGACATCTCTTTCGACCTGGCCAACGCATCGGACACGACGAAGCGCACGAAGGTGTTCGTGATCGGCTTCGCGGTGTCGAACGTCACCTTGCAGAACGCCTCGACAGTGGATTGCGAAAACCTAACGACCGCGGACCTGACTAGCCCAACCGGTCTGTGCGCCACCAACCCCAACGAACGACAGCTCCAAGCCTGCTGCACCTTGAATCGCGTCGCCTTCAATGGCGGCACTACTCGCGCCTACTTCGCCGATGACAAGGACGAGCTTCGGGCGAGCCTCTCCGCAGTGCTGTCCAGCATCGCGAAGAACAGCACCAGCCGCACCATCCCGGTATTTGCGTCCTCGCCGACGGTCAGCGATCCCTTTGCGGCGGGCTATCGCTTCTTCTCCTCCTTCGAGACCAAGCAATTCACCCTGTGGAACGGCGTGATCGAGCGCCAACGCTATGTGTGCAAGAAGGACACGTTCACCGGTGACCTGACCCCGGAGCCTCAGGACATCGACGCCACCAAGGGCGACGACTTTGTGGCCAACGTGAACTCCGGCGCGGGCCCGGCGCGCAAGCTGTTCACGGTGCAGGGCAATATTTCGACGGGCAAGATCTACTCGACCCGAACCATCCGCCCGTCCCTGCCCAGCAACCCCGACAGCATCAGCAGCTACTCCGGCAGCGAGCTCAATGGGGACCCCGCGACGATCGCGTCCACGGTGCTGCCCGAAGCCATGGGGCTGGATGGCACCAGTTGTGTGGCCCTCTCCGCCAGTCAATGCCGGGACAAGTACCTGCGCTGGGTGGTGGGGTTGAACAACGGCACTCCGTACCATCGCTGCGCAGTGCCTGGCGCCGCCGACTGCAATCTGGTTGGCGACATCTTTCACTCGACGCCCCGGATTGTCGGTCCTCCGTCCGCGCTGCTGCGCGACGAGACCTATCAGCTTTTTACGTCCAACAACGCCCGGCGCCCGATCGTGATGTACACCTCGACGAACGATGGCTTCCTGCACGCATTCAAGGTTGCGGCGGTGGACCCCACGGACACCTTCAAAGTCGATTCCAAGCAGAACAACGAGCTGTGGGCGTTCATCCCGCCAGCGGTGCTGCCGGGCATCCCCTCGCAATACCCCGGCACGCACCAAATCCTGCTCGACGGCATCCCGATCGTCAAAGACGTCGTGGCGCTCAGCGGCGCACAAGGGTTGCGTTTCGAGCGCTCCCCCAGCCAAGCCTCGGTGGGCCAAGGCACCTGGCGCACGGTGCTGCTGCAAGGCTTCGGCGGCAGCCGCGGCGGCTACTTCGCCCTGGACGTGACGGATCCGGTCGCCGGGCCCAAATTCCTGTGGCAGCTCACCGAAGACGACACCGGCGCGCCCATCTTCGGCAACAACAGTGGCACCCCACTGATCACGACGCTCTTCTTCGACAGCGGCGGCAATGACGTGAAGGAAGTGGCCGTGGCGGTGCTGCCCGGCGGCGACGCGGTGCCCACGGGCGGCCCCTGCCCGCGTCGGGATCCGGTCCCCACGGGCGTCGATTCGCGGTTCACGCCACGCCCCAGTGTGCCTTGCTACGGCAATGCCGTGCCCGCACGCTCGCTCACCATCGTACGCTTGGACACCGGCGAAATCGTGCGCACGTTCCGGGGCGAACTGACGGACGCTCCCGCGGGGCTGAGCGCGTCGTCACGAGTGACCCAGGCGCCCATCGACTCGCCGATCACGGGCACGCCCATCCCCTTCCCGGGCACCACTGGCGCCATCGCCGATCGCATGTTCGTTGGAGATCGCGATGGCGGCCTGTGGCGCGTCGACGTTTCTTCGACCAATCCGGCCAACTGGAGCATGAAGCTTTTCTTCGACACCTACGCCACGACCCTGGGTCATGATTGGGACGACGGGCACGCCATCGAGACGCCTCCGATCCTCTCCGTCGACGACACCGGCAACGTCACCGTGGCGCTGTCCACGGGTGACCAAGACGTGCTCACGGCAACCGTGGGCATGGCGACCTACGCTGTGTCCTTGACGGAGAAGGTCGCGACGGTCGGCCCTCCCTTCACTTCGAACGTCAACTGGTACACCAAGCTGATCGACGGCGAGCGCGTGGCGGGCCCGATGTCGTTGTTCAACGGCGCGCTGTTCTTCTCGACCTTCAAGCCCGAGTCCCCCAACAGCACCCAGGTCTGCAAGGCCGGCAATAGCCGCGTGTGGGGCGTGGACTACCTGACACCGAAACAGGCGGGCACGACCCTGGGCGATCTCTCCAATGGCGGCCTCGCGCGCCTCCCCGATGGCGGCAGCGTGGTGCAGTTCATCGACAATACCAGCTCGCTGCTCCAGGACGGCTCGGTGATCTTCGGCGTGGGCGTGACCCAGCTGCCGTCCTGCACCGAAGAAGCCACGGTGACGGACCCCTACTTCGGATCCGGCACCCACACCTCGATCTCGAACATCGCTCCTGGGAAGTTCCAGCTCGTGATGCATACCGGCAATACAGGAACCGCGGTGACTGGCGGCAAGTCCCGACGCCTCGAAATCGAGCTGCCCACGCCGCCCAGCACGACGAGTATCGATTCTTGGGCCGCGATCATCGAATAGGGCGACACTCCGCGCCATGAATCGCTGTTGGCTCTTGGCTGTGGGCCTCACTACGTGGGGCGTCGTCGGCTGCAACAATGCTGAGCAGGAAGTCGTCGGACCGGGCGCGCCCGTGCCCTCCGCCGTCAGCAAGCCGCTGGATCGCCTCGCGCCCGGCGAACTGGGACAAGGCAAATCGAACGCCTTCGGATTCATCGCGCCGCGACAGATGAAGCTGGAACGCCGGTTCCCCGACGCGGCGCACTTCGTCGGTCAGGTCCGGCCCGAGGCCGTCGCCAACTACGTGCGGGAACGTGTGCTTGCCGCGCAAGTCGAAGTCGGAGCCGCCCGCACCGTATTTCCCAAAGTGGCGATCAAGGGCGGGGCCAAGGGTCACGTCTACCGCTTTGAAGTGGTCGCGGATGGTCCGGTCACGCGCCTCGTGATCAAGGACATTACGCCGCCGCCGACGCCCCAGGGGCTTTCCGAAGAAGAGCGCTGGAAACGTGCCGGCATGACGCCCAGCGGCGAATTGCTCAATCCAAAGAAGCTGCAGTAGCCCGGTAGCCCCGGCGCCCTCGCGGATTGGCGTTTGCGACTCGGCTTGATTTTGGTCATGCTCTGCCTCGTGACCCTGAAATACCTGGCGCCCGCTCTGCTCCTTGTCCTGGCTTGCGGCTGCGGCTCTGACGACACGTCTGGCACCCCCGCGAGCGGCGGCAGCGCCGGCACCGGCGGCTTGGGGGGCGCGGGCGGCGTGGGCAGCGGCAAGACGTGCAGCGAGCTCTTGCCGGAATGCCTCGAAAACCAGCAGCAATGCGTGGAGGGCAGCTCCGGGGCCAGCTGCGAAGCCTGCCCCTCGGGAAAGTACGCGGATGAAAGCGGGAGTTGCGCCGCACTGGTCGGCACGCCCCATGCTCACGACTTCCCGGAACAAACCGTCGGCGCCGGGGAGGAAGCGTATCGCTGCCGCAGCTGGACGCTGGACAACGATACGGAGCTTTTCATCAACGCTGTCGAGCTGGAGCAGAACGAAGCTTCCCACCACTCCAACTGGATGTTCGTGCCCGAAGACCAGTACCCGGGCCCGGACGGGCTATGGGACTGCAAAGACCGTGGCTACAGCCAACTCGCAGCTGCCCTGGCCGGCGGCGCGCTTTACGCGCAGTCCACGCAGGCCAAGCGCGAAGTACAGAAATTCCCCGACGGCGTGGCCGTCCGCATCCCGCCGCGATCCAAGATCACAAGCGACACGCATCTGCTCAACACCACGAAGTCCGGCGTCACCGGCAACACCAAATTCACGATCTACGCGCTGGACCCCAAGGACGTAACCGTGCGCTTGGCGCCTTTCCACCTGGACTATCATGGGCTGGCGATCCCGCCCAAAGCAACCTCGCGCTTCAGCGCAGAATGCGACTTGCTGCAGGATTTCGGTGGAAGCCTTGACGCGAAGCTCTTCTACTTGCTGCCGCATACCCACGCCCTGGGCAGCCGCGTCTTCGTGGAATTGCTGGGCGGCCCGAACGACGGACAGTCTCTCCTCGACGTGCGCGGTTTCAACGGCGAAGCCCGAGGCAAACGCTTCGGCCCGGCCGTGGATCTCTCCAGCGCCAGCGGCTTTCGCTTTGGCTGCGAGTTCAAAAACCCACGCAACAGCACCATCAAGTACGGGATTGGCGACCAAGAGATGTGCGAAGTGCTCGGTTTCTTCGAGAGCCCCATGGCCTTCGAGTCGCGGGTGGACGAAGCCAAGCCGGGCCCGACGGATGGCGACATTCAGACCTTCACCGGAGCCTGCAATACCGTCGCCTTCTCCTGGGCGGGCAAGTAGCTTCACGCAGCGCAAGTGATTGTGTCTAGGGGCGGGACGATCTACGACCTTGCCCACAATGGCTGAGGCACCGCGGCGCACCCCTTTATACGACGAACACAAAGCCCTGGGAGCGCGCCTCGTGCCCTTCGCGGGCTACGAGATGCCGATCCAGTACGCGGGCATCAGCGCGGAGCACGAGGCCGTGCGCACACGCGTCGGCCTATTCGACGTCTCGCATATGGGCGAGCTCGAGCTCTCTGGCGAACACGCCGCTGCGGTCGTCAACTACTTGGTCACCAACGACTTGGACCGCATCGACGTCGGTCAGGCCATGTACACCTGCTGCTGCAACCTCGGGGGCACCATCCTGGACGACTTGATCGTCTACAAGCGCAGTCCCGACGACATTCTCGTGGTCTGCAACGCTTCCAATCGCGAAAAGATCGTGGCGCATTTCAAAGCCGCCGCAGAGGGGCATTGTGATTTCCGAGACGTCAGCGACGAGCTAGCGCTGATCGCGGTGCAGGGGCCCCGCGCGCTGTCCGTCCTCGGCGCCATGGGCGCGTCCCTGAGCGACATAAAGCCATTCCGCTTCCGCACTCAAGAGCTCGCGGGGAGCCAAGTCACTTTGGCGCGGACCGGCTACACGGGAGAAGACGGAGCGGAGATCTTCGTGGCCGCGGACAAAGCCGCCGCGCTATGGCGCGCGCTGCTCGCCGCCGGCAAGGACGCCGGCATCGCCGCGGCGGGGCTCGGTGCGCGGGATACCCTGCGCCTCGAAGCACGCCTCTCGCTGTACGGAAACGACATCGATGAAACGACCAACCCTTTGGAAGCGGGTCTGGGCTGGACGGTGAAACTCGATGCGGACGACTTCATGGGCAAGGCAGCCCTGATCCGGGTCAAAGAGCAGGGTGTCACGCGTAAGATGGTTGGCTTCGAAATGACGGGGCGCGGCATCGCGCGCCACGGGTATCCCCTGCTCGACACCAAGGGAACGGCCGTCGGCATCTGCACCTCGGGGAGCCCTTCCCCAACCTTGGGCAAGAGCATCGGCCTTGGCTACTTGCCGCCAGAACTGTCCGAGGTTGGGACGCCGTTTCTCGTCGACTGCCGGGGGAAACAGATCGAAGCCGTGGTGGTCAAAACGCCTTTTTATAGGCGTCCCAAATCAGTCTGAACAACGTATAGAAAAAGCCCTGTCAAAAATTGTATAGCCCTAGGCGAGGCACATCATGAGCGCACCCCAAGAAGTCAAGTCGGACCGCAAGTACACCAAGGACCACGAGTGGGCGAAGCAGGAGGGCGCAGACTGGCTGATCGGCATCACTGCCTTTGCCGTCGAACAACTCGGCGATATCACCTTGGTGAGCCTCGACGTAAAGCCTGGCGACAAGGTGCAGGCGCATAAGGCCTTTGGCACCATCGAGAGCGTCAAGACCCTGAGCGACCTGTACGCACCCTTCAGTGGCACCGTGGCCAAGATCAACGACGCCCTGGAAAATACCCCGGAGCTCGTCAACGACGACTGTTGGGGACAGGGCTGGATGATCGCCATCACGCCCGATGACGCGGACGCGAAACACGACGATCTGCTCGACGTAGCCGCCTATCAGAAACACGTCGAGGAGTCGGCGCACTGATGCGCTATCTGCCGCACACCCCTGAGGAAGTGCAGGCCATGCTCGCGGCGGTAGGCCGTGGGCACCTAGACGAGCTGTTCCTGACCATCCCCGAGGAGGCGCGCTTCGCCGGGCATCTTGAGGTGCCCCCAGCTCTCGACGAGCCTCGGTTGATGGCGCATCTGGCTTCCCTCGCCGAAAAGAGCAACGGGGCGAGCATGCTGTCGTTCTTGGGGGGCGGCATGTACGACCACCACATCCCGCCCGCGGTGGATCAGTTGCTTCTGCGCAGCGAGTTCTACACCGCCTATACGCCGTATCAGCCCGAAGTGGCGCAGGGCACCCTGCAGGCGATCTGGGAGTTCCAAACTATCGTCAGCGAGCTATTGGGGCTGCCCCTGGCCAATGCCAGCCTCTACGATGGCGCCAGCGCAACCGCGGAAGCGGCGCTCATGGCGCGCCGGCTGACGAAGCGCTCCAAGGTCCTCGTGAGCCACTGCGTGCATCCGGACTACCGGGACTCCACGCGCACCTACTTGACCGCCCAAGTCGACGCTTACGTGGAAGTGGAAGCCGCGAAAGATGGCGGAGTCGACATCGCGCGTATCACGACCGCCATCGACGACGACACCGCAGCGGTCATCGTGGGCTACCCGAGTTTCTTCGGCACCATCTCAGACTTGCGCAAGCTTGCCGAAGCCGCCCATGCAAAGGGCTGCCTCTTGGTGACGGCCACCAGCGAGCCCTACGCCCTAGCGTTGATAGAGTCCCCGGGCGCATTGGGTGCGGACATCGCCGTCGGAGAAGGCCAAGCACTGGCCTGCGGCCCCAATTTCGGCGGGCCGGGCGTTGGGCTTTTTGCGTGCCGTGGGGAACGCAACTACCTGCAGCAGTTGCCCGGACGCCTCTGCGGTGAAACCGTCGATGCCAACGGCAAGCGTGGTTATGTGCTCACCTTATCCACCCGTGAGCAGCACATCCGCCGCGAACGGGCCACCAGCAATATCTGCACAAACCAAGGGTTGCTCGCCCTCTCATTCTTGATCCGGGCCAGCTTGCTCGGGAAACAAGGCTTCGTGCGCGTGGCGGAGCATTGCGCCGCGAAGGCGCGCTACCTGAAGACCGCACTGATGGGGCTCGATGGCTACACCTCCGCCATCGACACCGCTCCATTCTTTAACGAGTTCACCGTGCGCGTACGCGGTGGCGATGCGGCAAGGGTTTGCAACAAGCTCGCAGCCCAAGGCGTACTCGCGGGGGTCGACCTCGGCCGCTTTGAAAACGCGCGCAAAGACCAGCTCCTGATCGCCGTGACCGAAAAACACGCCCGCGCCGATCTGGACCGACTCGTCTCCTTGCTCGACGCGATCTAACGCCCCCTGACCAGGCAGCTAGTTACAGGGTGCGGCGCCCATGGCGGCGGCGCATTGGCCTGCGTCACCGAAGGCGCGGCTGGCATGCAGAGTGCGGCACTGCACGCTGTCACCGCTGCTGGCGCTAGTGACGTCGTAGCCCTGATCCTTCGCGGCGCCATTCAGCGAAGCGCAGTCCTTGATACAGTCGGATTGCGATGCAAACTTCCCGGCGAAGTCCGTCTTGCAACTGGCCTCGAGCACTGCGCAGTAAGACTCACAGTTTCCGAAGACGGCTCCCTGATCCAAACCACAGTGCCCGTCCCCGAGGGGACCCGCATGGGAGCAGTGCCCGGCCGGGTTCGCGACCGCACTATAGGAATGGTACAGCCGACAGCCGACGCTGTTTTCTGTGGTGTGCCCAATGATTCCGACCGGCAGCGCTTTGCAGGTCGCCAGACACTGCGCTTCGTTCTCGTAGACCGACAAGCCGCCGCTGCACGCGACCCGCGCCACGCGACAGTAGTCCTCGCACTCTGGCGCCGAATCCGCAGGGTCGGAACACGCATTGCCCGGGCGGGGCAGGATCGCAGCGTTGTTGCACTCCTTAGGGTCCAAGGCCGCCAAGGAAAGGTGATGGATGCGGCACTCAAGGGTGTCGCCAGTGGCAAGCTTCGACAGGTCGTAGACCTTGGATACCAATAGCGCCTCGCAGCTGGCGTTGCAGTTGGTTACTGTGTTGTTTTTTTCTGGGCACAGCTCAGCGAGCAGGCTGCAATAAGCGTCGCAGGTGGAGCCGCAAGCGCCGATGCCAAAAGGACCGGCGGCCGGGCAGTCGCTGGCGGGCTCCTTGGTCGTGACAGCGATGTTTGCTTTCTGGGCGCGACACTCGACGGTGTTCTGCTGCGAAGCCTCTCCGCGTGGGAACGCATCGCAGGTGCGCACGCAGCTAGCGCGGCTCGAGTACGCAGCGAACTGCCCCGAGCATGCGGTCATGACGTCGTTGCAATACGCCTCACACTCGGCGCTTCCGGTGATGGGAGCCTCGAAGGTTCGGTCTTCGATGCCCGCGATGCTCTCGCAGCCCAAAGCTCCGATGATCAGAATCCCCAGCACTCGAAACCGGCGCATCAGAATCGCCCCCCGAGCTGGATGAAACCGGAGCCTTTGCCGACTGACGGCACGACGCGCAATGCAGCCTGCTCCGTCGGCGCAGTCAGATACAGCACGGCGCCCGCGACCAGCGCGGCGCCCCCGACTCCGAAAGCGATGTTGCTTACGAGAGCGGCGCTCTTTGCGTCGTCCGTGAGGGTAACACCCTCGGGGTCGTCACAAACGTCTCCCCGTGGGCACAGCTTCTCGGCGTCGCTGTTCTTGTTGATCGCCGTGATGCCAAACACGCTGCCAATCGCAACGCCGACCACACCGACGCCGCCGAGCACCACGCCTGCCATGCGCTGGCCATCGCCCGTTCCGCTGTCCCCGCTCGGAAGCGGCTGAGCAGGCGTGGGCGCAGGTGTGGGCGTCGTATTCGCTGCGGGCACGGCCGCGGGAGCGGGCGTGGGGTCCACCGCGACCGGTTCTGCAACTTTCCTGAGCGCCGGGATGGCGAGCCGCGACTCCGACCCATCTTTGACTTCGACGACCCCGGACCAGGACTCGTGACCTGGCGCGGTCACGTGCACCTGGTGCGTCCCCGCGTCCACCGGAGAGGACACACCGTAGAGCGCCGGATTGACCTGCTTGCCACCATGTTCGATGGACAGGCCTTCTAGCCCGCGGGTGGCGGCGTCGACTTGCAGCACCAGTTTGCCCAGGCGCGGCTCGAGGGCGCTTGCCCGCTTGTCTCCCGCGGCGGCGCGGTCCGACTGCCCGGCGGAACGCGCCATGCTCGCGCCCTCGCGAAAGGTTGCCCATGCACTGGCGAGGCGACCAGAACGCTCGTAGCAATCCGCCAGGTAGAGCACCGTGCCGATCGCCGGATCGATGCGCTGGCTCTGCTCATACTTGACGCACGCCTCCTTGATCTTGCCGGCCTGTATCAATCGTTGGGCGTCGTCGAAGAGGGCTTCGGCGGCGGCCTTGTCGCTCGCGGACGGCTGCGCAGATGCCCCCGTCGTGCCCAGCAAGATCACCACAGACGCACAACTAGCGCCGATCCATCGGTTCCTGCGACTGACCATGATCCCCTCTTCAGCGACGGCCGCCGAATTGCGTCGGCAGTGCAGCAGGCGTCGGCTTGGTTGTCGGACGGGCGGGAGGACGCGGCGCGGCTCGCGTCGGCGGGGTCGGCTTTTCGACCACCGCCGCCGGCTCGTCTTGGGAAGGCTTTTCACTGGCGCCCGCGTCTTCAGCCGCTGCTATTTCCGGCGCGGCAGTTGGGGTCGGTGTGACCTCGGGCGGCTCCGGCTCGGGCTCCGGCGCCGATGCGGCCGCAAGCTCGGCCCCGGCGGCCGGCGCTTGGGCCACCGCCGTCGTGCGCGACACACCGAATGCGACCAACGCGCCGGCCACGAGCACTCCCGCGACGCCGGCACCGATAAACCGAGCCCGCCGCGGTGGGGACGCGGAGTCGCGATCACGGTCACCGGTTTTGCCCCAAGAGGCCAGGGTATTCGCTCCGGGTGCGTCGTCGCTCACGGGGTGCTGGCTGGCAATCGTTTCCCGAAAAGCCGCCTCCGCCAAGGTCGCAGCTTCGGAGTTGTTCGGCCCATCCGCCGTGGTGACCGCGGCGCTCGGCGGTGGCGCAACGACAGCCTTCGTTCTTGGCGTGAATTTGACGTCGGTCCCGGAAAGCATGCGCGAGGCCCGCTCCACATGCACTTGCATGCCGGGCGCAAACTCAAGGAGCGACATGGCGAACTCCGCCACGCTGGGGTAGCGCTCGTTCTTGTCCTTGGCGAGGGCATGAAACACCACGTTTTCGAGGCCAACGGGCACCTCGGCGCGCAGCGAAGTCAGCGACGGCGGCACGTCGTTGAGCAGGGCGGAGCAGAGCTGCGGCAACGACTCCGCCACATAGGGCGGCCGCCCCGCCAACAGCTGGTACAGGATCGCGCCCAGTGCCCAAATGTCCGTACGCACGTCGACGCTCTTTGCCGAGTGCATCTGTTCCGGCGACATATAAAGTGGAGAGCCGATCAGAGCAGCGGTGCTGGTAAGCGCCAAGTCATCCAACGAGCCGCCAGGGATGGATTTGGAAATGCCGAAGTCCAACACTTTGACAATGCGGGTGCCGTCCGCCTTCCGATGCAAAAACAAATTGGCGGGCTTGAGATCGCGATGGATGATGCCGGCAGAGTGCGCCTCCGCGACCGCCTCGCAAGCCTGCAGCACGTAGCCCACGGCCTCCTCCACTGGCAGCGGCCCCGTGCTGCGCAGCTCGTCGGACAGATCCTGACCCTGCAGGTACTCCATGACCATGTAGGGGATCCCATCGTCCATACTGCCGACGTCGATCACCCGCGCCACGTGCTCGCTCGTGATCTTGACCGCCGCTCGGGCCTCGCGACGAAAGCGCTCAGCCGCGTCCTGATGCTCCGCCACTTCCGGCAGCAGGAATTTCACCGCGACGCGTTGATCGAGATCAACATGGCGCGCCTCTACGACCACGCCCATGCCCCCTTCGCCTAGGATCTGGCTGACCTCGTACTTGCCCGCCAACAGGCTGCCAGGCTGGACCGGAGAACTTCCCATGACCCCTCCATACTAAACCAATATCCAGCGGCGTCGAAGCCCGACGGGGCATTTGTCGGCCTAAACTTGCTCCGGACCACGGGCAAACCTTGCGACGTGCGCCCGGGCCCAGGGGCAGCGCCGCGGCCTCAGCGCTCTTCTTCGGGACGATACGCGGGAAAAGTGTTCTTCCACCAGCTGTCGCCGGTGCGCCGATAGACGGTCAGCCGGGCCAGGTCGATGCCCAAAGTGACCGCAAAATGCTGCCCTTCGTTGCTGCCCCGGCCGCCAGTGCCGCTGAGGGTGATGCCCCAGGGCGCTCCTAGGTTCACAGACGCCATCAAGCCCGTGGATCCAGGCCCCCACCAACGTTGATAGCCGCCAAGATCGACCGCCGCCCCGAACCCACCGTTGACGTATCCCCGAGTGGCGGTACGCGCCACCAGGCCCAAGTCCGAGCCCTCACCGAAGAAAGTGTGCATCCGGAAGCCCCCGCCCACCATGACCAAGCCCGAGGGCGGGGTGCCCATTCCCGTGTCGATCTGCAGGGAGGGAACCCACTCGCGGGTCTTGTCGGGGGCCTCGACCAGGCCGGGGCCCCCGCCCAAATAGAGCCAACTGGAAACATCCGCGCTTGCCACCGTGGGCCAGAGCAACGCCGCCGCGCAAACGGGAAGCAGGGCGAGCCGGGGCAGACGCTGTCGCACGTGCCCGAGCTACCACGGCCCCGCCCAAAAGATAAACAGAATGTGCGCGCGACGCCTGGCTTTGTCTCAGGCCCAGCCGCGACTCGCCACGATCCGCGATACGACCAAATGTGCTACGCGCTGATCGAAGAGTAGACCGTTGTGGCCGCAGCCTTCGACCAGCACGCGCTCGCCCTGGCAGAAGACCGCGGGTTCGCTCACGACGGTGTCGTCCGAGGCTGCCACGGAGACATGGGGCACGCCGTGATTGGGTCGTTCCCGCAAGCGACGCAGCACCTTCGAGTCCAGGGAAATATCTCGCCCTGCGGTGGTGGGCATGAAGCGCGCGCTGCGCGTGCCATTGAAGGGGCTACCCAGGGAAATCGTCTGCACGATCCGCGGATCCCCCCCGAGCTCCTGCACGAACCAGCGGGCCACTACGCCGCCAAGACTGTGCCCCACCAGATGTAGGCGCGCTCCGCTCGGCAATTCCGCCAGCAGATGACTGAGGCGACGCGCGATGGCATGCACGCCGGGACCGGGTGCGTACGAAAAGGTCGCCGTGTGTGCGGACGCCTCGAGCTGGATGCGTTCAGAAAGCGGTCGAAGTACTCCCGCAGTCGCAAAGAGGCCGTGCAACAACACAACGACATCGTCACTCTCGAGCACCTGCGATGGAGTCTGGCCGTTCACGTTGCGCGCCATCAGCGCGGCTTGACGTGCAAACGCGAGCGCCTCCTTGCCGATCAAGCTGATCCGCCGACGGCGCCCTTCGGAAGGTACGACCCGATCGAAGCCCATACGCCCAAATAGATAGCGCAAGCACTGCCAAGCCGGCACCTTTTCGGCCTGGGGAGGCGACCGCGTGCCCCGCTTCGCAGTAGCCTTGCCGAGCATGTCGGCGGACTCGAGACCAACGCGAACAACGTTTCGCACCATTTTTGTGTGCCCGCATCCGACATGCATGACCCCGGTCGCGCGGGCCACGTCCCATGGCTGCACTGGCCAAACCGGGCAAAGGACGTCGCGTTCGCTCCACGGCCAGTGCGTCGGACTCGATCCGACCCGCAGATCCCGAGCTGGACTGGGGCAGGCGCCAGGCGCATCAAGAGGCGCGCCTCGCCAGCGGCTGGATCGAGCGCGGACGCGACGCACGCCCTGTGCGGCGTGCAGAGCCCAGGCGTGACGGCAAGCTCCGCCGCGACTGCACGCCTAGGGTCTGGATGGAACGCCTCGGCCTGGCGATTGCACAGGCCCCCGACCACTAGTATGACGGGGGCATGCCGGAACTGCCCAAAACTGTTGCCGAAGTGATGACGCGCAAGCTGGTCACCATCAGCAAAGACGACACCCTTGGCAAGCTCGAAGACGGAATGATTCGTTTCCGCTTTCGCCACTTGCCTGTGGTTGAAGATGGCAAGTTGATCGGCGTCGTGAGCCACCGAGATCTGCTGCACGCCTCATCCAGCTTCCTCTCGAATGCCGCCGACAAGCGCGACGAGGTCATTCACAAACAACCCGCCAGCGCCATCATGCAGCGGGAGATGATCACCATTCGGCCCACGGAGACCCTCGTCGGTGCGGCGAGCCTGATGTGGGAAGCCAAGCTCGGCTGTCTTCCGGTCACCGAGGAAGACGGCACCTTGCTCGGGATCCTGACGGAAGCCGATTTCATCCGGTTGTTCATTCGTCTGGCGACCGGCAATAGCCCACCGCCGCCCCCCTCCTCTCGCCTCAGATAGCGCGTCAAAAAGGCAACAAGGGTTTCGGACGGACCGCCGGCTCAGTCCTCGCTCAAATCCGCGCGCAGACTCTGCAGCGTCGCCGCGCTCAAAGGCGTTTCGGCCGAATAGGCGGCATGCTCCACCAGGAGCGCGGCCGGCTCGCCGTCCAGGAGCGCTTGGGTGAGTTGCGGGCCCAAATGGAAGCGCAAGTAGTGCACCGCGGTCGTTCGCGTCTTGTCGTCCGAACGCTCGTCCGAGGTTGCGGCAACGCGCTGCTGACCCACGCGCAAGAACACCGCGTCTTCGAGCCCAGCTAAGGCGCTCAGCATGCGCTCACGCTCCTCCCGCTCCGGGTACTCCACCATCAGGGTGAAGGATAGGCAATGAGCCTTCGGAACGAGCGCATTGTAGGTCTCGATTTCATGGGCGACAGCGGCCTCGCTGCTGATGCGTTCGGTGCGCAGCATTTCCTGGATCTGGTACAGCGCCGTGTCGTGGTTTTCGAACACACCCGTCATGTTGGAACCCAGGGCGACGCGTCGGCGTTTCTTTTCCTCAATGATGCGCCCACGGAAGCGATCGCGGATCTCTTCGTAGGCGCCCAAAGCGAGCACTTCATTGCGTTCGACGGGTTTCATGCTTCCTCCGCTTCCGGTTTCGCCCGAGCCGGAGCGCCGGACTCCATGAGTCCGTAGGCACCGGCAAGCGCCACGATCGGATGCAAGGCTTGCATGCGGTTTTCCTTCAGGATGCGCTGCCCTGCCAAGCTGCAATCGGTAACGATGACGTCGGGCGGATCGTCTTCCGGCGCCAAAGCGCGGGCCATGCGCCGCGCGTAGTGCACGCCTTCGTCGTAGTACTCAGCCTTCATGCCCCAAGTACCGTCGACGGCTGAGCAGCGCTCCACGCTGCGCACCTCAGTGTCCGGCAAGAGGCCCAGGAGCCGCGCGCCAGGCAGCGCGATCTTCTGCGCGCGCAAATGGCAAGCGGCGTGGTACGCCACCTTGCCGAGCCCGCTGCTGAACTCGCGACTGAGAGCCTTATCCCGGCGCAGACCGTCCAGGAACTCCATCAAATCCAGGGTCGCTTCGGCCACTTCTTTGGCCTCCGGGGTGCCCAGGTAGACGGCCCACTCCTCTTTGATGGTGTAGCCGCAGGTGGGGCCCGGCGTGACGATCTTCATTCCCTGCCGCACGAGGGGCAGCAAGCGGTCGACGTTGCGCTGCATCTTCGCTTTGGCGGCAGCCACGTCGCCGCCGTCCAAATTGGGCATGCCGCAACAGTCGACTTCTTCGGGGGCGATGACTTCGTAGCCGTTGTGCTCGAGCACCTGCACCGCCGCTTGGGGGACTTCCGGAAAGTTGTATTCGCCGTAGCACGTGGCGAACAGCACCACGCTGCCGGCATCACCCGCGGTTTGCAGCGGCGCATGGGCAGCGAACCACTTTGCGAAGGGCTTTGCCACCATGGGTGGCAACGGAAACTCCGCACTGATGCCTGCCACCTTCTCGGTTACTTTGCGCGCAAGTCGATTCGCGTTCACGAAATTCGCAGGCGCGGCGTTGATCCCAGAACCCAACAGCCCGACCAGGCGCGGCTCCCCCAGGATGCGATCCACCAACGGGATGCCGTCACGTCGCGCACGCTGTGCCTTCTCCCGTGCCATCAAGCGAGGAAAATCGAGCAGTTCGCGAGCGCCCTCGTCCTTCGTATAGGGGCACTTGATATAGCAAAGCTTGCACTGCCAACAGTGGTCCGTGACCTGGCGCACCGTGTCGGGCCCGATCTGCTCGGCGCCCTCGGCACGACCCGCGTCGACGTCCGCATCGATGGCGTCGAATAGGATCGGAAACGAACCGCAGTAGGTCACGCACATGCGGCATTCGTGGCAGATCTGATAGGTGCGCCGCAGCTCGGTTTCTAGGTCCCGAGCATCCCAATAGCGGTCGTCGTTGGGGTCGGTGGCGGGCAGAGCCTCAGGCTCGCGTGGAATGTGACTCATGACGGCAAGGCCTCTCTGCGTGAAAAATGAAGAAAGCCATCGGACGCACGCACGACCGATGGCTTTCGGTTCCGGAAGTGCGGCTCAGTCGAGGGTATCGAGAGCCTTTTGGAAACGCCCGGCATGGCTCTTCTCGGCTTTGGCCAAGGTCTCGAACCACTCCGCGATCTCGTCAAAACCTTCTTCGCGGGCCGTCTTCGCAAACCCGGGGTACATGGTTTCGTATTCGTGCGTCTCGCCCGCAACAGCGGCAGCGAGATTGTCCTTGGTGGCACCGATCTTCTTGCCGGTGGCCGGGTCGCCGACTTGCTTCAAGAAGTCCAGATGGCCGTGCGCGTGTCCGGTCTCGCCGTCAGCGGTGTCTTTGAAGAGGCCGGCCACGTCGGGCAAACCTTCGACGTCGGCGACCTTCGCGAAGTACAGATAGCGTCGGTTGGCCTGGGACTCCCCGGCAAAAGCTTCTTTGAGGTGCGTGTGGGTCTTGGTTCCGTCGAGCTTGGGCATCGTGTCTCCTGAAAGGTGTCCGCCCCGAAGCGGGGCGACGGCTGGTTTGCGCCGCGAAGATACGGACTTGTCCGTGGGAGGGGAACCCTCGGACACAGGTCCATGTTCCCCGGGGTCGCAATGAGCGCAACTGTTGAATATTATTGTTCTTTTCTCAGAGCCGCCACGGTCCAATCGAGGCAACTCCTAGAGATGCGACTAAAGTGCACTGAGTCCCGCTGGATTTCCAATCGCTTCTTCCAATCAGCACATCACATGGACTTATCGGCCCTGACCCTGACCCAGCTCCGCTACCTCGTTGCGGTCGAGAGCCAGCGCTCCTTTCGAGGCGCCGCCGAGCAGTGTCACGTTTCGCAACCAGCGCTCAGTATGCAAGTGCAAAAGGCCGAAGACCTCCTGGGTCAGGTTGTCTTCGACCGCTCGCAACAACCCGTCGTACCCACGGAGCGCGGGAAGGCGCTGCTGCGCCAAGCTCAAGTCGTGCTGCGCGAGCTCGATCGCTTCCGTGACCTGCTGACACCAGACGGTCAGGTGGCCGGACGCTACCGCCTAGGCGTGATCCCGACGCTGGCAACCACTCTGCTGCCGCTGTTGCTCCCGCGCTTCTGCCAACACTTCCCAGACGTGGAACTCGTGGTGGAAGAAACACAAACCGACACCTTGGTCGAACGGCTACTCGATGACAGCCTCGACGGCGGCCTGGCAGCCACTCCCCTGAGCGTTGCCGGCATTTTCGAAGAGCCCCTGTATGACGAACCGCTGTTCGCGTATCTGCCTCCGCGCCATGCCTTAGCGAAGAAGCAGACGCTGCGGCAATCCGACCTCGTCGGCGAGCATCTCTGGCTCATGGCGGAGGGACACTGCTTCCGCACCCAAGTTATGCAGCTGTGCCGCGTCGATCGCCAGGCGACGGGCTCCGATGCCGTGCGCTTCGAAAGCGGAAGCTTCGAAACCCTCGTGCAGCTTGTGGATCGCGGCTTCGGCATCACGGTGCTGCCCGCGCTGTCCGTGGACCAACTCCCGCACAAGCGCCAGCGCAGCCGCGTCCGCGCGTTTTCAGCGCCCACTCCCGTCCGCCAGGTCAGCTTCGTCTACGCCCGAGAGCACCTGCGCCGTCGGATCGGAGAGGCCATTGTCGACTGCGTGCAGGAAGGCTTGCCAGAGAGCGTGCGCCGCAGCCCACGCAAACGCGCGCTGCTTCCACCCAAGTGACTCCCGTGAACGCCGACGCCTCCCCCATGCGACGCACCCTCACGCACGGCGCAGCCGCGCTGCTTTGGCTGGCGCTGTTCCGTCTACTCGCCCGCTACGGCGTGTACCTGTTGCCGGACTCGATCACGAACGAACTGTCGCTGCAGGGGTATCTGGCCTGGGTCGCGGTGATCAGCACCGTCATTGGCGTGGGACTGAGCGCACTATTGATCCAAGACGTTCGCGCCCAACTCGGCTGGGTCCGACCCAGCCGTCGCGCCCTGGCTATGGCCACGACCCTGGCGCTGCCCGCGTTCGTGCTCTGTAGCGGCATTGCTATTGCCATCGCGCTGCCGACTTTGCTTGATGAACTGCGACGCGGCGGCCGGCAGCTGGCGCAGCAGAGCACCGGCGAATTCGGTCGCTCTTTGGTGCAAACCCCCGCGTGGCTGACCCTGCTCTGGGGGGCACTGATTTCTCCCGTGGCGGAGGAGTTGTTGTTCCGGGGCGCGCTGTGGTCCTTCGTCAACCGATTGATGCCCAAAGTGCGCGAAGCCAAAGCACCCGAGTCGAACGCGCTGCCCGAAGGCGTGCTGCAGACGTCGTGGCTAGAACGGGCTGCCCGCGCGCTGTGGGAGCATCTACGCAGTGGCGGCGTCGCCACTCTGGTCACCGCGACGATCTTCGGACTGTTGCACGCAGATACTCCGGGTGGCCTGGGCATTGTGCGCACCGTCAGTGCCCTCGGGCTCGGGCTCTGTACCGGCGTGCTTCGTCACAAAACCGGGGGGCTCGCTGCACCGCTGCTGTTACACATCGTTTTCAACACGGCTTCGGTCGCCACCGCCCGGCGCTGGGTTGTCACGGACGAATTGCCGTTGAAATACGGCATCCCGACGCTACTCATGCTTCTCGCCGCGCTCAGCCTTGTGCTGGCCATCGTCGTCGCAGTCGCCACACGCAAACGGGCGCACCCCGTCTCAACTTGAAGCGGCGGGCTCCTGTTCCAAGAGCACGCTTAGCCCTTTGGCGCCGAGCACGGCATAGTTGCGCACGCAGTTGTTGAACACGGCGTGTACGCGCTTGGCCTCCCGCGCCAAGCGGGCGACGGGTTTCGCCCAGACTTGCAACTCCTGCGGCGTGTACAGGTAGTCAAAACGCTCGTGCACGCTGGCGCCCTGCTTGTTCCAACCGCCCAGGTTGTGGCCGTGAAAACGCACGATCGCGAGTTCTGGGTGGGTCACGAAAGCGGCGGGCGGCAGGCCGCCAACTTCGGAACTGGGCTCATCCACGCAGACATAGGAAAGCTGGTTTTCGGACAATAGCGCCTGGACTCGACTTCGGCGCTCTGTTTCGAGCCAGCTTCGATGGCGGAACTCCACCGCAAAGGGCACCTCTGGGTGGCGCCCGCGCAAGGCGGCAACCTGCTTGGCATTGCCTCGGGTTGCCCGAAACCAAGGTGGAAACTGCGCCAGCACCGCGCCAAGCTTTCCCGTTTCCGACAGGGGCGCCAGCAGCGCAAAGAATCGCCTCTCGATTTCCGCGTAGATCTCCTGAGGCAGCTTGTCCGGATAGACCCGCCGCGCATGCCCGGCGCGCGTCAACTCGTCTCGCAAGTCTGCGGGCATGCGCGCGACGTCGATGGGGTGTCCCGTCACGATGGGGTGGGCTTTGATGTTGAAGACGAAGCCCGGCGGAGTGCATTCAGTCCAACGGCGCGCGGCGTCCACGGGCAGGAGCGTGTAGTAGGTCGCATCGACTTCGACCATGCTGAAGTGTGCGGCGTAAAAGCGCAGGCGTTCCTCCGCGGACTGCGAAACTTTCGGATAGAAGCTGCGACTCTTCAGCAGAGTGGGGTCCGTCCAGCCCGCCGTTCCGAACAGCACGTTGTCCCACGCCGCGGGCGTCGCCGCGCGCGCCGCCAGCGCTTCCGCCAGGGAAAGGCGAACGGGATCAGGCTGCGGCAGCTCAACCCTGCGCTTCGCGGCGGCCACGCCTCAGCTCCTCCGGTCCGTGCGGAAGCCGCACATCAGTCCCGAAGCAAGTCCGGCTCGGCCGCCGGCTCCGCCGCGCCGGCCTGCGAGACGATCGTCTCGGCCAAGGCCCGTATGGTCAGCGGACTCGACCCCTCGGCCTTGTTGTTCACAATGACGAGCAAAGTCTTGCCCAGGAGCGCGCATGCTTCGCTCAACTTGGCGATATCCAGACGCATCTCCGGTTGGGGTGCCACCATCCGATCGAAGGGAGAAAACGCGCGTTTCGTGTCGGCGTAGCGCTGACCCGGCGGGATCAGCACCCGGGAAACGACGAAGGGAGCGGACAGCACATTCGGCACTTCCAGCTGCCGCCCGATCGCCGGCATGCGTTCCCAGAAATTGAGCACATGGCCCACGCCCGTCGCGGCCAGAACGTCCAAGTAGCCGTGGGTGAACAACTCCCGATTGCGCAACTCCACGGCATAGGGAATGCCCTTCGGCAGTGCAGCAAGGAACTGCTGCAGCTCGACTTCGAAGGCTTGCGGCGTTGGCAACTCGCTGCGGCGCAGCGGCATGAGTTCGAACACCAGCGCCCCAACGTGATCTGCGAAAGCTTCCTGCAGCGGCTCGATCACGTCGCGCTTGCACGCCTCGGCGTCGAAGAAGTGTGGATTTTTCTCGCGAGTGCGTGGGTGCACGCGGCTGGTGATCTCGCTAAAGGCCTTGATCACGCAGGGGAAACCCTCGGGCAACTGCTGCGCGTAGCGCTCAAGAGTCGGCCGGGTGAGAGGCGCGTAGTAGCCTCGGTCAATGCCCACTGCGGAAAAGAGCGGGTGCCGTGCGTACTCCTCGAGCCCACGGTCCGCCAGCTCCTTTTCGGTCGGAGCGCCGGCATACACCAGGCCCGCCCAACCCGGAAAGCTCCAGCTCGATGTCCCGAAGCGCACATGGCTCGGCACCCTGGCCATCAGCGCGCGATCGCGCTCGAGCATCCCCGAGTCCAGCGTTGCGGGCGCCGGCGACCCGCCAAACAAATCAAGTTGCACGCCCCGGGCCACCTTCGCCTCTCAGACGTGCCCAGCTTCGACCGCTTCTACGCCGCGATCGGCAAGCACACGCACACCATGGATCAACTGCGCAAAGCGCTCGTCCTGGGTCAGCCCTTGTTTGTAGCGATAGTAGATCTGTTGCAAGACCACGGCCGTCTTGAACAAGCCGAAGGCGTAGTAGAAAACTGCGTCCCCGACGTCCCGACCGCTCTGCTCGGCGTAAAGGTCCAGGATCTGCTGCCGCGTCAGGCTACCCGGAAGCGTGGTCGGGCCCCAGCGGGTGAGTTGGAACACGTCGCTGTCGGAAGCCTCCACCCAGTAGCTGAGGCTCGTGCCCAGGTCCATCAACGGGTCGCCCACGGTGCTCATCTCCCAGTCCAAAACCCCAACGATGCGCGTGGGGTCGGCCGGGTCGAGCACGACGTTGTCCAGCTTGTAGTCATTGTGAATCAGCGTGGGCGCGCACGCTTTGGGTTGGTGGCTGTCTAGCCATTCCGCCAGCAGAGGAACGCTGGGGATCCCATCGGTCTTCGATGCCGCATAGCGCTTGGTCCAGCCCTGGACCTGACGCTGCACATAGCCCTCGGGCTTGCCCAGGTCCCCCAGGCCGATCCCGCGGTAGTCCAAACCGTGCAACTTCACCAACTCGCCGATCAGGTTCTGGTGAAGGCTGCGAACTTCCGCGGGCGAAAGCGACAGCCCCGGAGGCAGGTCCTTGCGCAAAATGATGCCTCGCAAGCGTCGCATGACGTAGAACTCCGCTCCGAGCACCGAGGTGTCCGAGCAATGGAGCAAAGGCGCCGGGGCGAGGGGGTACACCGCGTGCAACTTCTCCAATACGCGGTACTCGCGGCCCATGTCGTGGGCGCTCTTGACTTTGCTGCCGAAGGGAGGCCGACGCAGCACGTATTCGTGGCCGGCAGCACGAACCAAGTACGTCAGATTCGAGTGCCCCCGGTGAAACTGTTCGACAATCACCTCGGCGTGTTCAGGGATCTCGTCGATGTGCTCGCGCAGATACGCACACAGCGGTTCGAGTTCGAGTTCTTCACCGGCGCGCACGCCACCTGGGGTGTCGATATGCTCACTCATCGCAGGCAGAGCGTGGCCGCACCGACGGCGCAGGTCAATGACTTAGGACTGCCGCAACAGAGAAGGCGCATAGTCTTCGGGCGGCGCAAACCCCAGCAACTCGAGCAGGGTCGCTGCGACGTTGGATAGCCCGGGTGCTTCCAGATCCCGGCGCAAGTGCAGACTGCGCGCCGAGCGCGGATCAAAAAGCATGCAGGGCACGCGACTAAGAGTGTGGCTCGTTTTCGGCTGGATACGTCCCCTTGGGTCGCGCTTGAACCCGCCGCCCTTGTCGCGCATATACATCTCGTCGGCGTTGCCATGGTCGGCAGTGACGAGGGCCAAACCGTCCAACGCGGCCACGCTCTTGAGCAAGCGGCCCAGACACAGATCGACCGCCGAAACGGCGATGCACGTCGCCTCGCGATCCCCAGTGTGTCCGACCATATCGCCGTTCGCGTAGTTGACGCGGAGGAAGCGGTGCCGACCGCTGCGCATTTCGGCGATCAGGGCGTCGGTCACTTCCGCGGCTTTCATCCAGGGTCGCTGCTCGAAAGGCACGGTATCGCTCGGTACCTCAATGAAGGTCTCCAATTCCGAGCGACGCCGGCGAGCGAAGAAATTCGCTTCCTCCCAGTTTTCCGCGGGCACTTCGTGATACCTGCCGCTCTTCGGATCGTAGAGCCCGGTGCAGTTGCCATTCCAAAAGTAGGTCACATGACCGTACTTTTGAGTTTCAGCGATGGCCAACTGCGTCACGCCGCTTTCGGCCAAATACTGCCCCAGCGTGCGGTCAATCGCCGGCGGGGCGACCAGGAACTTGGACGGCACGTGCAAGTCGCCGTCGTATTCCATGAGTCCGGCGTACAGCACATCCGGACGGCGCTCCCGATCAAAGTGCGGGAAGTCGTCTTGCTCGAATGCCTGGCTGATCTCGATGGCGCGGTCCCCACGGAAGTGAAACAGCACCACGCTATCGCCGTCAACGATAGGGCCGAGGGGGCGGCCCGCTTCTTCCACCACAAAAGCAGGCAAGAACTGATCGATCACCCCGGGGTCTTCGGCGCGGAATGCTTCAACCGCGGCGCGCGCGGAAGGGAATTTGCGAGCGTCACCGAGCACGTGGGCGCGCCAGCCGCGTTCAACGATGCTCCAGTCCGCTTCGTAGCGGTCCATGGTCACCAACATGCGCCCGCCGCCGGATGCGATTTTATAGCGGCAACCGTCTTTTCCGTCGAAGGCGCCCAAGAGTTCTTCGAGCTGCGCCAGGTACAGCAGTGCACTGGTCTCCTCCACGTCCCGACCGTCCAGCAATACGTGCACGTATACGCTGCGTACCTGGGACGCATGGGCGCGTCGCAGCAGAGCAAATAGGTGTTCGATGTGGCTGTGCACGTTGCCGTCGCTCAAGAGTCCAACGAAGTGCAGCGCGCCGCCGGCTCGGCTGCGAGCCACGATTTCCTGCCAGAGCGCGCTCTCGAAGACTGAACCGCTTTCAATGGCGGCATCGACGAGCTTCGCTCCTTGGTCGAAGACACGACCCGCGCCCAGCGCGTTGTGCCCGACCTCGCTGTTGCCCATGTCGCCGTCGCTTGGCATGCCCACAGCGGTGCCATGCGCCAAAAGCGCAAGGTGGGGCGACGACTCGAAGAGGCCGTCGAGCACGGGTGTGCGCGCCAAGTGCACGGCGTCACCTTCGTCCCCCGCACCAATGCCAACGCCGTCCATCACGACCGTGACCAAGGGGCCCGGGCGCGGTTCAAAGTGACCCTTTTTCAGTGTGAAGTTCACGATAGGCGGATACTAAAGCCCTTGCGCCCGGAACGGGAGAAGCCCTTGCGAAACGCGAACAAATCACCTCTAGTGCGGCGCAGTACTGATCCCAATGAAACGGTCTGGCGGTGGTGACCTGGATTGTTACTTTTCCGGCGGCCCGCTAGATGGACCCGAAATGGCCTATCCCTTCGCGGTGGAATCGCGCAACCTGCCTCAACTCTTGCTGTGATGCCCGTACTCGCTTCCAGCGCGGCGCACGCCCCTCCTTCCGCCGGCGTGACCTGGCTCTTCTTTGGTCTGCTCGCGCTGATGGTGCTGGCGCTAGCCTTTGAAGAAAAGATCCACGCGAAGAAGAGCGTCATCACCGGGGTGAGCGCGATCGTCTGCCTCCTGATCGCAACCGCCGTGGGGATCCTGCCCTTCGGAAGCGTTCGCAACGTCTTCGGAGAAGAGCTCGCCCTGCCAGTCTACATCCCGGCCATCGACTGGGAAGTGGTCGCAATCATTTTCGGTGCCAGTCTATTCGTAGACGTCACCAGCAAGAGCGGCTTGTTCTCCTTCGTCGCCATCAAGCTCACCAAGCAGAGCGGCGGCGACCCCCGCAAATTGTTGTTCTACTACGGCGCAATGACCGTGGTCTTTTCCGCAGTGCTCAACAATGTCACGGCCATGCTGATCGTCGGATCGCTTTCCGCCGTAAGCCTCGACAAGCTCGATCGCTCCGACCGCCTTCTGGGCTTCCTCATGATCGAAGGACTCCTCACCAACGTGGGCGGGCTGTTGACACTGATCTCCAGCGTGCCGAACATCATTATCGGCAACGCCGCCGGCATCGGTTTCGTGCAATTTTTTCTGGTCAGCGCGCCCTTCGTCCTCCTGGCAACCGTCGGCACCCTGATCCTGGGAGCACGCATCTTTGACGTGCATGCGTTGAAGACCACCGAAGAGAAGCAGGCCGCCCAGAGGCAGGTCGCCGGTTTTGATGAACGTGATGGCATCACGAGCCAGGGATTCTTCTATTTTGCCGCCGGCATGTTCGTGCTGTTCATCCTCGGGCTCGCTACCGCATCCGTTGTGCCGTACGTGAAGGACCTGGGCATGGCGTACGTTGCGCTCGCTTTTGCGACGGTGATGACGCTCCGCTACAAGAGCACCGTCGACCGCTTCTACAAGGCCCTCGACTGGGACCTACTGCTCTTCTTCGCGTCGCTGTTCATCGTGATCAACGTCATGGAGCACGCGCGGGTGCTTCATGTGATCGGTCAGGGGTTGGAGGGTTTGATTGCCTTGGGACCAAAATCCGGCGCCGGACTGCTGTTGGCCGCCAGCGCAGCGGCCAGCTCGGTCACCGACAACATCCCCCTGGCCGCGGTGCTGGCAAAGATCCTCGGCGGCATGCCCGAGGAAGTCGCTACGGACGGCATGTGGTGGGCAGTCGTCTTCGGAGCCAACCTGGGCGGCAACATCACGCCCATCGGCTCGGCTTCCACAGTGGTCGCCGTCACCGTGATGCACAAACACAATCTGGGCGTGAGCTTCGCGCGCTTCGTCCGCATGGCGATCCCTTTCGCCTTGCTGCAAATCGCGCTAGCGGTGGTCTACGTCGTGGTGTTCTTGGGCTGACGGGGCGCGCCCAAGCTCGGCTCCGCCCGCTTCAGTCAATGTCGACCCAGACCGGAGCATGGTCGGAAGCCGTCAGCCCCGCTTGTTTCTTGCGGAAGTCTCGGTCGATCACTGCGTCGGTCATGCGCGCTTTTAGCGCCGGGGTTCCGTAGATCAGATCGATGCGCAAGCCTTGTTTCTTGTGGAAGGCGCCGCCGCGGTAGTCCCACCACGAGAAGGCTTGAGCCTCGGGATGCTTCGCTCGATACAAATCCGACAGACCCACGGCCGTCAGCGCTTCCAGACGCGCCCGCTCAGCAGCCGTGTGGAAAATATGCCCTTGGAGTCGGTCTTCGTCCCAGCTGTCGATGGCAGCGGGCACCACATTGAAATCACCACCAATCAGCCCGGGCCGATCAGCGCTATGGATCTCGCCCATGTGCTCGACGAGACGGTCAAGCCACGCGAGCTTCTTGGCATAGTCCGCGTGGCTCACGCTTTTGCCATTCGGCACATACACCGTCGAAAAGCGGATCCCACTGACGTCCACACTGATCAATCGCGCCCCGTCTGCTTCTCGCCCCGGCAAACCGCGCTGCACCACTGTGGCTGGCTCTTTCGACACCACCGCCACGCCGTTCCAGCTCTTCTGACCCAGGACTTGGGCGACGTACCCTCGAGCTTGGAGTTCGAGGAAGGGAAACTGTTCTTCGGTGAGCTTGAGCTCCTGCAGCCCCACCACGTCAGGTTTGCGCGCATCGAGCCACGCGAAAAAGAAGTCCAAACGCGCCCGCAGGCCGTTTACGTTCCAGGTTGCAAGACGCATCGCCATTAGCCTTTCATCCCGCTAGCGCGCCGATCTCAAGACCAAACTGCTTTAGGATCCGCCGCGCCACGACGGCCTTATGCACCTCGTCCGGACCGTCGTAGATGCGCGCGGCACGTTCGTGACGGAAGAACGAGGCCAAGGGAGTATCGTCGGTCATGCCGAGAGCGCCGTGCGCTTGAATGGCTCGATCGACCACGCGCTGCAACACACCGGCCACGTGGAACTTGATGCAACTGACCTCGATGCGTGCCCCATAGTTGCCGGCCGTGTCGATTTTCCACGCCGCGTGTTGCACCAGCAGACGCGCCGCGTCGATCTCGGCGCGACTCTCCGCAATCCACTGTTGCACGATCTGACGGGTGCCCAAGGCTTTGCCTGGCGCAATCTCGCGCTGCACGGCTTGCTTGCACATCAATTCGAAGGAACGCTCGCAGATCCCAATCCAGCGCATACAGTGATGGATCCGACCTGGACCGAGCCGCTCCTGCGCAATGGAAAAGCCCGCACCCTCGTCGCCCAGTCGGTTTTCGACGGGCACGCGGCAGTTTTCATAGGCAATCTCCGAGTGACTCGCCCAGCCCGAACCGGTTTCGCCCATGACCGAAATGCGCCGTACTTGCCGGAATCCGGGGGTGCTCGTCGGCACGATGATCATACTGGCCCGCGCGTAGGGCGAGGCGTCAGCGTTCGTCACGGCCATGACGATGGCGAATTCCGAACCGTCAGCAGCGGTGGTGAACCACTTGCGCCCGTTGATGACGTAGTGATCGCCGTCTAGAACTGCGCTGGTTGCGAGCCAGGCGGGATTGGAGCCGGCCTTATCCGGCTCGGTCATGGAAAAGCAGCTGCGGATCTCGCCCGCGGCCAGCGGCTTCAGATACTTTTGCTTTTGAGTGTCGCTGCCAAATTTGTGCAGCACTTCCATATTCCCCGCGTCCGGGGCCTGGCAACCAAACAGATAGTGCCCAAGGGGACTGCGCCCCAGCACTTCACTCATGAGGCCGTGCTCGCGAAAGGTGAGCCCGAGCCCCCCGTACTCTTTCGGCACTTGCGGTGCCCAGAGCCCGGCAGCTTTGATCTTGGCGCGGGCGGCGTTCAGTTCGTCGGCACAGTCCGCAAAGGGTCGCCCCGCGATCTCGGTCTCCAACGGATAGACGACGCTCTGCATTTCAGCGCTGGCGCGCTCGAGCAGGGCGCTCATTTTTTCGTTCAATTCGAAGGACAGCATGACCCAAGGGTCTTACTCCTCTCCGCCCGCCGGATCCACGACTGGCATCCCCCCAACCTCGATCGGTGCCGCCGGAGTGCGAGTGGCCTCGTTCAGTGGCAGTGGCAGCGAAAGAGTCGGGGGCTGGGTGTAGTGGCAGTGCTGGGATCAGTGGCGGGGCGGGGGGCTCAGCGCTGCCCTTGTCGCTGTCGCTGCCCCTGCCCCCGTCGCCGTCCCGTCCCGCCTTCGAACCTAGCGCCGCGTCCAGGTCCCGTGCGGGAGGTGCCCAACGTCGTTGAAGCGCACCAGCGACACGCGACCCGCAGAAAAGGCGATCTCGCTCACGCTCGCGTTGTTCAGCGACCAACCGAGTTCGAGACGTCGCGCCACATCCGTGCCGAGCACGTGTCCCACGATCGCGCCGATGGTGCCGGCGGAGCTGAATAACGCCAGGCTACGTCCGGATCCCTGCCCTTGGATCAGCTCGCTAAAGGCTTCGTGCACGCGCCTTTCGAACGTGACGTGACTATCCACGCCCCTGGGCGTGCGACCCGCCGCCCATAGTCTCAGGGCGTGCTGCAAGAGCTTGTCAAAGGCGCGACCGCGCGCTCGCGGATCCGCGGACTGCTGCGCGTCCGCGAAGAGCTGTGAAAACTCCCGCTGCTCTTGCATCTCCGGGGCGAAGCCGCCCAGCACCTCCTCGGCGGGGTACTCGTCAAAAGCCGCAACACTTTCCAGGCTGCACTGCTGGACCCCAAGAACACCCAGCACCTCGCTGGCGGTATCCCGCTGACGCTCGCGTGGTCCGCTAAGCACCCGGTCCAGCCGCAGCTTGCGTGCGTGCCAAGCCTGGCCCAGCGCGCGCGCCTGGCTTCGCCCATGCTCACTCAGCCGATCGTAATTGTCCGACAAGAAGGACGCCTGCGCGTGACGCACCAAGTAGAGGGTGCTCACAAATTTGACGCAGCCTTCACTTGCCGCTTTCCGCAAGCTTCTGGCGCCGCAGCGCCTCGAGGCGGATCCGAAGACCATTCAAGCGAATGAAGCCGCCGGCGTCAGCCTGATTGTAGACCTCGTCCTTTTCGAAAGTGACGAAGTCCTCGCGGTACAGCGTATTGTCGCTCTTGCGCCCCAGCACCGTCACGGAGCCCTTGTAGAGCTTGAGGCGGACCACACCGCTCACGAGGCTTTGGATCCCGTCCATCATCTGCTGCAGCATTTCTCGCTCTGGCGAGAACCACAGGCCCCGGTACACCAGGGTGGAGTATTCGGGGATGAGCGAGTCGCGGATCCGGATCTGCTCGCGGTCCAAAGTGATGGACTCCATGGCGCGGTGCGCCTTGGCCAGCACGGTGCCACCTGGCGTCTCGTAGACGCCGCGGCTCTTCATGCCGACGAAGCGCCTCTCGACGATATCGACCCGCCCCACTCCGTGCTTGCCGACGAGGTCGTTGAGACGGCTGAGTAGCGCGACTGGCGCAAAGCTCTGGCCGTTGATGCTCACGGGGTTGCCCGCTTCGAATCCGAGCTCGAGCACTTCACCCTCGGAAGGAGCGTCCTCGGGGTTCTTGGTCAGAATGAACATATCCGGGGGCGGCTCCGCCCACGGGTCTTCCAGAATGCCGCCCTCGAACGACAAATGCAGCAGGTTGCGATCAATGCTGTAGGGCTTTTCGGCGCTGGCGGCGACCGGAATGTCGCGAGCCTTGGCGTCTTCGATCAGATCCGCCCGCCCCTTGAAGTCCCACTCGCGCCAAGGCGCAATGACCTGCACACCGGGGTCGAAGTGCATGGCGCCGAGCTCAAAGCGAACTTGGTCGTTGCCCTTACCCGTCGCGCCATGAGCGATGGCGTCCGCGCCGACCTCCCGCACGGTGTCCATCATGCCTTCGATGATGCAAGGGCGAGCCAGGGACGTGCCAAGTAGATACTCGCCCTCGTAAAGCGCGTTGGCGCGAATGGCCGGATAGACGAAATCCCGAACGAAGCGTTCGCGCAGGTCCTTGACCACGTAGCTCGCGGCGCCCGTGGCCTTGGCCTTTTCTTCAAGCCCCGTCAGCTCCTCGGCTTGGCCAACGTCCGCGCACCAAGCGACGACCTCGCAGCCGTACTTCTCTTTGATCCAAGTCAGGATCACGCTGGTGTCCAATCCCCCAGAGTACGCAAGTACGACCTTCTTGATGGCTTTCACGGGATGCTCCTTATCAATACGGCAGGGCAGACTCGGCTACGTCGCCGAGCCAGCGATCCGGATCCTCCAGTGCCTCCCGGAGCCGCTTCGCCATGCGGCCCGCCTGATAGCCGTCCAACCCGCGGTGGTCAAACGCTACGCGGAGAGTCCGTACTTCTCGCGGCTCCACCCCGTCCTCCGGGCCGCCGGCGCCCAGCACACCGCCCCCAAACCCTGTCGTACCCGGCCACGCGCAGGGTGCGCATATTCCAGGAGCGAGCGCCAAGCCTCCCTCGTGAACCGACCCCCTTAGCGAGAAAGGGAAAAGCCCCGCTTGGAGGCGGCGGTGAGTGCCGACTCCAATTCAGCCTCGCTCACAACTCCAATAAAACGCGTCGTTTCAGCCCCAGAACGATCCAGTATGATCACCGTCGGAACGCGGTCGATACGCCCAAAGGGCGTGTGTCGATCCTTCCATTCGTCGGCCATCGCCACGGGATACGACAAGTTCAAGGCGGACCCAAAGCTTTGGGCCATGACCACGTACTTTGGCGGCTCCAGCACTACCGCCGCCGCGTTGGTTCGCGGCACATGACGTCGCACGACGCCATCCAAGCGCCGCGCCATGAGCTGCGACGCGAGATCGTAGGTCGTGAGAAACAGCACGGCCGTGGCCCGACCGCGGGTCGTAGCGCTGGACAGCTCACTGCCATCGACGGCCGTGTACACAAACGCCACGCCGCCGGATGCGAAGGGGCTCTGGGGCTTTGGCCGCGGTGCACTCTCGCTGCCGCACGCCGCAAACGCTGCGACCGAGAGCCCCAAGCAAAGCGCACGCAACGAAATCATCTGCGGCGTGTCAGGCTCCGAGGGGCTCCAGAGGACCAAAAAGGTCAGCAAAAAGCCGCAGTGCTTCTGGAAGGACCTTGCCGCTTCGTTCGTGGCTCAGCACGGCCATGGCAAGATCGTCGATCAAGCTCTTCAGTGGCACGGCGTCGAGCTGCACGCCCTGAACACTGTCTCCTCCCCGCGGGGCAGCGGTGTCCTGCAGGATCGGATCGTGTCGCACCCACGAAAAGCCCCGTTCGGTCCGGAAACCGCACGCCAATACCTGCACGAAATCAAGATAGAGCGGCCAAATCACGGCGGCAACATGCTCCCCATCGGAGCCCCGGCCGACCAAGCCGCGCGGGGGCACCCGTGGCCCCGCCCGGACGCCGTCGGGACCTACGGCGTCGAGGATGCGCCGGCGACGCTCGTGGGAAGTCTCTACTGCAAGCAGGGGCGCGTACACCGCGATACGCGGCACACCCAAGCGCGGCGCATCTTGCTCCAACGCTCCGAGCCATTCGTCCCGAGCAGAATCGTCGAGGGCCTTGTAAGCCATGGACGCGGCCAAAGCAGCTTCCGCGTCCGTCGCCAATGCACCCAGCCACTCGCGCCACGCGAGCACGACGCGCGCATCCGACCGAGATGCTCCGTCCGCCGGCAGCGGCGTGCGCTCAGCGGACTGTTCCGCGTCTGGTTTGGGCGGCACAGCGGCCATGTCACACCATCGGTTGCTTTGCCCGGCCGGGGGACACCAGAGCCGCGCAGCGAAGCGCCCACCTTTGGCCCTTTGTGCCGACGCTGTCAACCGGATGTGTCAGGTTCCACAATAGCGCCGATTTCTAATGTGAGGTCGCGCAAGACCTCGTCGAGTTCAGCTAGACGACTTGCGTGGGCTGAAATGATCAAGTCGCCTCCGGCCTTCGAAAAAAGTACGCCCAAGCCCTCGCTTGCTTCAAATATTCCTTTGACATACACCACATCCCGCGCACGCACGGTGACCCGTCGCGAGCATAGACCCTCGGCCATGAGTGGCTCCACTGTCACCACTTTTGCATAGCGCTCCCGGCGGACAGGTGCGACTGCATTGTCGGGTTTGTCCGGTTTGCTGTGGCCAGCGATGCCGCAGAGATGCTTCGCCGCAGCGTGTATCTTCACGCCGGCCTCGCGTAGGCCTTTCCCTTGCAGTGGATCTAGTGTGAAAATGCCCTAGATGGACATCGCCGCGGCACAAAACGACGAGGAGTTGCTGACACGATTGCCGCCCCTTGAGCATAGCGACGACGACGACATAGAGGGGCCTCAAGATAGCTATGGCTCGGAGCTCGCCGAACTCTCAACCCTGGACGGCGACGACGCCGACGACGATAGCGCCGACGACCTGGACATCGGCGTCGACCTTTCGGAGTTAGAGGATCACTCTGGGGCGGAAACAAGCACCGAACTGGGGTTGGACGTCGGTGATTTGCTGATGAGTATCGAGGAAGGACAGCCCGGCGATGACCGCGTTGGATTGCCGGAACTCGACATCTCCGAGGGCGTGCAGGAAGTGCAACTCGAGGGGATCGCTGCCGGCTCGGATGAAGGCCTGGGGGAGCCTCTTGAAGACTTGGTGGACGAAGAATTGCCCGGGCTGGATGCGGACGCTGAGGGAGACTTCGAAGAGGGCAATTTCGGGCAACTGCAGGTCGTTGACGACGCCCGACCCCTGCCCCTTGCGCCGTCCTGGCAGGTCGAACGCCTCGAGAGCGGCGAACAGTCTCAGGTCGCCGCGGTCGGAATGGGTGTTGCTGCCCTGGGTGCCGAACTCGCATTCCACCGACTCGGCTCTCCGGTGCGCTCCGTCGCTCTGCCCGCACGCGCAACCACGCTCACAGCGCTAGATGACGCGGTCTTAGTCGCGACGGTTACCGGCAAGCTCTTTCGGGCGCGACCCGATGGCCGTCTCGAGACGGTCTCTGCCTTCGAACGAGATGCTCCGCGCGCGCTTTCAAGCATGCCCTACGTGTTGCAAGCGGGGGCAAATGCTCAAGGGATCGCCCTGCTCCTCGACACGGGCGAAATTGCGGTGAGCACGGACGCCGGCGGCAGTTTCTCCCAACTATTGGCTCCGCACCCCTTACGAGCACTTTCCCCCTGCGGCTCCGTCGCCTGCGATAGCAGCGATTTGCTGTTCATCGCGACCGGCGCGCGTATGCCTTTGCCGCCCGAAGTGCAACAAGCTCGCGCCCCAGAGCACGTACTGGTCGCCCGGAACGCCGAGGCTCTGTTGGTCGCAATTCCCGAAATTGGCGTCATGCATTCGAAAGACGGCGGCCACTCCTTTCGCCGCATTGTCGGCACTCAGGGCGCGTGTGCGCTGTGCCTCGACGAAACGACGCTGTGGGTCGGAGTCTTTGGCACTGCGTTCCAAGACGCCGCGCTGCTCTTGGTCGACCTATCGACGGGTGCGGCCCATACAGCGTGCAGCATTGCAGGCAGCACGGGACAATCCATCACGGGGATCGCGCAAGCGCAGCACGACGGCAGTCTCTGGATCGCCTCGACCGCCGGGCTATTCATGGCAAAGCCACGACCAAGCTGAGGGGCCCGGAGTTGACGGAAACCGACGACCACCTCTTGCGACTAGTCGAGCAGGGAATTGTCCGACACGAACCCGGCGAGCAAGACATTGCCACCGCCGTAAGCGACTGGCTGCGAGACGCGCAACTGCATTTTTCCAAGCAGCTGGCCCGCGCAGCCGAGCCAACGCCCGCCACGACTTCAACCAGTCGCTCACTCTTGGCCGCCGTCTTGGCGGCGCGCGTGCGTCGGCGCGCCCTCGGCCAAAGCTCCGATCTGCGTGCACTCACGGCGGCGGCGCGCGGGGCATCCTTGCTCGAAAAGCGCACCGCACTGCTGAGGCTATCGGAACTGGCGCAAGACGACGAAGATATCCTGGACGATCTCGACTTGTCCTACTCGTCCCAGGAGCCTGAACTGGAGCGAGATTTGCTCCAACTCCAGGCCAAGCGCAGCGGTGCCGCTGGTCGCTCCGCGCGGAATGAACTCGCGGAAGTCGCCGCCGAGCTCAACGTCTTGTCGAAGGCAGTCGCACGAGTCGTCGACGGCACCGATGCCGGCGACGCTTTCAGCAAACTGAAGACGGCGGAGCGTGCTCGCGTCGCGTTGCACCTTCGTGATGCCGACGACTCCACGTCCGCCTTCCTGTTGGACCGCCTGGGGGAACTGCTGGATCAGGCCGACGGCGCCGAAGCCGTGGAGCGCATCGCTGCCCTGCGGCCCTCGGCGGACCCACGCACCCTACCCATGCTTGCGTCTGCACTGCTGGACGACCCGCGGAGCGATGTGCGCACCGAAGCGATCCGAGCCCTGGCTCGCATCGACGACCGCCGAGTGGTGGGACTACTCACTGCAGCCGACACGCGCGCGTCGGACCTCGCCGAGCGCCTGGCGATCGCGGAGGGTCTGGCGCTCTGGGGCGACTTCCGGGGTTCGGATTGCATCCGCGAGGCCTTGGGCGACGCCCGAGAGTCCACACGCCTCGCCGCCCTGGACTCCATCTGGGACCCCGCGCTCGCAGAGCTCGCCTTCGCTCAGATGCAGCAGCCCGAAGTCGAGCTTCGCAGATCCGCGCTCCGCGCCATCGGCCGCGCTGGCGACGAACGCGCGTTGCTCTGGCTGGACAGCTTGGACGCGGATCCAGCCCTTTCCACCGAAGTCGAAGCCGCCCGCGACTCCACCCTGGCTCGACTGGAAATGCGCGGCGATGCACCGGAGGATTTGGCCAAGCGGACCGAGCGCCCAAAGACGCCTCGGGCTCTGGCCCGCGCACCAGGCGCGGCGCCAACCAAGCGTCACCGCTTCGGAGCGTTCTTACTGGTGATCAAGTCCTGGATCTTACGAGCCCTCGGCATGCGTGAGGCCAGCAGTGTGGCCCTGGATCGCGCCCAAGACGCAGATCCAAGCTGGCCAACACCGGGACTGTTGCAGGGCAATTTGTGGCTCACCGCGGGTAACCTGTCGCGCGCGGTCGCCGGCTATCGCCGAGCGCTTTCGTCCTTCTCTGACGCCCTTGCGCGCAACGCCGGCGCCATGACGCGCATCGCCCGAACCTACTTGGAGCGCACGGACGAGCTGCTGGCGGAGGGACGCACAGAAGCCGCCCGCGCCCTGATCGATGAACTCATGCTCAGCAATCTTTCCGGCGTGGCGTCCCACGTCCGCCACGCCGCGCGCAGGCGCCGGCGCAAACTCATCCGAGCGCTACCACCAGCGAAGGCCGGCGAATGAAGGAACCGCGTGTGGTGAGTGTCGTCGTGGAAATTGAATCCGAACAGGGCGGCGCTAGTGTCGTGGTTCGCGATCCCTTCGGACGCGGACGCAAGGTATTCGTGGCCGGGACTAGTTCCGGTTCGGACGTCAGCCATGCCCTCGAACGCTTGGGCCTCGCCGGAGGAGTCGGGCTGGGCTCGGCAGCACCCCACTCCATCCGCCCTTCGATCCGACCCAGCGCGGGCCCTGCGTCGGAAACGGTGCCTCCCAGCTCCCTGCACCTCGAGAGGGTTGCGGAGCTGGGCCTCGCAGAAGAGCTCGAGAAGCTCGCCGCCGCCGTCCTGCGCGCGGGGCTTGTCGGGGAAAGCTCGAGCACCGACGAGGCGCTCGACGACATCGTCGAATTGGTCCGCGGCCGCGAACTCGACGCGCTGGCGCGCTTGGTAGACGCGATAGAACGCGCCGTTGAGGAACGCGCTGCCGCAAAACTGGCCATCACCCTGGCGGCCTTGGGCCACGCGGTGGATGCGCTGCGCGGAGCCGCCTCGGAACTGCAGGCGGAACTCTGTGGGCCAGGACCGCTTGGCGCCAAAGAGCTCAGCGGTCTCGAACTCGTAGAAGTCGGGAGGACAAGACAGCGCGGTGTCTTGACCGTCGAGACGCGCCTCTTGGTCGACCTATCGACCGGCGAGATGTTTCGGGAAGTTGCTTGCCCGGGGCGCGGTCTCTCACACGGCCAGACCGGACGCATGCTCGACGTGGACTTGGCGCAACGGCTCGCGAGCACGGAGCCCCCACGTATCCTGATCCATCAGTACGAAATGCGCCCCCTCGCTGCACGAGCGCAACTAGAACGCGCCCTGTCCGGCGCACGCACTGACATGGCGCTTGCCCCAGGAGTACGTCAGGATCCCCTGCGCCTGGTGTATCAACCCCTTGCGGTATTGCTCGCCCCGGCCCGGGTCGTGGTGGAACGTGGCGACGGCTTGCACTTGGAAGACGAAAACGGGAAACGGCTTGCGGTGATCTCCCCCACGGGCGGAGCCGCGACGGAAGCGTTGGCTGACTTGGTAGAGCAGCACCCAAGATCCGCCATGACGCTCGCCGGCAGCATGGCGGCCGACGCTTCGGGCGTCGGCTTTCAACCGTGGACGGCCTGGCTCCTGGAGGCGAGCGGGCCCCGGGCCGTGCAACTCGATCTGTAGCCGGGCGAATTGCGGGAGATTTGGCCCCAGACCGGGGCCTGTGGTAGCCGGCATGGTCATGCCGATTGTCGTTCAGAAGTATGGCGGCTCCAGCGTTGCGGATATCGACAAGCTGCGAAGCGTCGCGGACCAGGTGGTCGATACTAAGCGAGCTGGCAACGACGTCGTCGTCGTCGTCAGCGCCATGGGCAAGACCACCGACAAGTTACTCAGCCTTGCTAGCGAAGCCGCTCAGGGCTCGGACAACACGGCGGCCGCCGCGCCTAAGCGCGAACTCGACATGCTCGTCAGCACGGGGGAACGGGTGAGCATGGCGCTCTTGTCGATCGCGATCCAAGCGCGCGGCTACGATGCTGTCAGCTTCACGGGTTCCCAGTCCGGCATCATCACGAACGATCGTCACTTCGACGCGCGCATCATCGAGGTCCGCCCCCATCGCATCGACGACGAAATCGCGCGGGGTCGGATCGTCATCGTCGCGGGCTACCAAGGCATGAGCTACCGCCGGGAGATCACGACCCTTGGGCGCGGCGGTTCCGACACCACAGCGGTAGCCCTTGCCGCAGCACTCGGCGCCGAACGCTGCGAGATCTACAGCGACGTAGACGGTGTTTATACGGCGGATCCCCGTGTGGTCCCCCACGCCGAGCACATGCTCGCGCTGGACTACGAAACCATGCAAGAGATGGCGGAAGCCGGCGCAAAAGTGTTGAACGCCCAGGCCGTCGAGTGGGCACGCAGGAACAAAGTCACCATTGCCGCGCGCCGAACCGGCGACGCGGCCAACGGAGGCGGCAAAGAGACCCTCGTGAGCGCGGCGGACAGCGGCGCCCTGGCGCTTTCCATCGTGGTCGCGCGGCCCGTCGTGGTCGTGGACGCGGAGGTCAACGCCGTGGGACGGCTGATGGCGGTCGCGCAAGACCTCGAACTACCCCTCGGCGACCTCTCCGTATTGGGGCAACGCGTGGCAGCCTGGTACCCCTTGGTCAGCGTGGCCAATGCCGACGGCGTCGGTGCGGCGCTCGCCCGCGCGGGATTCGACAATGTGCGCACGGATCGCGCCGTGGTCAGCGTGGTCGGTGTCGAATCCGGCACCGACCCCGGCAAGGTAGCGCGCGCATTGGCCACCGTTGGGCAGCCGGACCAAGTCTTCTGCCATCCCCTGCGACAGAGTTTCGTTGTGCCCGCAGACGCAGCGGACGACATCGCGCGGGATCTACATCGTCAGTTCGTCGAGTCCACGGCCGGGTCTGCGGGCGCCGCCCTAGGCGCCACCGCCGTCGCTGTCGCCTGAACCAGTCCCTTCTCCGGCACTCGTTTCTTCGTCCGGACCGAGCGCAGGATCCGCACCAGCGCCGGTTTCGTCGTCGCTCCCGACCCACCCGGGCTCCCCCCGCCCCCGACGGCGTTCGTTTCGAGAGGCTTGGGCGATGCGCGCTGCGACGTCGCGATACGCTTTGGCCACCCGCGCGTCCTGGGGCGCGACCCGCATGGCGACCGCGAGATGGCGCTCGGCTGCGATCAAGTCCTCCTGCTGCGACAGTTCGTGGTTCGCGGCGTCCATTAGATACCTTGCGGGCACGTGCTGGTAGCCGCTGAGCTCCACCGTGTCACGCAGACGCGCGTAAGCCAAAGACGCGCCGGCGATGTCACCGACCGTAGCCCGCCATTTTGCTTCCAGATAACGTGCTTGCCCGGCGCGCGCAGACGCCGCGGGCACCAAACGCACCCGGGCAATCGCCTGGGGCAGATCATTCAGCTCTTGGGCGAGATGAAGGGCGAGATCCGCCAATGCGTCGGCGTCCACTTCGCCCCGCGCCTCGCTACAACTGACAGCGCGCTCAAACAGAGCGTAGGCACGCTCCTTCTTGCCCGCTCGCGATAGCGCCCGTGCAAGCCCCGCAGTGGCCGCCGGGTCATCCGGCACGTAACGCAGCGCGCGCTCGTACCACTGTCCCGCCTCCCGCCCGAGTTCGCTGCTGTCAAAAACCGCTGCAACGCGAACGCAGACTTCGTGGCGCCCCCGCGGACCCCGCGCTGCGGCTTCGAGGTGCTGCGCATCGGCAAACGCTCGCGGCACGTCCGAAAGGCGCACCCGCTCGACAAACCGCGCGAAGCGCACCCGCGACAGAGCCGGCGCCCGCGCGACAGCCTCATCCAGGGCTCGCATGCGCTCCTGCGCTGTTTCCGCAAGCTCGGCAAAACGTGCCCAGCATAGCGCGGCCAGAGGCGCGTATCGCTCGCGCTGCATCGACTCCGACAGCGCGCTCGCAGCAGCAGCGCGATCCCCCTGTTCCACTAGCAGATCCGCCACGAACGCCCCGGCCCGGGTCACAGGCAAAGCTTCCATCAACATGCCCAGGGCGGATTCCGCGCGGTTGCCGGAGATCGCATCGATCTCCGCGACGCTTCGCGCAAGCTCGGGGTGACGCGGGGCGCGCTCCAGGGCGGCGACGTAGCCTTCCCGCGCGGCAGGCAGATCGCCGCGGCTCGCGGCGTCGTCGGCGTCGTGAACCAAGAGCGCCAGCTCAAGCGCACGCGCAGCACGCGGCGTGACGGCCGGCGGACCGTAGCTGGCGTCCATGCTGACGGACAGTTCGTCCTCGTAGCGTTCGACGCTCCCGAAGTTCACCCCGTCTACTGAGGGTACCCGAGCGCCAACCAGCGGCAGGATGGCGCTCGCCACATGGTAAGCCGCGCGAGCCATGGTGATGATCCGGCCGTGACGCTCAAAGCTACGTCCCAACGCCGTGTCTAACGCGCGCAACGCAAAACCCAGGGCGGGACCGGACAGCCCGGCGGCACGGGCGTCACTCACCACAAAGCGCGCCTCTCCGAGGGTCGGCGCGAACAACACGTCAAAGGCAAGGGCGCCCGTGTCCCCCACCATCCCAACACCGATGCCCTCCTCCAAGGGCCACACCTCGAGCTGCGTGGCCGCGCCCAAGTAGTCTCGCAGGCGCTGCCGGAAGTGACGCGCAAGGCGCACCGGTTCCAGAACGAGGGTGACGCGCCCAAGCTGTCCCCGGCGGTGACGGAACGCCGGCACGCCGCCGCCAAGATCGATGGGGAACTTCAGACCCGGAAGGGCGAGGGACAGCTCAGTGACCCGGATCGGGTCCACGCACATCTCGCGGTACAATTCGATGCCGAGCTGCCCCTGCGTCACCGCGAGGCGCAGCGGAACGACGCTATCGTCTCGATCCGGTGGCAGCTCGGCAGCGACCCAAGGAGGGGCCGGGGATTGCTCGACGGGAGGCACCAGACGGATCGTATCAGCGCGATTTTCTCAAGGGAAATTGCTGGCCACAATGCCCGTCGCCAGGAGCATCGCCGCTCCACAAACGGGCGACGGGCCGCCAATCAGCGACCCGTCGAGGGGCCCAGAGCGTCGGCGCCCGGGCTTCAGTTATGCAAGCACTTCCCTATGCTTCTTCCTTGTCCAACTTCGTCTTCATGCGCTTCATCAACTCGGCAAAGCCCTTCTTCTTGATCACACGGTTGAACTGGTTCTTGTAGTTCCGAGTCAAACTCGAACCCTCCGTGCTGATGTCATACACCCGCAACTTACCGTTCACCTTGTGTACCAGGTAGTCGATAGCTACGGGCTCCTCCCGCTTGTTGGCTCGGCTGGTCGCCACAGTGCGTACAAGCACACCGGATTTTGCCTTGGTTTCACCTTTGTAGCTGATGTCGTAGTCGAGGGTCTTCTTCAAGTTCTTGCGGTAGGCGTTACGCACTAGGCGCTTGAGAACCGTCTGGAACTCTTCGCGCTCTTTTGCGCTGCGCTCGTCCCAGTGCTTGCCCAAAGAGGCCTTGCCGAGGGTTTCGTAGTCCAGCATCTCGTCGAATATGGCTGCAACCTTGGCGTCATTGCCCTTGCCCTTCAGCAAACTGGCAAGCTTGGCCTGCCGCTCTTTGATGAACGCTTCGGGCGACTCTCCCGCCGAAGCCATCGGCGCGAGCAGGGATAGTCCGAGAGTGAGAGTGAAGATGAGAAGAGCGCGGCGGTTCATGATTCAGTCCTCGTATTAACGTGCGTCCTGAATGGTTGTACGCAAGGGGGGTGCCAAAGCTTCACTCTTCACGGGAAATTTTGAAATAGCCGCTGGAATTTGGGCTCCTGGCGGCCGACCCGGAGGCCGGATCCCACGGCCGGGGTGGGCCGTGACCGACAACTGTGGCGCCGGCGTCACGCTCCATCGTTCACGACTGCCGCCACCGCCGTGGGCAAATGCACCTCGAAGCGAGCGCCCTTGCCCCGATCGCTCTTCACTTCGATCCGAAATTCGTGGTCGTCCGCAATGCGTTTGACCACGGCGAGCCCCACGCCGGTCCCCTGGGAGCGGGTCGTAAAGAATGCGTCAAATATGCGGTCTCGCGCAGCGGCGTCGATGCCCACGCCATCGTCCTGCACCGCGAGCAGGAATTCCTCCCCTACGGCCGTGACCGAGACTTGCACGCAGTCGTCCGCTGCGCTGGCCTGTACCGCGTTGCGCACGAGATTCCAGACGAGTTGTCGCATCTGAGACGCATCCGCGCGCACCGCCGCGCGCTCGAGTCCGGAGTACTCGACGCGAACGTCCGAAGCGCCGCGACCAGAGCGGCTGGCGAGCTCGACGACCTCGCGAGCAACGATGGCGACATCAACCTGACCTATCTCCGGTGGGCGAGGTCGCGTCAAATCCATCATATCCGTCACTAGATCGTTGAGCCGAGACGCCTCGCGCTTGACGATGGAACAGAGCTCGTGGTCTTCCTCACTGAGCGCCGTGCTGGTGCGCAGTAGGTCGATGGATCCAGCGATTGAGCCTAGTGGGTTGCGGATTTCGTGGGCCAGGCCCGCGGCGAGGCGTCCGAGCGCTGCGAGGCGCTCTGCCTGCTCTGCGCGTTCCTCTGCCTTCTGCAGTTGTCCACCGGTCACCCGCAGACGTTCCGCTAGGTAGCCGGCCAGCAAAGTGACGACCACGAGCATGAGCAGGTTGACGAGGCCGTAGTACGCAAGCTCGTCACCACTGATCTGATACAAAGCCTGCGGCTGGTCCGGTGGCGGCGCGATGATCTCGAACCGAAGCAAGGCCACGAGCCCCGCGTAGAACGCCGCCGCACTAATGGCCGCGAGGGTCGCCCCGGGCAAGCCGCGCAAGATGGCCCCCATCAAACAGCTCAGGCCGAAGAAGCTCGTGGCTCCACTAGAAGCGCCCCCGGTCAGGTAGACAAGCACCGTCCAGGTCAACTGATCCAGGACCAGCTGCGCATCGGCTAGCAGCTCAAGACGCTTGCCCGAGCGAAGCACGGCGGCGTAGCCGCCCGCCAGCGCGAAGGAGCAGCCCAAAATGACAAGCGCAACCTGAATCGAGTACGTCTCGAGTCGGAATTCGCCCCGCAGATAGAAGATGCCGAGCAGTGACAGCGCGGCGACCAGTAATACGAGTCGCGCGAGGGTGATCCACGCCAGGCGCCGAGGCAGCGGCGCGTCCGCGAGAGCTTCGGGAATTCCGAGTCGAACCGCCACTATCGTCCCCGCCGGCCTGCGGCTGCGCGCCGGATCAATCCGCCTTGATGTTCCCCGCAAGCGAGAAGATCGGCAGGTACATCGCAATCAGCACGACACCCACCATGCCACCCCCACCGCCCATCAAGATGGGTTCGATGGCGCTCGTCATGGCGGCCACAGCGATGTCCGTCTCTTCCTCGTAGAAATCCGCGATCTTGTTGAGCATTTGGTCCAGCGCGCCGGTCTGTTCGCCGACCGCGATCATCTGAACCACCATGTCTGGGAACACTCCGGCCTCGGTCAGAGGCTCGGCCATGTTCTTTCCTTCGCTGATCTTCTGGCGCACATGCTGGATGCCCGACTCGATGATCACGTTGCCGCTGGTGCGCGCGCAGATATCCAAGGCATCCAAGATGGGCACGCCGGACTGGAGCAGCGTGCCCAGGGTGCGCGTGAACCGCGCCACGGCGATCTTCTTGAGAACAGACCCGACCAGCGGCAGCTTGAGCAAAGCGCTATGATAAAATCGCTTTCCGCCGGCGGTACGGTACGAATACACGAACGCAACCGTGCCGATCACCAAGGCCACGATCATGAAGGGCAAGTAGGAGACGAAGGCGTGAGAGAGCGCAACGATGACCTGCGTCAACTTGGGAAGCGCTTCCTTACCGCCACCGAAATCCGCGAACATGCGCTCGAAGGCCGGAATCACGAACGTCAGCAGCACGGCCATCACGCCGACCGCGACGACGATCACGATGGCCGGATACACCATGGCGCCACGCACCTGGCGGACGAGCTTCTGGCGCTTTTCCAGATAAACGGAGAGCCGCGCCATGATGGTGTCCAAAATGCCGCCGACCTCGCCGGCATGCACCAGGTTCACAAACAGCTCGTCGAAGACTTTGGGGTGGCGGCGCAGCGCTTCACTGAAAGACGCGCCTTGCTCGACGGAAGACTTCACATCCCGGAGCACTCCGGCGAACACCTTATTGGCCTGCTGCCCGGCGAGGATCTCAAGGCACTGCACCAGGGGCAACCCGGCGTCGATCATCGTGGCGAACAAGCGAGTGAACGTCACCAAATCCTTGGTGGTCACGCCACTGCCGATCTGGAGACTGCCTAGCTGGCGCTTTTTTTTGACGGCAACGGGCGAAAGCTGCTGCTGGCGCAACTTTGCGTTGACGGCGGCCTCATCGTCGGCCTCCATCGTGCCCTTGCGGAGCTCCCCGGTGCGGGAGCGGGCTTGCCATGCAAACGTGGACATAGATCGGAAGCGGCAGGCGTAAGATGCCGCAGTTCCTAAGCATACCGGTCCGCTGCCCGCGCGGTCAAAAACCCGTCGCCCCTGCCCGCTTCTCCTCCCTGCCCTGGCCCCTCCGCTCCCCTGTCTTCCCTGGCTCTCCTCCCGCCTGCCCCCTCCCTCCTCCTGGTCGAGCCCATCGACGCCCATCGACTCGGACCGCTCGATCCTCACGATAATGTCGACACACGCGCCCCCCAGCACAGCCACTTTCGGCCACGGCATCGCTCATGATCCGAGTCTCGACGCCTTGCTCGCGACGGAAGTGGTCACCGCCGGCGTCGCCCGAGCCGTCAGCGCCGGGCACGCCTGGCGCACGCCCGCAGGTTGGCAGCTTGCGGTCGGCGCCGCGGGGGAAACGAGTCCAGGTTGCCCGACTCGGCCCGAGACGCCCTTCGACCTCGCAAGTGTGACGAAGCCCGTCACCGCCCTGACCGCGGCGCGTTTGGCGCATGCGGGCCAGCTTCGGCTCGATCAACCCCTGGAAAGCCTGCTTCCGCTGACTGCCGGAACGCCCAGCGCGGATGTGCCCCTCGAGCTGCTCATGGCGCACCGCGCGGGACTCCTCGCGCATCTCGAACTCTTCGCGCCGCTGCAGCGCCGCCGCGGCGTGGACCGAGCCAGCGCTTTGCGTGCCGCAGCCGAAGGACGCGCACCAGAAAACCCCGGCGCGGCGCCTGGTGCCGGCTTTGCACCGGTCTACAGTGACCTCGGATACATCTTGCTGGGCGCGAGTCTCGAAGGCGTTGCAGGTCCGCCCCTCGACGTCGTGCTGCGCGAGCAAGTGTGCGCGCAGCTCCG